>NZ_CAXAPN010000036.1:0-86971 GCF_963971015.1 Pseudomonas sp. RA_15y_Pfl2_54
GGTCTGGCCAGACAAGAAACTGGGAGCCGATGGGCACTGTGATGTTGAACCCGGATCGGCAGCAGCAGACCGAGAAAAGAGCGGCATAGTTAGACGGCGACGCGACAACAACCTTGAAAAACGCCGCCGAGAACAAACCTAAAGAAGCCGGGCGCCAAGGCACTATCCTAGGTGGTGGGGCCGCTGGTGGCGCGTTGGCTGGACAGAGCATCTCGATGCTATGCGGCCACGCGCTTTCAACTTTGCGCAGGTACTGATCAATCATCGCTTTGGCAGTGGCGCCCTTGCGGCTTGCCCGCTCGATCGCACCAGGCTCATCGAGTTCCGACTTACGCGCCCACGCCTGCGCAGCCTGTTTTCGGGCGAAGGTCTGGCTCTCTTGGTAGACTTGCACCCCATCACGCTTGATGCGGATCTGAGCGGTGTAGCTCACAGACCCATCCGCCAGTTTTCTTGCCCTGATAGCTGCCATATCGAAAGTGGTACGCGTCAGTTTTGAAGTGGTACATCGTACCACCGAGACCTGAAAAACGCCTGAAAACGCCCTAAAACACGCCGAAAACACGTTGAGTAAAATGGTACAGAATCAGAGCCTTAGCCCAGTAAAACCAATGCCTACGCTGTCTCGCCGCTTCAGCGTGGCCCCGATGATGGATTGGACTGACCGCCATTGCCGGTTCTTCCTACGCCTGCTGTCGAAGAACGCCCTGCTCTACACCGAGATGGTCACCACCGGCGCGCTCCTTAACGGCGATCACGAACGTTTCCTCCGTCACAACGAAGCCGAGCATCCGCTGGCGTTGCAGTTGGGCGGTAGCGTTCCGCTGGATCTGGCCGCTTGCGCGCGGATGGCCCAGGAACACGGTTATGACGAGGTGAATCTCAATGTCGGCTGCCCAAGCGATCGTGTGCAGAACAACATGATCGGTGCGTGCCTGATGGGGCATCCGCAACTGGTGGCCGATTGTGTGAAGGCGATGCGCGATGCAGTGTCGATTCCGGTGACGGTGAAACATCGGATCGGGATCAATGGGCGCGACAGTTACGAGCAGTTGTGTGATTTCGTCGGGACGGTGCGGGATGCCGGGTGTACCAGTTTTACAGTGCATGCGCGGATTGCGATTCTGGAGGGGTTATCGCCGAAGGAAAATCGCGACATCCCGCCGTTGCGCTATGACGTTGCCGCGCAGTTGAAGGCGGATTTTCCGGCGTTGGAGATTGTACTGAACGGCGGGATCAAGACGATAGAGGCTTGCCATGAGCATTTGCAGACCTTCGACGGGGTGATGCTAGGGCGTGAGGCTTATCACAATCCGTATTTGCTGGCGGAGGTGGATCAGCAGTTGTTTGCTAGTTCAGCGCCGGTGATCAGCCGCGCTGAGGCGCTGGCGCAGTTGCGGCCTTATATTGCCGAGCATTTGCAAGCCGGGGGCTCGATGCATCACATCACGCGGCATGTGCTGGGCTTGGGCACCGGGTTCCCGGGGGCGCGCAAGTTTCGTCAGTTGTTGTCGGTGGATATTCACAAGGCCAAGGATCCGCTGGCGTTGCTGGATCAGGCGGCGGAGTTGCTTGAAGGCCGTTGATGCCCTCCCCTCAAACTGGCCAGGCGAGCTGATTCGCCTGGCTTGATCCTCATCCCGCCGCTGCCTCCGTCCAGTTCACCCAGCCGAACAGCCACGTTGCCAGTATCAGCAAGCCAAACGCGATCCGATACCAGGCGAACGCGGCGTAGCTGTGGTTGGCGATGAACTTGAGCAGGCCGCGCACGGCGATCATCGCGAAAACAAACGCAGTAACGAAGCCGAGGGCGAAGACTGGCAGGTCACTTTGCTGAAACAGGTCGCGGTACTTGTAGCCAGAGTACACGGCAGCGCCGACCATGGTCGGCATGGCGAGGAAGAACGAGAACTCGGTGGCGGCTTTGCGCGACAGACCGAACAGCAGGCCGCCGATGATGGTCGAGCCGGAGCGCGAGGTGCCTGGAATCATCGCCAGGCATTGTACGAAACCGACCTTTAGCGCGTCAGACCAGTGCATGTCGTCGACGTGATCGACACTCACGACGTGATTACGCTGTTCGGCCCACAGCATCACAACACCGCCGACGACCAAAGCCACAGCGACGGTGATGGGGTTGAACAGGTATTGATGGATTTTGTCAGCGAACAATACTCCCAGTACAACGGCGGGGAGAAAGGCGATCAACAAGTTGAGGGTGAAGCGCTGAGCATTACGCTCAGTGGGCAATCCTTTGGCGATGGCGAAGATCTTCGGCCGGAACTCCCAGACGACGGCAAGAATGGCCCCCAGTTGAATAATGATGTTGAAGGCCATCGCACGTTCGCCGCCGAAATCCAGCAAGTCGGCGACGATAATCTGGTGGCCGGTACTTGAGATAGGCAGGAACTCGGTCAGGCCCTCTACCGCACCTAATATCAACACCTGGAAAAGGGTCCAGAAATCCATTAATCCTCCGTCAGAGTGCTCGTGGCGAGCGACCCGTTAAAACTGCACTCAGAAATTGAGTATCGGTATTGAAACAATTGCCGTATCGCCCCATTGCTGAGTAGGCGACGCAGAATATGCCTTATCAAAAGACACACTCAAGCCATGTTAGTAATCGTCCGCGTACGAACTACTCGAAAAATATTCAGGCACTTTAATAGAAAAAGTTTGCCAACCGGGAAAAGTGTGATCAATATCACACTCTCTTCGATGGCTAGATAATGGCAAAAGGACACAGACCAGTAATGGCCACTGATTCAAAACAGTGGCACAATTTCATATTGCCACCATCTGGCAGCTAGTTCAGCACCTCGAGAAAATCAACTAAAAGCATGGAATGCTTAATTATTGTTATAAAACTCGGGAGCCACGTCTAAAAATCGCGTGAATGTTACCAATTGTCAGTCACAGATGAGAATTAGTGCTTTAACATCCCGATGTCAGCACTTAATTCGAGTCAATGCATGATGCTCTCAGGGAACTTGGCGACTAGAAGTCCGCGCCCGACAAACGACGAACCCGGCGTTCTCACTCTGGGTCGAACCCGTGGCGTGGCTGAACACTTTAGAGCGCTGATCGCCCGGCACATACGAAGCGATATGGCACTGGATGCCAACGCCTACACTAGTTCATATGAGCAGAATGAACACCCTGGTTCGTATCGAGCCATCTTCATTGTCATCGACAGCCCCCAGGCTCTTGAAGAGAATCTTGCGCTGGTGGAGAGCCTGCGCACTGACAACTTGAAACCTATCATTTGTGCGGTCATCACCGGTCGCGGCGCCTTCAACAAGATCAAGTATTTTCTAGCCGGGGCGGACTTTTGTATCAAGGTCAACACTCCTTGCGACGATGGCGCCGAGTCACTTGGCGAATTCTTCAACAGTGAAGAATGGCAAAGAGAAGTCAATCTGACACTCGACCCCACTCGTATCTGCCTGATGGATACCAGCAAGAAGCTGGATATTTCTTTCGCTGAAATGAAGATCCTGGAAGCCTTTGCGCAAACCAGTAATCACATCCTCAGCCACGATGAAATCGCCGATATCATGGGGCTCAATACCAATTTCTACGATCCCAGGGCGCTGGAAAAATCAATCAGCCGCTTGCGTGGAAAAATCAAGGACATGTATGGTACGAACGCGATTCAGAGCATCCGCGGCTACGGCTATCGCCTGATGCGCGGTCTGATATCGACTGCCTGACTCAAGGGCACCCTCCCTTTTGCATACTTACGAAGGATCGTCTGATGCAACCATATAGCTCTAGTTATACCTCACGCCTACTAATAACAAAGCGCTTGAATGAGCACGCCAACATAATAATAAATTCAACAACATAGCAGCAGATCGAGTGGAATTCATCGAGAGCTATCATTGGGCCCAGACCCTGCCTATCGATTACTTCCAAGGAAGTCATTGCTCGCCTGCCGATTTATCTTTTAGCCATTTTTGGTGTGTATTTAGGAGAGAGACATGGAAACTAGTACAACCCTCCCAAGAAAATATTTTGTTGTCGTGACTCACAGTACAAGTTCTCAGCGTGAACTTGAGAGCATGCTGTCCAGCAAGCGCTTCAATTCGTTTGGTACGTCTCAGGCACAAATGTTTATTGAAGGTGCTACTTCGCCCTCTTCCGCCCCCATGCTGATGGAGTTCACCTACGCAAACGGCACCCGAAGAAACGTCGCCCGCACGATTGAACATGACACACAGCGAATATTGGCCACTCTTGAGTCCGAATGGCTGGCTGCACAGTCGGCGAATCCATTTCACAGCGTTCCGGCAAACACGCCTCCAGTCATCATGGACGACACGCCTTGCAGCGAAACCTGGCATCTTGATGATGATCAGGGCGCACTGAGCAAAGAAGGCGTCGAAATCAGTCTGACTGGCCTGGAAACAGCATTGGTCAAGAAAATGCTTAACCATGAAGAGCGTGTTGTCAGTCGCGATGACCTGATCCTCAGCATCGGCCGAGAGCCGGAGCAGTATCGCGGCCTGGAGATGTGCCTGAGTCGCCTGCAAGACAAATTCAAAAGCGCCAGCAAGGGTGAGCGATTGTTCCGTGCCGTAAGAAATCGCGGTTATTGCCTCATCCAGGAAATCGTCGCGTAAACACGGCGACCGCTCCATACAAAGCAAACAGATAACAGTGCGATTACAAAAACAAGAAGAGCACTCTGTTTGACTTTACCTCCCTTCGCCAAATAAGACATCCCTGCCTCCACCCGACAACAGTAACAAAAACGACATCACCTATTCACCCCCTCCTCCACGACCTTTTCTAACACCCCTCTATTTAATTATTAAAAAGTTGGCACTATGCCACCTTGTTAGAACTCGTCAGACACCATCCCCGACAATAACTTAGTCTATTGATTGACGACAGTTCGGCCTATCGACGTTGTTACCTCAGGACACTCGTTAAAACAAAAACAATAACTCTGACTAACAACTCGGTTTTCAACTGTTGAAACCTGAATGGACGTCTTTTGGGGATATCGTATGGATCTTTCTCTTAGTATCAATCGAAGCGCAGGCCTCAAAGGACTGACCTTTTGGGGCCAATGGGCGCTGGCACAGGGCTTTGTTGTAACGCTGTTGTTCATGCTCGCTGAACAGCACACCGGTACCGTGGCGTTCTACTACCGAATGTGCGCAACGCTGGCGGTATTGGCCTCGGTCCCGGCTTACACGTTTAGCGGCGTTTATCGCAAACGCGACAATTACCTGACCGGGTTGGGTCGGCTGTTGATGGGCTGGTCCATGACCATGGCGGCGCTGGCCTTCATCGCCTTTGTCTGCAAGGCCGATGAACTGTTCTCACGACAGGTGATTCTGAGTTGGGCGGTGTATGGCTTCCTGGGTCAGGCACTGCTGTACGCGCCGCTGCATGCGTTTTCGAAGTTCTATCAGCGCTCACGTAAAAGCGAGCACAAGACCCTGATTGTAGGAACAGGCGAACTGGCACTGGGCTTGGCGAAGAAGCTCAACCAACTGGAGAACCTGCCGTTGGTGGGTCTGGTCAGCAACGGTGATCTGCCGGCCCTGGACTCGGACGCACCGCGCATCGTCGGCGCTCAGGAAGAGTTGCTGACGCTGATCGAGGCCCATGACATCCGCCGCTTGTACATCACGCTGCCGCTGTGCGAAGCGGCGAAAATCGAAGCGATGTATGTCGATTTGCTGGGGGCCAACGTGGACGTTGTCTGGGTGCCGGATCTGAACAGCCTGACGCTGCTCAATCACTCGGTGAAAGTCGTGGACGGTCTGCCGGCGATCTACCTGAACGAGAGCCCGCTGACCAGCCGCCCGACGGCGGCCCTGAGCAAAAGTCTGATGGAGAAAAGTGTGGCGCTGCTGGCCATCATCCTGCTGAGTCCGGTGCTACTGGTCATTGCGCTGGCGGTCAAACTCAACTCGCCCGGCCCGGTGTTCTTCAAGCAGGATCGCCATGGCTGGAACGGCAAGGTGATCAAGGTCTGGAAGTTCCGCTCGATGCGTATGCACGATGACCATGAAGTGAAACAGGCCAGCCGTAACGACTCGCGTATTACGGCGGTCGGCCGCTTTATCCGTCGCACATCGCTGGACGAGTTGCCGCAATTGTTCAACGTGCTGCAAGGGCATATGGCCCTGGTGGGGCCGCGTCCCCATGCTGTCGCGCACAACCATTTTTACTCGGGGAAGATCCTTGCCTACATGGCGCGTCACCGGATTAAACCGGGGATCACCGGGCTTGCTCAAATCAGCGGCTGCCGAGGCGAGACGGACACCATCGACAAGATGCAAAAGCGTGTTGAGATCGACCTGCAATACATCAATAGCTGGTCATTGTGGCTGGATCTGAAGATCCTGGTGAAGACACCGTTTACACTGCTGTCGAAGGATATTTACTGAGGTTGAAGGCTTAACACCGCGAGGGGACGAAAGTCCCCTTTTTTGTGCCTGTTGTTTTTTTTGGGGGGGGCAGGCGACATCGATGCTGAATGTGCCGACGCCTTCGCGAGCAAGCCCGCTCCCACAGGGATTCTCGGCGGGCAGCGGGGTTGGGGTTCGGCAGATAACACGGTGGGAGCGTGGCTTGCCCGCGATGGCGGTGGGTCAGGCAACATTAATGCTGGATGTGCCGACGCCGTCGCGAGCAAGCCTGCTCCACAGGGGTTCCCACCGGTTTAGCGAGGGTTACTCGGTGATCTTCTCGAAGTTGCGATAGAACATGTCCCCTTCCCGGCTATCGGTCATTGAGTGCAATTGATAGCTGCGATTGAGCCTTGCGCCACCGTCACGAGTCAGTGGCGCCCACACCAGGTTGGCGCGGCGCATGGTGGACATGCTCATCATTTCGTCGAACGGAATGGACAGGTAGATGCCTTTGTCGAAGCTACCTTCACCGTACTCGGCACTGCCGGCGGTGGTGATCGTCGCCCAGGCCCCAAAGCGTACGCCGTTGAAAAACTCACGCGAGATGTCCAGCGTGCCGCCCCAGTCGCCGGCCAGGTATCGGCCGACGCTGACGGCCGCCAGCGTGTCGTAGGGCAGGTCGGTGTAGCCCGTGATGTGCCCGGTCACTACCGAGTAGTCACGCAGCGCGAAGCCCTGATCAAAATCGCGCTGACGCACGTAGTTGAGATCCGCTCCCACCGACCAACGCTCACCCGTCGGACGGAACAGTACTTCCCCGCCAACCCCGGCAAACATCGACTCCAGATACCCGCCGTACACCATGCCATACAGGTCTTTATCCAACTGTTCGGCATGGCTGACCTGGAACAACGGCATGGTCACTTCGGAGGTGGTCAGGTATTGACGTAAATCCGTGCGCACGCGCGGCAAGCCGCTCGGCGCATCGTAGGAAAACTTGTCGAAGTTGTTCGCCAGGTTGGCGCTGAGCAGGCCGCTCCACCAGGTGTTGCGGTTGAAGCGGTATTCGGCGTCCGCATCGGCACTGAACTGATAGAGCAAACCATCGGGGCCGCCAACGTTCTGTTTGAAGCCCAATCCAACGCCATAACTGAAGTGCTGCGGTGCTTCGGTGTAGAGAGTCTTCTCGTTGCGCGGCATCGCCGGGTTGATCTCGGTGGTGCGGTGCAACGACTCCAGCGGCTCTTCGTTGTTGATCACTTCACGGAAGGTCTGGCGCGGTACGCTGGTTTCTTCCAGCGGCAGGTCGTAGCGTTTGTTGACCAGGGTGAACCAGTCGATGTCGTCGTTGACGCTGTTGTCGAGAACCCGGCTCGCACGGCCGACCGCCTTGGACGAATGGAAGTAGCGCTGTTGCTCGCCATACACGATCAACTCGCGATCGCGCTGGCTGATGCGCTCGACCTTATAGCCGGCATTCTGCTGCAGGCGTTGCGACACGTCGACCCAATTGACCTGTTCCATCGACGTGGTCGGCATTTTTGCCGGCAACGGCTCTGGAGTGGGATCGTACGTTTTGGCCGGGGCTTTGCGGCTGACGAAATTGGTGTGGAACGTCACGCCAAACATCGCTGTATTACCACGCTCCCACGCTGCACTGAGGTCGATCGAATCGGTGACCTTGAACACCGCACCGAGGTTGATCGGCGAGTCCTGTTTGATCACGTTGTCCTTCGGTTCGCTTTTGTAATCATTGCCTTCGTATTCGAGTTTCAGGCTGAGGCGATCCCAGGGCGTCTGGTAGCTCACGCCGCCAAAAAGCGAGGGGCTGCCGCGAAAGTACGAACCGGCGTTGACGTCACCAGTACCTTCAGTTGCCGGGCGGGTTTTGAAACGGTCATCGGCGTAGCCCAACGGGTTGTCGACGTCGCCGCGATTGCCGATATAGCCCCACGCGATACCGGCGCTGAAATCGAAGTTGTCGTAGCGCTTGTTGGCGACGAAAAACTCACTGGAGAACAAACCCGTACCCCCGATATCCCGGAAGCCCAGCGCCACTTCGGGCGCCCAATGACTCTCCTGCCACAGCCGGACCTTGGCGTCGACCGCCTTATCCTTATAGCTCTGGCTGCCACTCAGCGCCTCGGAGCCGTATGGCCGGTTGGTGATTGCGGTGTAGCGAAAGGAACCTTCGAGCCAATCGAGCGGCTGCAACGAAACGCTGTAGCGGCTGTAAGGCTCGGTGCGGTTGGCGTTGACGCTCAACTCGCCGGCCGGCGCCATGCGCGCCGTCGGCGTTTGCAACAGCCCCGTGCCACCGAAGTCATTCTGGGTAATGCGCGGCTCGGCATGAACCAACCCGCATGGCAATAACAACACAGCTGCAAACCGTAAATTCAACGAACCACCTCAACCAACTGCGTGGCAATCAATTCAGCCAACTGCTGATTCAGCTCAGGAACAGGCGGATCAAGATCATCATTTTTTACCGGTACAAAAATCTTGCTGCCGGCAACGGGAAGCTGGCCGCTTTCGCGATTCCAGTGGGCAATGCCAACGCGCCGCGAAGTGCCGTTGGGCTGGATCAGCCACAGATAGTCGGCCTCGGCATCGGCCAGAATCGTGCAGTCTTGCAGGTAGTCGCGAGCCTCCTGCAAGGGCTGATACGGCAAGTGGCAAGGCTCGGCGACTGCACCAAGCACTTCAACTTCGTCGACCCGCTTCGGGTAGATCAGCCGATCACCGTTGTCGAGACGAATGTTGCGCGCAAAGCCAACTTCCAATGCCACCGGATCAAGATCGGCGATCTGCCGGCCAGTGACCGGCATCTGCCGGACGTCCTCGATCAACCGCGCAGCCAGCGCTGCGCGACCCGGTCGATCGAAGAGCAAGGCCATACGCCGCAACACATCCAGATCAAACAGCACACCGGCCTTGAGCCGCGCCTGCTCTTGCAGCAGTGACTGACGCAGCAGCACACCCGCCAGCCAATAACCCTCGGCATTGGGCACGGCCTCGTTGATCACATCGAGCAAGCGCCCATTCGCCGGCAACTCGACCGGCCCGGGATTGGCGACATCGCCACTGACGGTGACGGCGGCGTGGCTCATTGCGCTGATCAACATCAGACTCGCCGATAACATACCGAGCCGCTTCACGGGATGTGCCTGCGGTCAGGCGTCAGTTGCACAATCTTCACGCGTAACTGCGAGGTCAGTTGTTGCTCGCTCTGCATAATGAAACCGTCACGCGGATCGACCCAATAACGATTGGTCGCCCGCAGGCCGATGGCCGGGGCATCAATCTGCTCATCGACACGCAGCACGGTGTAGTCCTTATCAAGAATTCTGAGGGTTTGCGTGGATCGGCGGGAGAAGCGGCTGTTGACGATGACGCCAACCTCCTGGCCTTTGTAGAGGTCGATCCAGCGCCGCGTGGTGTAGCCGTCCGCAACCTGATGCAGGCCTTGTTTGAACGGCGAATCGTCGGACTGACGCATGCCATCCAGATCGCCCTCCAGGCCCAGGCCAACGCTGCGCACGGCGAGGCCGTTACGAAGCAGCAACACCTGCTTGCCGGAGGCGACCCAGAACTGCAGATCCTCACGCTCGCGCACCAGCGCCAGCACCCCGGAGCCAGACGGCGTGGTCAGTTTGAGTTGCGGATAATTGACCCCGGCCACTTCGGCCGCCGACACGTCCACTTCATCCGGGCCGATGACCGCCGCTTTGAGGTTGTTCAACGAAGCGCTCATCAACGGGTTGCAGCCACACAACAACGTGGCCGCTATCAGGCAGACGCCCACTTTCAAGGTGTTCACAGTCGGCGGCCTTATTTGGTGTTGTTACTGTATTCGCTCCAGTTCTTCGCAGCGGAAGCGCCCGTACCGACAATCGATGCCGATGGCACCAATTGGCTGATGAAGCGGTTCCAGCGAGTCACGTTGGCAGGTCCGACATAAACAACATCCTGAGGACGCACCTGGAAGTGCGAAGCGAGCGCCATGGCGGTCGGCGATTGGGCCTCCAACTGGTAGATCTTCGCCGGCTCGACATCGAGGTTTTCCACCCCGCGAATGACGTAAACCGCGTTGCCATTGGAGGTGGTTTGACTCAAGCCTCCGACCGAGCCGAGCACGTCCGAGAGGTTCATGGTCGCGGTCTTGAAGCTCAGTGCACGGGGCTGATTGACCTCTCCCATGACGTAGATGCGCTTGTTGTCGTTGTACGGCAGATAAAGCTTATCGCCACCCTTGAGGTAGACGTTCTGCAACTCCGAATCCGGCTGGTTGAGCGAGTCGAGATTGAGCGGATACGTTTGCCCATGGCGCGTCAGCAACAGGCCGGACAAGTCAGCGTTGTTGGCGTCGATGCCGGCTGAGCCGAGGGCCTCGACCACACTCAGCGGAGTGGTGGAAATCGCTTGTGGGCCAGCCTTGGTCACCGCGCCGGTCACCACGACTTTCTGGCTGGCGAAACGCAACACCGCGACATCCACTTGTGGCTCGGCGATGAAGGCCGACAGCCGCTGTTCGATGTCTGAGCGCAGTTGCTGAATGGTTCGCCCGGCGGCCTGGACTTCCTTGATGTAGGGGTAATAAAGCGTGCCATCGGAACGCACCAGACGGCCATTGGCGTCGATCTGTTGTTGCGCGCCGGACGGGGCCGTCAGCTCTGGGTGATCCCACACCGTGATGTACAAGACATCGTTGTTGCCGATGAGGTACTCGGACGGCGTTGCCAACAGTGCCGCCGGCACCGGCTCACGCTTTTGCGTGGCGCGGTTCATGGCAATCAGTTTGGGGGTGATCGGAATCAGCTCGACCCGGCTACTTTCACTGGCCCCTTGGCGGGTGATGTCACCGGTGCTCAGGTATTGGCCGGGGGAAAACATGCAACCTTGCAAAGCGAGACTTGCCAACATTAAAAGAGAAAAACTACGAGTCATAATGGCACTACGCTATTCAAGGGCGAATCCAAAAACAAAGTCACCCGACTTACGTCGGGCGACCTTGTACTGCACTAACAAATGTTCCTGTTAGTTGTGCGTGCCGGTGGTACCGGTGGTACCCGTCGTACCGGTGGTACCGCCGTTGGCACTGCCACCGCTGTTGGACGCCGCTACAGCACTGGCAACCATTGCAGTACTGGCTGCAGGCGCTTGAGAAGCCGCTACATTGCCACCTACATTGGTTACCGCTGTCAGCGGCGCTTCAGCGGCGGCTGCCCAGTTGCTCAACATCGTCAACAGGGCAATTGCCATCACTTTTTTCATATCAACTCCTTTCTAACATTCAACCTGATCGAAATCGGGTGTGTGCTAGAGGTGGTAGAGTTCAAGTCCGCAAAAAGCGCGAACAAGATCCGTTGTTCTTTCACAGTCTTACCCAACTGATAAAAGTCGAACGGCAGGTTTATATCTACGGACTTGCAATAAGCATTGCCAGTGTAATTTCCCGACGTTATCTAACAACCTGACTGAAAATAACATTGGGTTAAATAGCCATCATCGCAAGTAACCCTTGGGATGATTCGATTGCCAGCGCCAAGTGTCGGTGACCATGTCCTGCAAGTTGCGCGTGGCTTTCCAGCCCAGTTCTCTCGCCGCCTTGGAGGCATCGGCCCAGCTCTCGGCAATATCGCCCGAGCGACGCGGCATGACCCGATACGGAACGGGCTGCCCGCTCGCCTGCTCGAAGGCGTGCAGCACTTGCAGCACGCTGTAACCGTCACCAGTGCCCAGGTTCCAGGTATGAATGCCGGTGCGCCCGGTGATGGACTGCAAGGCCTTCAAATGCCCGTCCGCCAGATCGACGACATGGATGTAGTCGCGCACGCCCGTGCCGTCGACGGTGGGGTAATCGTCGCCGAAGATCGACAACTCTTGCAGGCTACCGACCGCCACCTGGCTGATGTAGGGCAGCAGATTGTTGGGGATGCCGCTGGGGTCCTCGCCCATATGGCCGCTGTCGTGGGCGCCGATCGGGTTGAAGTAACGCAACAGGGCGATGCTCCAGCGCGGCTCGGACTGACACAGGTCGCGCAGCACGTTCTCGACGATCAGCTTGGATTGGCCGTAGGGATTGGTCGGATTGCCGGTGGGGAAATCTTCGCGGATCGGCATTTGCTCAGGCTCGCCATACACCGTGGCCGATGAGCTGAACACCAGGTTAAACACCCCCGCCGCTGCCATCGCCTGGCACAGCGTGATGCTGCCGCTGACGTTGGTTTCGTAATACGCAAGCGGCTTGCGCACGCTCTCGCCCACCGCCTTGAGCCCGGCAAAATGCAGCACGGCCTCGATCGCGTGCTCGCGGAAAATCCGGTCGAGCAAGGCTCTGTCACAGACATCGCCTCGAATCATCCAGGCACTTTTGCCGCAGATGGCTTCTATCGCATGCAACGCCGCTTCACTGCTGTTGCACAGATTATCCAGCACGACAACTTCATAACCTGCTTCAAGCAGCGCAAGTGTGGTGTGCGAGCCAATATAGCCGGCACCACCGGTTACCAGAATTTTCATAGCGCGGTCCGTTATTGAATAAGTGCCAAGTAGCGTGTCAAGCCTCATTGTTGGATTTTGTGTGGTACACCACACAAACAAGGCGACAACAACCGAAAACAAAACTGGTTCAATGACTGGCAATAAATATCTTTGCAGGTCACACTCTATTGCCCGGTACTTATTAGCACTGCAAGTGTGCTTGTCACTATCAACAGATACCGACTAAAAATAACTAATAACGCGCTGACCGACATCTCATAACATTGCCATGTTTTACCCCCTCGATTCATTGCCATTAACAACCTGACTCAGGTATTAAAGTAGACCTTCAATCATCACTGAAACTTGCAGCCATTTGTTATGGCCTGCCATCGTCGCCTGTGTTCCATGACTGTCCAGGATACTTTTATGATTCGTAAATGTTTGTTCCCCGCTGCCGGCTATGGCACGCGTTTCTTGCCGGCCACTAAAGCGATGCCCAAGGAAATGTTGCCGATCGTCAACAAGCCGTTGATCGAGTACGCCGTTGAAGAAGCGCGGGACGCCGGTCTGCAACACATGGCCATCGTTACTGGCCGCGGCAAGCGCGCGCTGGAAGACCACTTCGACATCAGCTACGAACTCGAACACCAGATTCGCGGCACCGAGAAGGAAAAATTCCTCGCCGGCACCCGAGCGCTGATCGACACCTGCACCTTCTCCTACACCCGCCAGGTGGAAATGAAGGGCCTGGGCCACGCGATTCTCAGCGGTCGGCCACTGATCGGCGACGAACCGTTCGCCGTGGTACTGGCCGATGACTTGTGCCTGAACCTGGAAGGTGACGGCGTACTCAGCCAGATGATCCGGCTCTACAAAAAATTCCGCTGCTCGATCGTCGCCATCCAGGAAGTCCCGGCCGACCAGACGCACAAATACGGCGTGATCGCCGGTGAGTTGATTTCCGATGGCATCTACCGGGTCAACAACATGGTGGAGAAACCTGCGCCGCAGGACGCCCCCTCGAACCTGGCGATCATCGGCCGCTACATTCTGACACCGGACATCTTCGACCTGATCGCCGACACCCAGCCAGGCAAAGGTGGCGAGATCCAGATCACCGACGCGTTGATGAAACAGGCGCAGAACGGTTGCGTGCTGGCCTACAAATTCAAGGGTTTGCGCTTTGACTGCGGCGACGCCGAAGGGTATCTGCAGGCGACCAACTTCTGCTACGAAAACGTGTACCTCAAGGGCCGCTGAACCGGCCACATCCCCCGCCCACTCTCCACTTCAGGCAGACAACCATGAACATTGCACAACATTCGGCAGACATTGAACGAGAAGTGGGCAACCAAGGGGTGATGAGCTGGTTGTCACGCCATCAGCCATTGCCCAGCGCCAATGAGTCGTGGCTGGGCACGATTTTGCTGGTTGAGCGCATCGGCATGTTTCCTTCGTCCGGTGATATTCGCCGGTCGATGTCCGATCCCTATCCCCTGCTCGCGCATTTGAAAAGCATCTATGGTGAGCAGGCACTGGAGATGGATGACCGCGATGGCCTGAAAGTGATACTCAGCGACTGGCGCTTTCGCGTACGCATCTGCTGCAACGATCCGGGGATCATCATCAACGTGGAAACCCGTTGTGATACGCGGTTGATGCCGCAGAAAACCGCCGAACTGTTGAGTCAGTTGGATGCGTTCGAAAAAGCTTGAACACACAACGTTTCAAGCTGATCAAAGTGGGTTACAGGGCAGGTGTTTCGTTGCAGCTGCCTTCCCTGCCACCCACGATCCAGCGGTAGAAATAATCGGCAATCACCTTGCCGCCCGTGGCGGGCTGCGGATGGATCCTGTCCGGGCCGATCATCGTAGCAGCGTAGCGTCTGACGTCGGCGCCGAACGCACATTGCAGGTTGGCGTAACCCAGATGCTGTTCCCGTGCCCAAGGCGCTAAAACCTGTGCGTAAGCCGACATCGGATAGGCACTGGAGCGCGTGGTGTCCTGCCGCATGATCAGGTTGATGCTCGCCGCCGGTTGAATCTCGCGGATCATCCCCACCAGGCCCTGAACGTTCTGCAGATACTGCGCAGGCGTCACACCAAAGCCCTGATCGTTGCCACCGAGCATGATCAGGTAAATATCGGCAGGGATCTTCGCCACCACGGCTTTCCACTGCATCTGCCACTGTGGATCGCGGTGATAGAAATCGGCGGACGCTGCGCCGGACGCCGCCAGTTTGGAGACGCGAATGCCGGTCTGATCGTTGCTCATCCAGACGCCGAACAGCGTGGGCGCGCCTTTCACCACTTCCAGTTTGAATGCCCAATCAGCCGCGGCCGGTGTGCCCGGCAATGGCACCTCCTGAACCCCGACACCTGCGAGCTTCAACGGTTGCCAGTTCTGGGATGGCGTCCAGCGGTAGCGGATTTCACTGGATTGACCGTTGCCGAGGTAAAGCAACTTTGCCTGAGTAATCACGGTGTCGATGGCCGGTGTCGGGCGGGCGTCTATTTGCAGCCATGAACCGGGCCGACCGGTGAGGGTGCGGCTATCCGGGCTGGCCTGACCGAGGCCAGACACCCGCCAGTCACCACCAAAGTACTTTTCACTGCGGCGGGTGTATTTGAAATGCGTGCCGCCCAGTGCTGCGCCATGGTTGAAACCAACGTAGCCAGGCCCGGCGAAACCGACCTCCCCGGCTACTCGCTGCACCAGTTTGTTCAGATAGAAATCCTGCCCGGCGCTGTAGCTGTCGCCGATCACCGAGACCGACAACACTTTGCCGGCCTGGCCTTCTCGCCACTTTGCAAAGCGCTCGCGCGCATCACCGACCTCTATCACCGACGCCGCAACAGGCTGGCCGTCATCGACTGCAACCATGGATCAATTCCTTCAGTCTGAGATGCCCGCGAAGCTTCTAGCGATTGATCTGCGCAACCGGTGCGATGGTCGCCACCGGTTTCTTCACCGCCGCCCGCTCACCCAAAAACAGCACAGACGTGAAGTTGAATCGACTGAAAACCAGCGACAGCACCACCGGCCCCAGCAAGCCACACGCAACGCCGCCGAGTACCAGAAGGCTTTCATCCTTCACGCCCAACCGTCCCAGTACGAACCGCGACGTGGCGGCGAACAGCACATGGAACAGGAAAATCGCATAGGAATAGCCGCCCAACCACGTCAGCCACTTCGAGCGCATGTCACTCGACAACAGTGCCAAGCAAGAGACGCAGCCCACGGTCAACCCGATCAGGCTGCGACGGTCGACGATCAACGCCCGGTCCTCCGCCGCCACGTACAGCAAGGCCAGCGAAATCAGCACGAACACCAGCGGGCCGATCACCTTGAATGTCTGCTTCAACTGGCTGACGTTTGCCTGACCAATCATCCCCGCCACAAAAAACGGCAACAGGTAAAGGGCGCCATTGATGCCGAAGGCATCGAACGTGAACGGCGGCAGCAAAAACACCGCCGCCGCGAAAGCAAACAGCAGGTACAAGCGCGTTGCCGAACGCAGCAAGCCACGCCACTCCAGCAAGCCGACGAACATGAAAATGATGAACACCGCCTGCAGGAACCAGAAGTGGTTGATCGGCACCCAGAACGACAACAACGCGTCGATCACGCCAACGTCCTTGTTGACCCCTGGCCCCACCGCTTGCAATACCGAGAACGGCACGCCCACGCAGAACAACGGCACGATCAGCCGCCGCACCTTACCGGCGAAGAACGCGGAAAAGTCATTGCCGCGAATTTTGTAGAGGGCGTAGATGTACCCGGAAATGAAGGTGAACAGCGGCATGCGCACATACACCATCGAGTCGGCAATCACTCGAAACGGCGAGCCGATGTCTATTTTCAAACCACCGCCCAACGGACCGATGACGTGATAGAGCACCAACAGCAGGCATGCCAGGCCGCGCAGGGTTTCGATCTCCAGGGACTTTTTCTTGCTCGACATAAAGCACCTGCCTCAATTCAGAATTCTTGATTCGACCTGCACGGGTTTGTTGGCCCGCAGCATCAATCCCAGACCGACAAACAGCACCGGCACCACCATGGAGAAGTGCCGGGCGAAGGAACCGAAGTCCGGTTCGAACAGGCCTTGCACCAGCAAAAACGCCAGCGGTATCGCGATCAGCTCCTTGGGTTTGGTCTGGATCGGCGCACCTTTGTAGTCGGTCGAAGTGATGACTTTGAACAGCAGCAGCGCGGTCATGATCATCAATGCGACGAAGATCACCTGCCCCGGCCCGGACAACAGAATCAACTCCACCGGGAACGACAGCCGGAAGAAGATGATCATCGAGTCCAGCGCCTGCGAGACGAAGTCACCGCCACTGAGCCAGGACACGATCAACGATTTCGACCCCTCCTCGCCCGCCGTGCGCAACTCGTTGTTGCTGGCACGGATCGACGACACCGGAAACCCGAGCGCCACCTGAATGGCCATCGCAACGGCCAGGTAGAACAGGAACAGCATCAGGAAAAAAGTGAAGCGCGAGACGTACTTCTTCATCACGCAGACGCCGACCCAGGACAGCGAAAACAGAATCCAGTAGGGCCGGATCAGCACGCCGTAGATCACCGCCGACAGAAAAAACCCGCCACGGTATTTGCGCGTCAACGAGCTGAGCAAAATACTCAACACGGCCACCGACACGATGATTTCCTTGGTCAGGTTTTCCAGGAAAAACGAGCGAACGATGCCCCACAGACACAGGGTGCCGAAAATCGCCAGCGGCATGCGCCGGAACACCACCACCGGAATCGCCGTGAGGAAAAAATTGCAGAACATCCCGTAGGCCCAGGCGTTGGTCAGGTTGATCCCGGTGGGCCGCAGCAGGAACGCCGAACACTCGTAGGACGAACGATCCGGCGAGAACGGGTTCCAGAAATTGCAGTTGTCGGCACGGGCGTAGGACGACCACAACGTCATCGCATCCGGCCCCGGATCGCGGGGGATCAGCAGCGGCATGGCCACCGACAGAAACAACCCGGTGAACAAAATCAGGAACGAGATCGACGAATCGAGTTTCTTGCCACGAAACTCGATGCACGGCAGCTTCAGGCCCATGACAGCACGGCCTTTTTCGCCCGGGTCACACGGGTCAACACGGCAATGACGCCGAGCTGAACGATGACCGCAAAGACGTTGCCCCACGCGGCGCCGTAGATCGAATAGTGCTTGATCAGCACGTAGCTGACCGGCACCGAAATCAACAGGCAAATGGCTGCACTGAGCAGTGATACGCGGCTGTTCTTCGAAGCGATCAAACCACCCCAGACGATGTCGCCAATGGCGCGCAACGCAAAGGAAAAAATCAGTACGCCGAGGATCGCGTTGTCTGGACGCGGCACAGGGGTGGCGACGTAATCGAGCACCACGTTAAAGAACAGATAAATCGCCACCGCGACCGCCGCAGACACCAGCAGCGAGCGCATCACCCATTTGTTCACGAACAATTGCTTGACCGTGAACGGCTGTTGATCGGCCTGAAACCGCTTGGCCAGTACCGGAATGCCCACCACCGCCACCACCGCGTAAGACAGAGCCTGCAAGGTGTTGGCCGCCGACCACGCGTACACGTATTTACCGAGGCTGGCGTAGGGTTCCAGATCAATGATCAGAAAGCGTTCGGCGTACTGACTCAACGCGATCAATCCGGTGCCGAGATAAAACGGCAACCCGGCCTTCCACACGGTGGCCGTGGCTAGCGTGCCGCTCGTCCGGCCTTTGTGAACGTTCACCACTATCAGGTAACCGGCGACGATCACCAGCACGTTGGCGGCAACCCACAGCCACAACACACTGACAATCCCCGAGATCCAGCCGAGCATCATCCCGCCCACCGCCAAAACCGCCCACAGCCCGGTTTTGATGAAAAACAGCAGCGCGCCCGCCGTGGCTTTCTGCGCGGAAAACACGAAGGCGTTGAGTTCAAACGACAGGTGTTCAGTGAGCAACACCAGCGTCACGCAGAGGATCAGCGCGCTCGTCGCCTCGACCTGCTGGAACAGTGAATAAATCCCCACGGTCACCAGCGACAACACCAGCCCCACCGCCAGATACAGCAGCAAGACCTTGTCGACGACCCGGCGCGAACTGCCACCCACGCTGATCAACCGATTGATCTCGGAACTGAAACCGACGCTGTAGAACTTCGACGCGATCAACGAGGCCGCCACGACCACGCCGTAAAAACCCAACGCCTCGTAACCGAGGAAATGGGTGATGGCCAGCACCAGCAAAAACTTCGCGCCCAATGCTCCGCCGCGAAGCAGTAGCCGAAATATCATCGAACGACACCTTTGATGATGTCGTCCATGGCCACGGTTTTCGCCTCGATCTCGCGGCAGGTGTCAGTCAGGCGCTTGCCAAAATTCGCCAGTGCGTTCGGCGCGTAAACCGTGTCGAGGATGGTGTCGACATTGATGTCGCCACCGTTGATCACCCAGTCTTCCACGCCCATGTCCTGATAGGCGCCAAAGCCTTTGCGCTCGTAGCTGATGTGATACGCCGGAACGCCGCTGAGCAGCGATTCGATGGCGCCATGCAAACGCACGGAGATCACCAGATCCGGCTGATATTTGGCCAGCGTCGCCTTCAAGGGCAGCAGGTCTTCGGTAATGCCCAGTTCGCGATAAAACGCGCCGTCATCGTTGCCGCGAACGGCGCTCTGGACGGCGCAGACGACTTTGCTTTTGCCCTTCAACCGCTGCAGCAACAACTTCAGGTTGGCCACGTAGGCGATTTTCTTTTCCTTGCTCCACTGCGGCGGCTTGCGCAGCACCACGCAGACGGTTGCCGGCGACGACGCGCAACGGGTGAATTTCGGCTGCTGCAGGATTTTGCTGGCCAATGACTGCACCGCCAGATCCGGCGCGCGGTACACGTTTGCACAGGCGTCGAACATCGCCGAGGAGCGGTTGTCGCGCACGAACACCGCATCGGCGCTGGCGTAGTGCTCGACGATCTTGCGGCTCTCGCCATGGAAGGGCCCGATGCTTTGCGGCAGATAAATCGAAGGGACGTTACTGAGGATCGCGGTTTCCAGTTGCTTGGCGTGGCCCAGTTTCAACTTGATGTGCTCGAAGGCACTTTTGGAGCGCATGTAGCCACCGCCGACGCCGACAATCAGATCGGTTTTCTTCAGCAGGTCAGCAAGGCCTGCGTAAGACTGATTGAGGAACACCGCTTGCTTGACCCGCCCCAATCCCTTGGCCGCCATCACTGGCGCGTCAAAACGCGGGTGCGGCAGGTAGCTGAAGGACTCGGGATCGGAAGCCACGACACTGATCGCCGTGTCGTCGCCAAAGTTGCGCTGCACCAGGGCAATCGCCAGATCCACGAGCAGGCCGTCACCGGAGTTGGACGCACTGTAGCCATGCAAAATCGTTACGTTCATAAGCTGAGTTCTACTTAAATAAGTGGGGGCGCAATACACGTCGTAGGTCTGGCGGATCATCAACGTGGCGCTGAAGCGCTCACGCACGATGTTGCGACCTTCGTTGCCGAGGTCGAGCAATCGGGGCTTCTGGATTTTCCCCAGCACATCGGCCAGGGCCTGGTGATCTCCGGTCGGAAAGACGTAACCGGACACCTCGTTGGTAACCAGTTCGGGCAGTGACGTGCAGTTACTGGCAATCACCGGCAAGCCCATGGCCATGCCTTCCAGCGGCACCATGGCAAACCCTTCCCAGCGACTGGGCACAATCAGCGCATCGGCTTTCTGGTAGAGCGCCTGAACTTCGCTGGGCGTGACCCAAGGCAGGTATTCAACGGCGTCCATCGGTGGGCATTCGACCGAATCTTCATTAACCGCACTGCCGACCACCGTCAGTTTCAAATCGCTGCGTTGCACCTTGGCGAAGGCCTTGAGTAATACGTCGAAGCCTTTTTGGTAGTCGAGACGGCCAACAAACAGCAGATGAATCGGCTCCGGACTATCGACTTTCGGTACTTCGTCGCGTTGATGAATGCCGTTGTAGATCAGCGTCATGCGCTTGCGCTCGATGCCAAATTTCGCGGCGCTATCCAGCTCGTACTGGCTCACGCAAATGATCACGTCGGTGACCTTCTGCAGCACGCGCTCAATCCACGCATAGGCCTTCTGCTTGATTGGCGAACTTTCCATCAGGAACGAAAAGGCGTGCGGGCAGTAAACGATTTTCGGCTTGCGCCATGGCCTCAACAGCACGCACACGCAACGGCCGATCACCCCGGAAAAAGTGCTGTGCAAATGCACCACGTCGGGTTTTTCCTTGAGCATCACCTGGGCCAGACGCCAGGCGAAACGCAGCAGCGACGACACATTGCGTCCGGTTCGGGCGAAGGTGCGAATCTGAGGCGCGGGAATGCCGTGCAATTCTTTTTCCTGATCCTGCGGGACCAGGTAAACCCGTTGGTAGTTCGCCGCGTCGCCTTCGGGCGATGCCGAGATCGTCCGAATGACGGTCGCGACGCCACCTTTGATCGTCTCTGCTACGTGCAGTATTTTCTTCACAACTCACCCACTTCAAACATGTAAGGACATCTCAGGATTTGTCGGACGCGTATTCGTAGTTGTAATAGCCGTAGCCGCCATTGCCGTAGTAACTGGCTGCGCGCTTCTCGACGCCGTTGAACACCGCGCCCTTCAACTCGATACCGTTCTGGGCAAAGCGGCGAATGGTCAACTCGATCTCTTTGGCCGGGTTCACGCCAAAGCGCGTGACGATCAGGCTGATGCCGGCTTCACGGCCGACAATCGCCGCGTCGGTCACGGCCAGTAGCGGCGGCGTATCGATGATCACCACGTCATACATCTCGCTGAGTTGCGCCAGCAGTTCGCGGAAGTTGACATGCATCAACAGCTCGGAAGGATTGGGCGGCACCTGCCCGCGACTGATGAAGTGCAGGTTGTCGACTTCGATTTTATTGATCGCCTGCTCGATGCTGCAGCGCTTGACCAGCAGGTCCGACAGACCATTGCTGATCGGGGTATTGAGGGTTTTGTGCAAATGCCCTTTGCGCATGTCGGCATCGATCAGCACCACACGCTGACCGCTCTGGGCCATGACTGCGGCGAGGTTGGAGGAGACGAACGTCTTGCCGACTTGCGGGCTCGGCCCGGAAATCATGATGCGGTTGTTGGTCGAATCCAGCCCGGCGAAGTGCAGGCAGGTGCGCAGGCTGCGGATCGACTCGATGGACAGGTCCGTGGGGTTGCGCAGGGCCAACAGGTACGCCGGTTTATCGACGCCATCACGCGCGCGACCTTTCTTACCGTCCTCCTCCTGCTGCAGCGTGCTGTAAGGGATCGACGCGTACACCGGCAAACCGAGTTGTTCAATGGCTTCTGGCCCTTCCAGGCCGCGACTCAGCGACTTGCGCAGCAACACCAGCGCGACGCCGACAAAGGCGCCGAGGAAAGTGGCGATGAGCACAATCAGGGCTTTTTTCGGTTTGACCGGACTGGTCAGGTCGACGTCCGCCGTGTCGATCAAGCGCACGTTGCCTACCGCACCCGCGCGGACGATGTCCAGCTCCTGGGATTTGTTCAGCAGTTGCGTGTAGATCTGCGAGGCGACTTCAACATCGCGGGTCAGGTTCAACAACTCCTGCTGTGTGGCCGGCAGATCGCCGACTTTGCTCTCCAGCGACTTCTGTTGCTGGGTCAGTTCGGCGATCTGCGACATCAACGCACGGTAGGCCGGATGCTGTCGGGTGAACTTGCGATCCATCTCCGCCTGCTGCATTTTCAATTCGGAGATACGCGTGTCCAGCGCAACGGTCTGGCCCAGTACCGATTGGGTTTCCAGGGAGATGTTCACCGTTTTGCCGCGGGTCTGATAGGCGTTGAGCGCATCACTGGCCTTGGCCAGATCGCGCTTGACCTGAGGCAGTTGGCTCTGCAGGAAGGCCAGGCTCTGCGCCGCTTCCGCCGAGGTGCGCTGCACGTTCTGCTGCACATACAGCGCCGCGATCTTGTTGAGGATTTTTACGGCCTCGGGCGCGTCGGAGCTGGCCAGGGCCAGACGAATAATCCCCGACTCCTTGCCTTGCTCGGAGATATCCAGCGCATCCTGATAACCCTGGATGGTCACGATTCGAGGGTTGCGCACCACTTCGAAGCGCGTGCCGGGGTTCGCCGAGAGTTGTGCGATCAGCCCTTCAACGCCCTCTTCAACGAAGGCTTCGCCAGCCACGCCTTGCGCCAGCAGGTTGTCGTTATCATCGAACAACTGGAAACGCTGCTGTTCGCCGGCGATCAGCGTGAGCTTCTTGCCCAGCAACGCGTTCGGCAGCGTGAGCCGAGCGATCTCCACGCGTTCACCGCCCCAGGCGTAGCTGTTCAGGCCAAAACGCGGTGGCGCCACGCTGAACGCCGTCTCGCCGCGATAACGGCGAGCGAGAAAAGCGCCAATCAGCGGGAAGGTCTTGGGGGTGACATCGATATCCAGACGCAGATCGTCGACGGTTTTGCCAATCACGGCGCGGGATTTGATGATGCCGATTTCGGTCACCGACGGCGATTGCCCACCGAGCATGCTGTTGAGATCGGCGAAACCGAGCATGTCGTTCTTTTTCGGCTCGACCTGAACCAGCGCGTTCGCCAGATACACCGGCGTGGCCAGCACCGCATAGGCAACGCCGGTGACCATAAAGGCGCCGGTCAGTGCGCCAATCAACCATTTCTGGTCAATCAGACTGCCGAATATGCCGAGCAGATCAATACTGTCTTGATCATTGCTTCGGGTGCCGATTACTGACGGTAACTGCATAAGTCTGTTCTTACCATTCATTGATCTGAAGAATATTCATCAACGCGCGAGACGTTGTGCCCAAGAGCTGACAGCATCTTCAATCAATGCATGGGCATGAATAAAAGCGGCCTTGCCTTGACGGTACGGATCTTGTATTTCGCGCTCGCTCTGCCACTTACCGAGCAAAAACACTTTGCCTCTCGCATGAGAGGCCATGTTCAATACTTGTTTTACATGCTCTTTTTCCATCACCAGAATAAGGTCTGATTCATTAACGATGTCCGAGGTCAGTTGCCGCGCCTTGAAACCCTCGGCGCAATGCCCGTGGTCTTCCAGCACCTGACGGGCCGAGGCCTCTATGGATTCGCCAACCCGCGCGGCGAGGCCGGCGGAGGAAACCGTGATTGATGAGGGGGCCAGCGCGTTACGCAGCATGAGCTCTGCTGTCGGACTTCGGCATATATTGCCCACGCAGACGACAAGGATCTTTCTGAACAAGGTGTACTTTCCTGTGTAATATCAAACTGCCAACATCTAGAGCGGTTTAAATGAACCCGCTAGATCTTCCCGCACTCAGAAATAGATTCGCCCTGTTAATACAGCGTATTAAGTACCACAGCCCTAAAAGCGCCCCAACCAGAATTACCGGACCAAAAATAACTGTGATTTTCAGATAATGAATTGCTGACAAAAAATAACACTCACGCACTTAGCGCTCTTGTTAGTTTCAAAACGAATGTCACGAGATCACTATTCGCCGTTGTCACTTCTCATTGGAGATCAGACATGAAATCCGCCCATCTCATACGATTCAGTGCCTCGGCGTTATTGGCGCTCAGTGCCGCCACTCACGTGCAGGCCAGTGATCTGTTTCCCAACCTTCCCGCCAGGACCATCGGTGTTCAGGTGAAGATCCAGAACTTTTCCGCCGACGACGCTGCACACATCAAAGCCGCAGGCTTCAGCTTTGTGCGTTTCGGTGTGTGGAGCGACAGTCTCAGCGCCAGGGCGTATCAGCAGCAGGTCAGCGATGCTTTTGCGGCGGCCGGTTCCGCTGGTTTGCCGGTCCTGTTGACCGTGCGCGCGATCAAACCGCTGACCGCGACGCCCGGCAACACCCGTCAACTGAAGGCCGCCGGCGATTCGTTTGCCAATGTGTTGGCGGGCCTGGAAGACGCCTACAGCGCGCAACTGGTCGCGACTGAAATCTGGAATGAACCCGACCTAGAAACCTACTGGCCGACGCGCCATTTCGACACAACATTTGTGCCGTTCATGAGCGCGGTGTGCAAATCCCTGCAAGGCAAACCCCAATCCACGCCACGGGTCGGTTACGGCTTCGCCCGCGCGCCAACGGCGGGATCGGCTTCGACCGTTGCGCTAAACCGCATCGTCAGTGAGTACCCCAAATGCCTGAACGCCATTTCCTATCACCCCTACGGCATGACGCCGGCGCAGATCAGCAACGCGCAGGCCTTTATTCAACAGAACTTCCATTTGCCGGGCGTTATCAGTGAGTGGGGTATATCGGCACTCACCTCCAACGGTGGGAACGCCGGACAAGCCAGCAAAATCAGTGCGTTCATCACCGATGTAAAAAAGCTCAACATCCCGCTGACATCAATATACGAATGGAAGAACAGCGATTCGGGCAGCAATGATCGCGAGAAGAACTTCGGTTTTCTGACCTCGGGCGGTCAGCCGAAACCGGCGAAAACGGCCGCCGCAACGCTCTTGAATGCTCAGTAGGCGTGGCGTAACCGATCTGTGCGCAGGTCGGTTGCTTTGAACCTGTGGGCGGTTTCGCTATCGAACTCATCGATACCGCGCCCTACCTTTCAAACAATCGTTTTCAGGTTGTTGCCGCAGGGGCCGTCGATACACGCACCCGCCCTTGAGTGGCTGTCAGCGCTCGGGTAATGTCGTCAAACCCACAGGACAGAGCACACACATGACTTCCAAGCTGGAACAACTCAAACAAATCACCACCGTGGTTGCCGACACCGGCGACTTCGAAGCGATCGCCCGGGTTAAACCGGTCGATGCCACCACCAACCCATCCCTGCTGCTCAAAGCGGCAGCCATCCCCGCTTATGCCCAATTGCTGAATGCTTGCGTCAGCGACTGCAAGGGTGATGTCGGCCTGGCCAGCGACCGTTTCGGCGTCGCGGTGGGCCAGGAAATTCTCAAGGTTATCCCGGGCCGTATCTCCACCGAAGTGGATGCGCGCCTGTCGTTCGATCAGCAAGGTGTACTCAAGCGTGCGCATCGCTTGATCGAGTTGTATGACAAGGCTGGCATTGGCCGCGATCGCGTGCTGATCAAGATCGCCTCGACCTGGGAAGGTATCCGCGCTGCCGAGGTCCTCGAAAAGGAAGGCATCCAGACCAACCTGACGTTGCTGTTCTCCTTCGCTCAAGCGGCGGCATGTGCCGATGCCGGCGTGTTCCTGATCTCGCCGTTCGTAGGCCGCATCTACGACTGGTACAAGAAGGCCAACGGCAACGACTACACCGGCGCCGACGATCCGGGCGTGCAGTCCGTGACGCGCATCTACAACTACTACAAGGCCAATGACTACAAGACCGTGGTCATGGGTGCGAGCTTCCGCAACCTGAACCAGATTGAGCAACTGGCCGGTTGCGACCGTCTGACCATCAGCCCGGACCTGATCGACAAGCTGGCGGCGGACTCTGGCAAGCTTGAGCGCAAACTGGCGCCAGGCAATGCCGGTGAAGCACGTCTGAGCCTGAACGAAGCGCAATTTCGCTGGTTGTCCAACGAGGACGCGATGGCGACCGAAAAACTGGCCGAAGGTATTCGTCAGTTCGCTCGCGACCAGGAGAAGCTTGAGGCGCTGTTGCAAGCCAAACTGTGATTTGACTGAGTGAAATGCAAAAAGGGCGAACCCTAACAGGTTCGCCCTTTTTCATTGCACCAGCACTGGCAAATGTAACGTCAGATTTGACGCTTTCGCGAGCAAGCAAACTCCCGAAGGTCTTTTTTTGCTCGACACAGATCAAAAGTGGGAGCGGGCTTGCTCGCGAAGGGGCCTGGCCAGGCAACCTGATTTCAGAGGATCAATGGCGTTCGAGGGCATTCACCAGGTCATGGAAAGCTTCACGGTTGGAATCGTTCAGCCCCATGAGGATCTTGTGCGCTTCAAGCACCTTGATCCGCACCACCTCTTCCGACTGATCCTGATCAGGCAGATCGTCCAGGCACTCCGGGCAAGGCACCGGGTGATTGACGATGTTGAACACCTGCTCGAAGCCCATCGATTGCAGCAGTCGGGTGATGTCATCGTGGGTGGTGACGACGGTCGGCAGCAGGCCGACCTTCTGCCGCGACAGGATCGACAGTTTGGCCAACAGCCCCAACGTGGTGCTGTCGATGCTGCGGGTTTCGGTCAAATCGATCACGATCGCGTTGAAGTTCAGCGCGGTGAAGATTTTCTCAATAGTCGCATCCAACGCCGAACACAGGGTCAGGCGAACTTCACCGACGAACTTCAGGACGAAGGTGCCGTCCTGCTCGGCGAACTGGATTCTACCGGTACTCATTGAAGGTTCCTGCTCAACACCAACAGGGCGATATCATCCGGCATCTCCCCTAGCGTGGCCAATCCAAACACTTGCCGCAGACCATCCAGGCTGCCGCCCGCTGACTTCACCCGCTCGGGCAAAGCCGCTTCTTTTTCTTTGAGCGTAGGTTCTGGCAAAAGGTCCAGAATACCGTCAGACATCAGCGTCAGGCTGAACGTCGGCGGCAGCTCAAGTACGTGATCTTCGTAGGCGGCTTCATTGAAAAGGCCTACCGGCAGACCACGCCCTTCGAGGTAACGAACACTGTCAGGCGTGTACAACACAGGCAAAGGCAGATGGCCGCCAATGCTATAGGTCAACAAACCGGTCTCCTCGTCGATGACTCCACCGACCATTGTGACGTGTTTGCCCAGCTTACAACTGATCAGCCCCCGGTTGATATGACCAAGAACCTGCGAAGGCTTGAATTCCGGCAACGTGCCGTTGCGCTTGGACTCGAACAGCAGACGCGTGGTCATGAACTTCAGCAGCACCGTCACAAACGCTGAAGAGGCGCCATGACCTGATACATCTGCCAGGTAAAACGCGACCCGGCGCTCGTCGACACGGAAATAGTCGACAAAATCACCGGACAGGTACAGCGACGGAATGATCTGGTGAGCAAACCTGAGCTCGTCAATGCTCCACGGGCTTTCCGGCAGCATGTTCATCTGCACCTGGCGACCGGCGTTCTGGTCTTCCTGGAGCAGACTCAGGCTGGCCTCAAGCTCGCGATTGGCCTTTTCCAGCTTCTCGCGGTAGCGCTGATTTTCCAGCAGCAGACGCGCGCGATCCAGGGCCCGGCGCACGGAGTGCTCGAGCACGGCCAGATCTTCGAGAGGCTTGATCAGGTAATCCGCCGCACCGAGACGCAGGGCCTCGACAGCGTCGTTCATCACGCCGGCACCGGACACCACGATCACCGGTGTTTGCGGCGATAGCTCGGTGACCTGACGGATAAGTTCGAGACCACCCATCTGCGGCATGCGCAGATCGCAGATGACCAGGTCGGGCGTGTCTTGCTCGAATACCTGAAGACCCTGTTGGCCGTTACTGGCCTGCAGGACGCTGAAACCACTGTCTTCCAAATAGGCCGCGAGGCTCGCGCGCACTACTTCGTCATCATCGATTATCAGCAGCGTGGCACTGGTTTTTGGCATGTGGGCAAACGGCGCCAGAATTAGGTTGGCGTAGCGGGCGGGGCTACAGCCCTGCACTGACTACTGGATTCGCTTTCTAGCCTCTCTGCTGCATCGCTTTCGAGCGTTTGCTCTGCACGACGATTACACCAGAGGTGCCCTTCTAAGGCGCAGACGGTACTCCCATCCGCGGGGTGTTTCAAGCATGTGCCGATGGTCGCTTGACGACTTTACTTGTCAAATCACAGAGAGTTATAAGAACAGCTCAAACCGTAACCCAATGGAAGGACGAAGCCATGAGTCAAACCGGTCGGGACTACAGCGAAAAGCGCGATTTCATCCGTATGCGGGTCGATGCCGATGTCGTATTGATTCACGCAGGTGATCAGGTGTCAGCGGTATGCATCGACCTCTCCAGCAGCGGCATGCAGGTAGAGGCGCCTAGGCAATTTGCGGTCGGCGACCGATTGAGCGTGCGCATCGACTCCGAACATGCCGCGCTCAGCGGGCTTGAAGCCGAGACCGAAGTGGTCTGGGTCCGGGCACAGGATGGCGGCGGCCAAAAGCTCGGTTTGACTATTCTGCAGATGAAATAAGCGCAAACAAAAAAGGCGGCCCACAGGCCGCCCTCTTCATTTTATCGGTCGAGATTAAAAATCGTCGACGACCTTACCATCCTTCACCTTGAACTCGCGGTTCTGCAGGTAAGCGTTGCGAATGAAGGTGTACTTGTCGCCGCTGATCAGCTTCTCGCTCGACAGCAGGCTGGCACGGGTGTCGACGATGTTCAGGCCGAACACTGAATTACGCACCGGCACATCGTTGATGTAAGGGTAAGGACCGGTATAGCCGTCGACGTATTTAGCAGGCGCGTCACGCAGTGTGCTTGGGCCGAGCAGCGGCAGCATCACGTACGGGCCACTGCCAACCCCCCAGTAGCCGAGCGTCTGGCCAAAATCTTCGTCGCTGCGGTTCAGCCCCATCTTGGTCCCGACATCGAAGAAGCCGAGCAACCCGAACGTGGTGTTGAAGATCAGGCGCGCGGTATCAACGCCCGCCGCTGCCGGTTTGCCCTGCAGAATGTTGTTCGCCAGGTTGGTCACGTCACCCACGTTGCGGAACATGTTGTGGATGCCATCTTCCAGAAATTGCGGCGTCACGAACTCATACCCCTGCGCCAGAGGCTTCAGCGCGTAAGTATCGACGAAGTCGTTGAACTGGAAAATTGGACGGTTGACGCTTTCCCAAGGGTCTTCTTCCGTTGCAGCCTGAGTGGCGAACGGAGCCAGCAGCAGGCCGGCATATACACAAAGCTGAGCGAGCGGGTTGCTCCAGCGCATAGAAAAACTCCTTGGATTTATACTGGCGCGGGCTTCAAGGCCTAGGCGTTAAGAGCGCTAGTATAAGCGCAAAAGGTCTTTTGGGCAGTCTGCGAATGAAGCGACCTGTAGGACGATTCCTGCAACGGCTTTAACGCAGCTGTCATCCAACTGTCACCGGCAGGTCCTAGCCTTACCGCTATTTCAGGGACGTTGCCATGTCACATGCCGAAACTTTGCCCCTCAGCGCGCCCGGCCTGACCGCCGTGCTGTTCGGCCTCAGCGGATGTCTGGTGGATTTCGGTGCCCGTGCCCGCCGACAGGCGGCCATCCTGCCAGAGCACGCCGAGGCCACCCCTGGAGCAATCGATAGCCTGCACAGCTTGCAGCGCCAGCAGATACCATGCGCGTGGCTGGATGAGCTGTCCCCTGCCCTGGCGCAATCGCTGTCAGCCGCCTTACCGAACTGGATCAAACCCGCGCAACATTCAGCAACAATCAATCCATGGCCGGCGCCCAACGCTTGCTGGCAAGCGCTCATGGATTTGAATGTCCACAGTCTGGACGGATGCGTACTGGTCAGCGGCGAGCCACGACTGTTGCAAGCCGGCCTGAATGCCGGGTTATGGACAATCGGTCTCGCCTCCTGCGGCTCGTTGTGCGGCCTGGCGCCGGGGGATTGGCAAGCCTTGAGCCAAAAAGAACGGGAGCAGTTGCGCGGCAAGGCGACCATGCAGTTATTCGGACTCGGCGTGCACTCGGTGATCGATCATTTGGGTGAGCTCCAAACCTGTCTGGCGGACATCAGCCTGCGTCGCCTCAAAGGCGAAAAGCCCTGATCGGGATCATGCAGGCTGGCCGAGAGTGGATTAATCTAAAGGCCAGCCATAGACCTTTGGCGCGCGGCCGCGGTCTATGCCAATGCCTCTCGATAAAAGGAAACCACCATGCCCGCCCGCGAACTGCAAGAACAACTCAATACCCTGCGCGAGCAACTGGAGCAGAATCCACCGCTGTCTGAACATGAGCGCGCTAACCTGCACGACCTGATGCAACAGATCGAAGCGGAACTTGAACTCGAAACCAAAACCCAGGATTCCAACATCGCCGACGGCGTGACCCTGGCGGTTGAACGCTTTGAACTCAAACACCCCGGGATCGCTGGCACGCTGCGCAACATCGTTAATGCGTTGGGCAGCATGGGGATCTGACGCCCTAAACGCAAAAAGCCCTGCCAGCAATGGCAGGGCTTTTTCGTTTTCGCGATTTGAAATGCAGCCTGTTACCAAACGGGATGCTTACTGACGCACCAGTCGATGGTTCGGCAGTTGCACACTCTCAGTGCTGCGATATGGGTTGATATCCAGCCCACCGCGACGCACGTACCGCGCAAATACCGTCAATTTCTCCGGCTTCAGCAACCGCTGCAGATCGAGGAAGATCCGCTCCACGCATTGCTCATGGAAATCCGAGTGCTGGCGGAAGCTGACGATGTATTCCAGCAGACTGGCATGATCCAGCGCCGAGCCACGGTACTCCACCACCACACTGCCCCAGTCTGGCTGACTGGTCACCGGGCAGTTGGATTTGAGCAGATGACTGTGCACGCTCTCTTCGACCATCCGCGATTCATCACACCGCAACAACTCCGGCCGCGGATGCTCGTAGTTGCTGACGCTGATATCCAGATCGTCGATGCACACACCCGGCAGCGCGACGACGCCTTCGGTTTCTACGTCTTTGAGGCTGCGAACCCGCACGCCCACCGGTTTGCCGGCAGCAGCGGACAGATCTTTGGCCAGCGTTGCTTCAAGCGTGGCCACATCAGCGAACGGCGTCTGGTTCAGCGAGTTCAGGTACAGCTTGAACGACTTGGACTCGATGATGTTTGGCGAATCCGCCGGGATACTGAACTCGCCGATCGCGACCACAGGCTTGCCCGAGGGCAGCAGCCACGACAATTCGAAGCAATTCCAGAAATCCACACCTTTATAAGGCAGGGTATCGGCGGTCAGGCCCAGTTCGGCCCATTTCGCGGTGCGCGGAATCGGGAACAGCAACGACGGCGTGTAAGTGGCGATGTATTCGCTGGATTTACCCAGCGGCGAGTGTTCGGCTGCGGGATGCATGGCGGAAACCTGACTGAAGAATCAGCGGATTCTAACAGCCTTTGCTTGCACCTTTGAGTGCTTACTGACTGACAGTCAGTTTGCCGACCATCCCCGCCTGATAATGGCCGGGGATATTGCAGGCAAATTCCAGGTTGGTGGCTTTACTGAAAGTCCAGGTCAACTCAGCGGTTTTGCCCGGCTCGACCAACACACTGTTCGGGTCATCATGCTTCATGCCATGGCTCATCGCCCCGTGATCCATGCCCGCCATGTCGTGGGACATTTCTTTCATGCCGGTAGGCGTGAGCATGCCGCTTTGTTGCATCTGCAACATTTCCTGCTGGTGTTTGGCATGCATCGCCGCGTCGCCCAGGTTGAATTCGTGCAGCAACTGGCCTTTATTCACCAGCACAAAGCGAACGGTCTCACCGGCCTTGACCTGGATCGTCTTCGGGTCGAACGACAGGTCAGCCATCACCACTTCGATGCTGCGCGTGGCTTTGGCGGCAGGCGCGGGTTCGCCGAAGGCATAGGTGTGTGCCGACGCGGCCCACACTGGCGAGCTCAACGTCAACAGACACGCGGTCACCGCCAGGGATTTACGCAAAAACATGGTCGTACTCCAACAAGAGAGGGTTCAGCCTGTGGGAAACTTTAGCCGGCCTGCGCTGGCATCTACCTGACAGGCAGATTACAACTTTGTCAGGTTCGCGCTTACCGAGATGCCCCACGGTATAAAGCTTTCGTTCCTACACCCCGAATCAACCCGAGTCGCCCATGAAACTGTTGATCGTCGAAGACCAAGCAAAAACCGGCCAATACCTGCGCCAGGGCCTGACCGAGGCGGGGTTCAATACCCAACTGGTGGCCGACGGCAACAGCGGCCAGCAACTGGCCTTGAGCGGCGACTATGCGTTGCTGATCCTCGATGTCATGCTCCCGGGGCGCAACGGCTGGCAAATCCTGCAAGCGGTACGCAGTGCGGGTCTCGACACACCGGTGCTTTTTCTGACGGCCAAAGACGCCGTGGAAGACAGGGTTCACGGTCTCGAACTGGGTGCCGACGATTACCTGGTCAAGCCTTTCGCCTTTTCCGAGTTGCTGGCCAGAGTGCGCAGCCTGTTGCGTCGCGGCAGCGCCACCGCACAGGAGACCAGCCTGCAATTGGCGGATCTGCGCCTGGACCTGATCCGCCGCCGGGTCGAGCGTAGCGGCCAACGCATTGACCTGACTGCCAAGGAATTCGCCCTGTTGGAAATGCTCCTGCGCCGCCAGGGCGAAGTGCTGCCAAAATCGCTGATCGCCTCGCAGGTCTGGGACATGAATTTCGACAGCGACACCAATGTCATCGAAGTCGCGATTCGCCGCTTGCGCCTGAAGATCGACGACGAATTCCCCAATAAACTGATCCACACCGTACGCGGCATGGGCTATGTGCTTGAAGAGCGCTCAGCCTGATGCGCCGGTTGTCTTTGAGCTCGCGACTGGCCTTGCTGTTTGCTGCTTGTACCGCCGTGGTGTCGCTGTGTGCCGGGGTCCTGTTCAACCACGCCAGCGAGGCACACTTCGTCGAACTCGATCAGCAGTTGCTGGACGGCAAGCTCATCGGCCTGCGCCGCGCCCTGCAGGATGTTCAACCCGGCCAACGCGAAGCGCGCCTGACCGATGAACTGAGCCGTCAGGCTGATCTGTCGCTGCGCATCAATGGCAGTGACGGCCAACACTGGTACGACAGCTCGACACAGATCCCCAAGCAATTACCGTCACACCTGGGCCTGTCGACGATCCGCAATGATGGCACTGACTACCGCGTACTCAACGCCCCACTCTACCCGGACAACACCGATTCACCGCAACTGACCCTGTTGCTGGACATCACTCATCACCAGCACTTCCTGCAACGCATGCAGCATTTGATCTGGCTGACCGTCGGCCTCTCGGCGCTGGCCACTGCGCTACTGGGCGCCTGGGCCGCACGCAGCGGCTTGCGGCCACTGCGGCAGATGAGTGCGGTGGCCCGTGGGATATCGGCGCAATCGCTCAATGCCCGACTGCCGGAAGCGCAAATGCCGCCAGAGCTTGCGGAAATGGCCCACAGCTTCAACGCCATGCTCGCACGTCTCGACGACTCTTTTCAGCGCCTCTCGGCGTTTTCTGCCGACATTGCCCATGAACTGCGCACGCCGCTTTCCAACCTGCTGACCCACACCCAGGTCACCCTCACCCGCCCACGGCCGATCGAGGATTATCGCGAAGCGCTGCACAGCAACCTCGAAGAACTGCAATGGATGGCGCAACTGGTCAACGACATGCTGTACCTGGCCAAGGCTGACCACGGCTTGCTGATGCCCAAGCGTCAACCGTTGGAACTGGCGGAAGAAGCGGATGCGTTGTTGGAGTTTTTTGCGCCGCTGGCAGAAGACGCCGGGGTGCAATTGAGCCGCGAAGGGAATGCGCGAATCGAGGGTGACCGCAGCATGTTGCGCCGGGCGCTGTCGAATCTGCTGGATAACGCGCTGCGGTTTACGCCAGCCGAAGGCCATGTACGTCTGACCATACTGGATAAGACGAATGTTGTGCGGGTGTCCGTCGAGAACAGTGGTGAAGAGGTTTCGGCTGAGCTGTTGCCACGCTTGTTCGACCGGTTTTATCGGACGGATCCGGCGCGACAGGAAGGTAGCAGTGAACATGCGGGGCTGGGGCTGGCGATTACTCAATCGATTGTCCGGGCGCATGGTGGGCAGATTCATTGCGAATCGGATCAGGGCTGGACGCGGTTTGTGATTGAGTTGCCCAAGAAAGACTGAGATTCATCGTTCCGGCCCCTTCGCGAGCAGGCCCGCACACACTGGATCTGCGTCGTACACAAATCCTCTGTGGAGGCGGGCTTGCTGGCGAAAGCGATATAACAGCTTACGAATATCTCAGCGCATGAGCCGGCTCGATCTTCGCTGCCCGCCACGCCGGATACACCGTCGCCAGGAAGCTCAGGATGAACCCGGCGGAACAGATCAACAGCACATCCCCCGCCTGCAATTGCGACGGCAGATTGCTGACGAAATACACATCGGAACTGAAGATGTGCTGCCCAGTCACCCGCTCGACCCAGCCGACCATCTCACTGACGTTCAGCGCCGCGATAACGCCCAGCACGCCACCCATCAGGGTGCCGACAATCCCGATCACCGTGCCCTGCACCATGAAGATTGCCATGATCTGCCGGGGCGTAGCGCCGATGGTACGCAGGATCGCGATGTCCGCGCCCTTGTCGTTCACCACCATGATCAGGGTTGCGATGATGTTGAACGCCGCCACCGCGACGATCATCAGCAACAGCAGACCGATCATGGTTTTTTCCATTTTCATGGCACTGAACAGACTGCCTTGAGTGTGGGTCCAGTCGTCAGCCTTGAAATCGGCGCCCAGACCGGCGGCGATGTCCGCAGAGACCTTCGGCGCCGCGTACAAGTCTTTGACCGCCAGACGCACGCTCTGCACCTGATTCGGCTGCCAATGCTGCATGGTCGCCGCATCGGCGACATGGATCAGCCCCATGGAACCGTCCAGTTCAGCGCCAACCTTGAACACGCCAACCACGTTCAGGCGCTGCATACGCGGAGTGATCCCCCCCGGTGCGGTGCTGACTTCCGGCACGATCAGGGTGATCTTGTCGCCGACATTCAAACGGAAACGGCGGGCGGTGATTTCGCCGATCACCACGCCAAACTCACCGGGTTTCAAGGCATCGAGGCGGCCCTGGACGATGTGCTGGGCAACAATCGACACCTTGCCTTCCTGAGCAGGATCGACGCCGCTGATCTGGATCGGCTGCATCAAGCCCTTGTAGGAGAGCATGCCTTCCATTTCCGTGAACGGCACGGCGGCGGTCACTTCAGGATTTTTCATCGCGGCGGCGGCTACGGGCTGCCAGTCGTCAATCGGCTTGACGCCAACGATGGTCGCGTGAGGCACCATACCGAGGATGCGCGAGCTCATTTCACGCTGGAAGCCGTTCATCACCGACAGCACAACAATCATCGCCAACACGCCGAGGGCGAGGCCGATCATCGAGGTCATCGAAATGAACGAAACAAAGCGATTGCGGCGCTTGGCTCGGGTATAGCGTGCGCCGATAAAGATCGATAACGGTCTGAACATTCGCTGGGGCACCGTATAAAAATAAAAGACCCGACGCCTTTCAGAAGTCGGGTTTGGGCCCAATCAGATGGGCGTCAGGCAACCTTCCTGCAAATGCAGGACGCGATCCATCTGGCGAGCCAGGTTCATGTCGTGAGTCACCACCAGAAACGCCGTGCGCATCGAAGTGCTGAGCTCCAGCATCAAATCCTGAATGCCTTGGGCGGTATGGGAATCGAGGTTGCCGGTCGGCTCATCGAGCATCACCAGGCCGGGATTGTTGACCAGGGCGCGGGCGATGGCGACACGCTGACGTTCACCACCGGACAGTTCGGCCGGCTTGTGCTCAAGACGATGACCCAACCCTACCCGCTCCAGCAACGCCGTGGCGCGCTGACGTGCTTGCGGGATCGGCGTCTTGCCGATCAACAGCGGCATGCAGACGTTTTCCAGTGCGGTGAATTCCGGCAGCAGGTGGTGAAACTGGTATACGAACCCCAGCGCACGGTTACGCAGCAGGCCGCGCTTCTTCTCGCTCAGCGCCGAGAGTTCTTCGCCATCGAGCCAGACGCTGCCCTGGGTCGGCGTGTCGAGGCCACCCAACAGGTTGAGCAAGGTACTTTTGCCCGAACCCGAGGTGCCGACGATTGCGACACGCTCGCCCGGGTGCAACTCCAGTTGCAGACCGGCCAGCACTTCTACCGACTCCGGACCTTCCTCGTAGGATTTGCCCAGGTTGCGGCAGCTCAAGATTGCTTGTTCACTCATGCCCGACTCACTCATAACGTAGCGCCTCCGCCGGCTGGGTGCGCGCGGCACGCCAGGCTGGATACAGGGTGGCGAGGAAACTCAGGACCAACGCAGCGGCGCAGACCATGACCACATCCTGGCTCTGCACCTGCGACGGAAGATAATCAATGAAATACACGTCAGCATTAAGGAATTTGTGGCCGATCAGGCCTTCAAGGGCCGAAATCGCAGCACTGACGTTAAGCGCGGCCAGGATTCCGACCACCGCGCCAATGGCGGTGCCAACCACGCCGATCACCGTGCCTTGCACCATGAACGTGCGCATGATGGTGCCCGGTGTCGCACCGAGAGTACGCAGAATGGCGATGTCGCCCTTCTTGTCGTTCACCACCATCACCAGCGTGGAAATGATGTTGAACGCCGCAACAGCGACGATCAGCAGCAACAGCAGCCCGATCATGGCTTTTTCCATACGGATCGCCTGATACAGATTGCCGTGGGTGCGCGTCCAGTCGCGAGCGTAGTAATGGTCTTCGCCAAGTTGCTGGGCGATGCTCCATGCCACGCGCGGCGCCTGGAACAGGTCGTCGAACTTCAGACGGATACCCTGCACCTGATCAGGTTTCCAGCGACGCATTTTCGCCAGATCCTGCAGGTTGGTGACGCCCAGAAAGCCGTCCAGTTCACCGGCGCCGACATGAAAAATGCCCACCACGGTGAAGCGCTTCATGCGCGGGAACATCCCGGCCGGGGTCACGCTGACCTCCGGCGCAACAAAGGTGACCTTGTCACCGAGGCCCACACCAAGCTTGGTGGCGGCCTTGTCGCCGATAACGATGCCAAAGCTGCCCGGCGTCAGGTCGTCGAGTTTGCCCTGCTTCATGAAGTTGTCGATGATCGACACGTTGCGCTCAAGCGCAGGGTCGATGGCATTGAGCAACACCTTGGAGATTTGACCGTTGTTGGTCAGCAGGCCCTGCATCTGGGTAAACGGCGCAACCGCCGCCACCTGCGGGTTCTGCTTGACCTTGGCGGCCAGGCTTTGCCAATCGTTGATCGGCTCGGTGGATTCGATGGTCGCGTGGGGCACCATGCCCAGCACGCGGGTGCGCATCTCATGATCGAAGCCGTTCATCACCGAGAGCACGACGATCATCACGACCACGCCAAGGGCGAGCCCGATCATCGAGGTCAGGGAAATGAATGACACAAAATGATTGCGACGCTTTGCACGGGTATAACGCGTGCCGATAAATACGAAGAGAGGTCTGAACATGTCGGGGCTTGTTCGGAGGGAAAAGGAACGTCCTTGTGGCGGGGGTCGATAACCAGCTTTACACTCAGACCACCGCCGCTACCATGGGTTCGCCATGTCGACATTAGATGAAGAAGATCGCCGCGAATACTACCGTATCGAGGACACGATCGCACTGGAAATTAGGCCTCTGTCTGCTCCCGAAGCCGCAGGCCAGGAAGTGTTGCAGGATGCTTCCCCACTCTTCAACCTGCTCAGCGAACTGCACCTGAGTGAATTCGAGTCGCAGCACCTGTTGCGCCAGATCAGCGAACGCGACAGGGCCATCGCTGCGTTCCTGAAATCGCAGAACAAGCGCATCGACCTGCTTAGCCAGGTGGTCGCCCTGACCGTGCTCGGCCACATCGGCGAGCCGCAACCGGTGATCATCTCCGAAGGCGGGATCGACTTTCAGTACCCGACGCCGATTGCGGTCGGTGCGCACCTGTCGGTGAAACTGGTGCTGATGCCTCAGGCGCTGGGCCTGCTACTGCGCGCCCGCGTCACCCATTGCGACCGCAAGGGTGACGGCTATGACGTCGGCACCGAGTTCGAACACCTGACCGATGCCCAGCGGCAGTTGCTCGCCCGCTATATCTTGCAGAAGCAGGCTCAGGAACGACGTCTGGCCCGCGAACAGAACGAGTCTGGCATTTAAATTAAGGAAGCACCGTGACCCTCATCTACGGCCACCGCGGCGCCAAGGGCGAAGCACCGGAAAACACCCTGACCAGCTTTCAGGAATGTCTCAAGCACGGCGTACGCCGTTGCGAACTGGATCTGCACCTGTCCAAGGACGGCGAGTTGATGGTCATCCATGACCCGACGCTCAAGCGCACCACCGAGCGGCGCGGCAAAGTGGTCGAACACACTGCCGCCGAACTGGTGACCTACGACGCGCGCAAGGGCGGCCCGGGCTGGATCAAGCCGTGCCCGATTCCGACGATGGAAGAGTTGTTCGAGAAATGCGATTTCGAACACTGGCAACTGGAAGTCAAAAGCGCTTCACGCACCCGTGCCGCGACCACGGTACTGGCGATTCGAGAAATGGCTCAACGCCACGGTTTGCTGGACAAGATCACGATTACTTCGAGTTCGCGAGAAGTATTGAAAGCGGCGCTGGATCTGGTGCCGGACGTGTCGCGCGGCCTAGTAGCCGAGTACGCCTGGCTCGATCCGTTGAAGGTCGCCCAGAATTATGGCTGTGAGATTCTGGCGCTGAACTGGACGCTGTGTACGCCGGAACGCCTGCAAAAGGCGCAGCGTCAGGGGCTGCATGTGTCGGTATGGACCGTCAACGAGCCTGCGCTGATGCGCAGACTCGCCGACTTCGGCGTTGACAGCCTGATTACAGACTTTCCCGGTTTGGCCACTGCCACCCTCGAGAATTGCTGAAATCGGTCTCCCCGGCCGGCTCAGGCCACCGGCCGGAGCCCGTCAAAAAAGCCGGTTGAGGCCATCGTACGCCGCTACCCGATAGGCTTCGGCCATGGTCGGGTAGTTGAACGTCGTGTTGACGAAGTACTTCAGGGTATTCAACTCGCCCGGCTGGCTCATGATCGCCTGACCGATGTGCACGATCTCCGACGCCTGATAACCAAAGCAGTGAACGCCCAGCACTTGCAGGGTTTCACGGTGGAACAGGATTTTCAGCATGCCTTGCGGCTCGCCGGCAATCTGCGCTCGCGCCATGCTCTTGAAGAACGCTTTGCCGACTTCGTACGGCACTTTGGCCTGGGTCAGTTCCTGCTCGTTCTTGCCGATCGAACTGATCTCCGGAATCGTGTAGATACCGGTCGGCACGTCATTTACAAAGCGCCAGCTACCATTATCAACGATGCTGCCGGCCGCCGAACGACCCTGGTCGTGGGCGGCACTGGCCAGGCTCGGCCAGCCGATCACGTCGCCCGCACCGTAAATGTTCGGCACGCAAGTGTGATATGCCTCGTCGACTTCGATCTGACCACGGCTATTGACCTTCACGCCGATGTTTTCCAGACCCAACTGATCGGTGTTGCCGGTACGGCCGTTGCACCAGAGCAAGGCGTCGGCCTTGATCTTCTTGCCGGACTTGAGGTGCAGGATCACGCCGTTATCGACGCCTTCCACACGCTCGTAGTCTTCGTTGTGGCGCACGGTGATGTTGTTGTTGCTGAAGTGGTAGCTCAACGCCTGGGAGATTTCCGAGTCGAGGAAGCTCAGCAATTGACCGCGGTTATCCACCAGCTCAACCAGTACCCCCAGACCACTGAAGATCGAAGCGTATTCGCAACCAATCACGCCCGCGCCGTAGACGATCAGTTTGCGCGGTGTGTGGCCGAGGCTGAGGATGGTGTCGCTATCGTAGATACGCGGGTGGTGGAAATCGATGTCGGCCGGGCGATAAGGACGCGAGCCGGTGGCGATGATGATGTGCTTGGCCACCAGTTTCTCGACCACACCGTTGGCGCAGACCACTTCGATGGTTTGCTCGTCGGCGAAGCTGCCAGTACCAAAGAACACGTCGACGCGGTTACGGGCGTAGTAGCCGGTACGCGAGGCGACTTGTTTGGCAATGACTTTTTCGGCGCTTTTCAACACATCCGGGAAGGAGAACCAGCGCGGCTCACCGATCGCCCGGAACATCGGGTTGGTGTTGAACTGCATGATCTGCCGCACCGAGTGACGCAGTGCCTTGGACGGGATGGTGCCGAGGTGGGTGCAGTTGCCGCCGACCTGACGACGGCTGTCGACCATCGCGACCTTGCGCCCTGCTTTGGCGGCGTTCATTGCCGCGCCTTCTCCCGCTGGGCCAGAACCCAGTACCACCACGTCGTAGTTGTAGACAGCCATGCGTACTCCTCAGAACAGGCCGAGGTGCCAGCAGCACCTGCGGCTAAATCACGCCGAATGGCGGCGCGAAGGAACAATTGGGGGCCAGTAATGAACCCGGACACAGTCTATAGAAGCGTCACCGCCGCGCACATTAACCCTTGGTCGCGTCGTAGGCTACTTTTGCCTGCACTACAACGCCAGCTTTCGTACTGTCCTCAGTCAGTTTTTGTGCCACTGAGCTGCTCGAAAGCCTGAGTGGTGCGTATGACGAAACCTGTATCGGCACGCATTACAAAGAATGCAGCAATGTCATGTTTTTCGGCATAGTCCCACGCCCTTTCAGGACCGAGAATCAGCAACAGTGTCGATAGTCCATCGGCCATCAACGCTGAAGGATGAATCACCGTGACTGACGCGAGGTCATGTAGGACCGGCGCACCGCTACGAGCATCGAAGGTGTGGGAATAGCGCCTGCCATCGTGCAGAAAATAGTTGCGGTAGTCGCCGGAGGTGGAAACGCCGTAGCCATTGACGTTGATGATGCGCTCGGCGACTTGTTGATCATCGCGAGGCTCTTCCAGTGCGATGCGCCATGGCGAGCCGTCGAGTTTTTTGCCCTTCGCCTTCAGCTCGCCCGTGGCCTCGGCGAGGTAATCGTGGATGCCCATGGCATCCAGCCTGGCAGCGATCGTGTCGACGGCGTAACCGGCAGCGATGCTGTTGAAGTCGACTTCAACAGCGGCGTCCTTGCACAACTGATCGCCCTCAATGCGCAGATGCTGATGGCCGACCCGCTGCATCACTTCAGCCAATGCAGCGGTGTCGGGGATTTTTTCTTCGCGACCTTGCGGGCCGAACCCCCAGAGATTCATCAGCGGTTCGACGGTGAGGTCGTAGGTGCCTTCACTTTGCTCTGCCAGTTGTTCGCCGACCCGAACCAATTCGAGCACCGACGCGGGCACGGCTCGGCAACTGTCAGCGGGCAACGCGTTGAAACGCTCGATGTCCGAGTCGCTACGGTAAGTGGACAGTTGTTGATCAACTTCGCTGAGGATGCCTTCCACTTCGCTGCGAACTATCGCCGGTTCGGCAAGACCGGCGTGGCGCACATACTTGACCGACCACGTGCTGCCCATGGCCGGGCCGCCGAAGCTTTCCATGGAATCGCCGTTGCCGCAGCCGGACAAAATGCCAGCCAGCACCACGAGCCACCCCCAGCGTCCAATTAACAATTCTTCATCTCCCTGCAAAACCGCGCCAGCCATTATGGGCTACAGACCCCGCTAGCTCCCAAACGAACGCAACGACTTCATAAAAATTCAATAGTGAGTACCTGCACATGTCCTCTACAACGGGCAAAGGCAAAGCGATTTTTCGCGTTGTCAGTGGCAACTTCCTCGAAATGTTCGACTTTATGGTCTATGGCTTCTACGCCACGGCCATCGCCAAGACCTTCTTCCCGAACGACAGCGCCTTCGCCTCCCTGATGCTTTCGCTCGCCACCTTTGGCGCCGGCTTCCTGATGCGGCCACTGGGCGCGATCTTTCTGGGCGCTTACATCGACCGCCATGGTCGTCGCAAAGGCCTGATCATTACCCTGGCGATGATGGCCGCCGGCACCGTGCTGATTGCCTGCGTACCGGGATACGCAACGCTCGGCGTCGCCGCACCGTTACTGGTGTTGTTCGGACGCCTGCTGCAGGGCTTCTCGGCGGGTGTAGAACTGGGCGGTGTCTCGGTTTATCTGGCGGAAATTTCCACCCCGGGGCGCAAGGGCTTTTTCGTTAGTTGGCAATCCGCCAGCCAACAAGCGGCCGTGGTATTTGCCGGCCTGCTTGGCGTCGGCCTCAACCACTGGCTGAGTCCGGAGCAAATGGGCGAATGGGGCTGGCGCGTGCCGTTCCTGATCGGCTGCATGATCGTTCCGATAATCTTCGTCATTCGCCGCTCGCTGGAGGAGACCCCGGAATTCCAGGCGCGCAAACATCGCCCGACCTTGCGGGAAATCGTCCGCTCGATCAGTCAGAACTTTGGCATCGTCCTCGCCGGCATGGCGCTGGTGGTGATGACCACGGTTTCGTTCTACCTCATCACCGCCTACACCCCGACCTTCGGCAAAGCTGAACTGCATCTGTCGGATCTGGATGCATTGCTGGTGACGGTGTGCATCGGCCTGTCGAACTTCTTCTGGTTGCCGGTGATGGGCTCTGTATCCGACAAGATCGGCCGCAAACCCCTATTGCTGGCGGCGACAATTCTGGCGATTCTGACGGCTTATCCGGCGCTGTCGTGGCTGGTGGCGAACCCGATTTTCAGCCATCTGCTGATCGTCGAGTTGTGGCTGTCGTTCCTGTACGGCTCGTACAACGGCGCGATGGTGGTGGCACTGACCGAGATCATGCCGGTAGAGGTTCGTACGACCGGGTTCTCGTTGGCCTACAGCCTGGCGACGGCTACCTTCGGCGGCTTCACTCCAGCGGCGTGTACATACCTGATCCATATATTGGGCAACAAGGCTGCGCCGGGGATCTGGCTCAGCGGTGCGGCGGTACTGGGGTTGATTGCGACGCTGGTGCTGTTTCGTGGCAATAAGCATGAACTGCGCACGGCGCAAGCCTCGGTAGTCGGCGGCGCCTGACAGGACACCTTCAACAGCCGCACAAACAAAAACGCCCCGACCAAAGTCGGGGCGTTTTCATGTGCAGCTAAGGCTTAGCGCGGGAAGGCTGGCGGGTTTACACCGGCCATGTCTTCCATCACGCGAACAACCTGGCAGCTATAACCGAACTCGTTGTCGTACCAGACGTAAAGAACAACGCGGTTGTCCTGAACGATGGTTGCTTCAGCGTCGACAACACCGGCGTGGCGCGAGCCAACGAAGTCGGTGGATACCACTTCCTGCGAGTTGACGAAGTCGATTTGCTTGTGCAGATCGGAGTGCAGCGCCATGTAGCGCAGGTACTCGTTCATCTCTTCACGGGTGGCAGCTTTCTCAAGGTTCAGGTTGAGAATGGCCATCGACACGTTTGGCGTCGGAACACGGATCGCGTTACCGGTCAGCTTGCCGGCCAACTCAGGCAGGGCCTTGGCAGCAGCGGTAGCAGCACCGGTCTCGGTGATGACCATGTTCAGCGCAGCGGAACGACCACGGCGATCGCCTTTGTGGAAGTTGTCGATCAGGTTCTGGTCGTTGGTGTACGAGTGAACAGTTTCGACGTGACCGTTGATGATGCCGAACTTGTCATTCACAGCTTTGAGCACCGGCACGATGGCGTTGGTGGTGCAGGAAGCGGCGGACACGATCTTGTCGTCAGCGGTGATTTCACCGTGGTTGATGCCGTGAACGATGTTCTTCAGCTTGCCTTTGCCAGGCGCGGTCAGAACAACGCGGTCGATGCCCGGGCACGCCAGGTGCTGACCCAGACCATCGGCGTCACGCCATACACCGGTGTTGTCCACCAGCAGCGCATCTTTGATGCCGTACTGGGTGTAATCCACCTCGGTCGGGTTCTTCGCGTAGATCACCTGGATCAGGTTACCGTTGGCGGTGATGGTGCTGTTTTCTTCATCGATGGTGATGGTGCCGTTGAACGAACCATGAACCGAGTCGCGACGCAGCAGGCTGGCGCGTTTGGTCAAGTCGTTGTCGGCGCCTTTGCGCACCACGATGGCACGCAGACGCAGACCGTCGCCACCACCGGTTTTCTCGATCAGGATGCGGGCCAGCAGACGACCGATACGACCGAAGCCGTACAGTACAACGTCGGTGCCTTTGCGGGCCGAAGCGTTTTGCTGGCCAACCACGTCAGCCATCTCTTCGCGAACGAACTGCTCGGCGGTGCGGCCATTGCCTTCGTTACGGAATTTGAACGCCAACTTGCCCAGGTCTACCGAAGCCGCGCCGAGCTTGAGCTCGCTCATGGCTTTAAGCAGAGGGAATGTTTCGTGGACGGAGAGTTCGCTGTCGTCGGAAGAACGGTGGCGCGCAAAGCGGTGAGCTTTGAGAATCGCGATGACAGACTGGTTGATCAGGCTGCGGCCATAGATCGAGCTCACCACGTTGTTATTGCGGTAAAGCTGACCGATAAGCGGAATCATCGCTTCTGCGAGTGCTTCACGGTCGATCCATTCACCAAGACACTGGTCGGGCTTCTGAGTCACGGTAACCTTCCACATGTAGGGGCAGAAAAAAGGGGCTACATTATGCCGCCGGGAGCCTCTTGTAGCAATGCGCGCTTGTCGCGCAACCGGTAACAAAATCCCGTTCAAAAAAATTACGCCCTTCTCCAGCCCAGTAAAACCGGGGCCTGCAGCGCAGTCAATTTTTCGACGACTGTTAGACGATGTCCGTAACCCTCCGTAACACCACCCGGTTTCGGCACTACATAATCATTAAAAAAGTACTCGTTTTTATGGTTACCACTACATTTTGCGCAATCAGCGAAGATAGACACAGTCTGCAACTGACAGGCAGCACCTGACGCCGCTACAATTACCGACTTTGTCGCAACGCCTGGAGCTCAACCTTCCGTGCCTGTTCTGCGTCTACCGCTTCTCCCTGCCGAGGCAGGTAAACAGCACTGGGGCAACCTGCCCGGTGCCGCCCTGAGCCTGGCGATTGCCGAGGCTGCCAGCGCTGCCAAGCGCTTCACCCTGCTACTGACCGCCGACAGCCAGAGTGCTGAACGACTGGAACAGGAGCTGAGTTTCTTCGCCCCGGATTTGCCCGTTCTGCATTTCCCCGACTGGGAAACCCTGCCCTACGATCTGTTCTCGCCGCACCAGGACATCATTTCCCAGCGCATCGCCAGCCTATATAGGCTGCCGGAACTGGAGCACGGCGTGCTGGTGGTGCCGATCACCACGGCCCTGCATCGCCTGGCACCGACCAAATTCCTGCTCGGCAGCAGCCTGGTGCTGGACGTCGGCCAGAAGCTTGATGTCGAACAGATGCGCTCGCGGCTTGAAGCCAGCGGCTATCGCTACGTCGACACCGTTTACGAACATGGCGAGTTCACCGTGCGCGGCGCGCTGATCGACCTGTTCCCGATGGGCAGCAAACTGCCGTATCGCATCGATCTGTTCGACAACGAAATCGAAACCCTGCGCACTTTCGACCCGGAAAACCAGCGCTCCATCGACAAGGTCGATTCGGTCAAGCTGCTGCCGGCCAGGGAATTCCCGCTGCAAAAAGATGCGGTGACCCGCTTCAAGGCGCGTTTTCGCGAGCGTTTCGATGTCGACTTCCGTCGCTGCCCGATCTTTCAGGACCTGAGCAGCGGCATCACGCCGGCCGGTATCGAGTACTACCTGCCGCTGTTCTTTGATGAAACCTCGACCCTGTTCGATTACCTGCCACAGGACACCCAAGTGTTCTCGCTGCCGGGCATCGAGCAAGCGGCAGAGAACTTCTGGAACGACGTGCGCAACCGCTATGAAGAACGCCGCGTCGATCCATCGCGTCCTTTATTGCCACCCGCCGAACTGTTCCTGCCGGTGGAAGACTGCTTCGCCCGCCTCAAGAACTGGCCGCGGGTGGTCGCCAGCCAGCAGGACGTGGACACTGGCGCTGGTCGCGAACGCTTCCCCGCTCAAGCGCTGCCGAATCTGGCCATCGAAGCCAAAGCCACCCAACCGCTGGCGGCGCTGGCAGCGTTCCTCGATGAGTTCCCCGGCCGCGTGCTGTTCACCGCCGAATCGGCGGGCCGTCGCGAAGTGTTGCTGGAGCTGCTGGAACGCCTGAAGTTACGGCCGAAAACCGTCGACAGTTGGCCGGACTTTGTCGAGAGCAAGGATCGCCTGGCAATTACGATTGCCCCGCTCGACGAAGGCTTGCTGCTCGACACGCCTTCGCTGGCACTGGTGGCGGAGAGTCCGCTGTTCGGCCAGCGGGTGATGCAGCGTCGTCGCCGCGAAAAGCGGACCGACGCCAACAACGACGCAGTGATCAAAAACCTCACCGAGCTGCGCGAAGGCGCACCGGTGGTGCATATCGACCATGGCGTCGGCCGCTATCTGGGCCTGACGATTCTGGAAATCGACAATCAGGCGGCGGAATTCCTCACCCTGGAATACGCCGAGAACGCCAAGCTCTACGTGCCCGTCGCCAATTTGCACCTGATTGCTCGCTACACCGGCAGCGACGATGCGCTGGCCCCACTGCACCGCCTCGGCTCCGAGACCTGGCAGAAAGCCAAACGCAAAGCCGCCGAACAAGTGCGTGATGTGGCTGCCGAACTGCTCGATATCTACGCCCGTCGTGCCGCTCGCGAAGGCTACGCCTTTGCCGACCCGAAAGCCGATTACGCGACGTTCAGCGCCGGTTTCCCGTTCGAGGAAACGCCGGATCAGCAATCGACCATCGAAGCCGTGCGCGAAGACATGCTCGCGCCGAAACCGATGGATCGACTGGTCTGCGGCGACGTGGGTTTCGGCAAGACCGAAGTGGCCATGCGCGCGGCGTTCATTGCCGTGCACGGCGGCCGCCAGGTGGCGATTCTGGTGCCGACCACCCTGCTCGCCCAGCAACACTACAACAGCTTTCGCGATCGCTTCGCCGACTGGCCGGTGACCGTGGAAGTGATGAGCCGCTTCAAATCGGCCAAGGAAGTCAACGCTGCGATTGCCGATCTGGCCGAAGGCAAGATCGACATCGTCATCGGCACCCACAAGCTACTGTCCGATGACGTAAAGATCAAAAACCTTGGGCTGGTGATCATCGACGAAGAGCACCGCTTCGGCGTGCGTCAAAAAGAACAGCTCAAAGCGCTGCGCAGCGAAGTCGACATCCTGACGCTGACCGCTACGCCGATCCCGCGCACGCTGAACATGGCGGTGTCAGGCATGCGTGACCTGTCGATCATTGCCACGCCACCGGCACGACGTCTGTCGGTGCGCACCTTCGTCATGGAGCAGAACAAGAGCACGGTCAAAGAAGCCCTGCTGCGTGAACTGCTGCGCGGCGGCCAGGTTTACTACCTGCACAACGATGTGAAAACCATCGAGAAGTGCGCCGCCGATCTGGCCGAACTGGTGCCCGAAGCGCGGATCGGCATCGGCCACGGGCAGATGCGCGAACGCGAACTCGAACAGGTGATGAGCGACTTCTACCACAAGCGTTTCAACGTGCTGATCGCCTCGACCATTATCGAGACCGGCATCGATGTGCCAAGTGCCAACACCATCATCATCGAGCGCGCCGACAAGTTCGGTCTGGCGCAGTTGCACCAGTTGCGCGGTCGCGTCGGTCGCAGTCACCACCAGGCTTACGCTTACCTGCTGACACCGCCACGCCAGCAAATCACTTCGGACGCAGAAAAGCGTCTGGAGGCGATCGCCAATACCCAGGACCTTGGCGCCGGTTTCGTACTGGCGACCAACGACCTGGAAATCCGCGGCGCAGGCGAATTGCTCGGCGATGGCCAGAGCGGTCAGATTCAAGCCGTGGGCTTCACGCTGTACATGGAGATGCTTGAGCGCGCGGTGAAATCGATCCGCAAGGGCGAGCAACCGAACCTCGATCAACCGCTCGGCGGTGGCCCGGAGGTCAATCTGCGAGTGCCGGCGCTGATTCCGGAAGATTATCTGCCGGATGTTCATGCCCGACTGATCCTGTACAAGCGCATTGCCTCGGCGACTGACGAGGAAGGCTTGAAGGACTTGCAGGTCGAGATGATCGACCGCTTCGGCCTGCTGCCGGAGCCGACCAAAAATCTGGTGCGCATCACTGCGCTGAAATTGCAGGCCGAACAACTGGGCATCAAGAAGGTCGATGGCGGGCCGCAAGGTGGACGTATCGAATTCGCCGCGCAGACGCCGGTTGACCCGATGACGTTGATCAAACTGATCCAGAGCCAGCCCAAACGCTACAAATTCGAAGGCGCCACGATGTTCAAGTTCCAGGTGCCGATGGAGCGCCCGGAAGAGCGCTTTAATACTGTAGAGGCGCTGTTCGAGCGCCTCATCCCGAAAACTGCTTGAAGGACGCCGCATGCGCCTGTTTCGCTCACTGACCTTGCTACTGACCTTGGTAGCGCCCACGGCATTTGCCGATGACACCTATCAAGTTGAAATGATTCTGGTCCGCCAGAACGCGGTTCCGGCGATTGTCAGTCGCACCGCACCGGAAGACTGGGCCGCAGGCGCCCAGCGCCTGGGCGATGATAGCAACCGCACACCTGCGCTCGGCGATGTTGCCAGCAAACTCACCGCCAGCGGCGACTACAGCGTGTTGATGCACAAAGCCTGGCAGCAGCCACTTGGCGAGGCGCCGACCAAAGTCGCTGTCAGCGACGGCAAAGAACAGTTCGGCCAGTTCCCGATCGAAGGCACGCTTGAGATGAAGCTCGGGCGTTTCACCGACGTGACGGCCGACTTCTGGGTCAATCAGATCGACGCCAATGGCCTGGTCACCTCAAGCGAACGCCTGCGACAGGACAGTCACACCAAAAACGGCCAACTCAACTATCTCGACAACGGCCACCTGGCCCTGCTGATCAAGATCACTTCCCTGACGGCTCCAGCTCCACGGCAAGCGCCTGAAGCCATTGCGGACTGACCGAAGTCCTTATGTCTGCCCCCTTAAGTAAACCGTTGGCACCCTCCTGGGTCAGCCGATTCAAGGAACAAAGCCTGGAGCGTGGCCGCCGCTACGCCCTGGAAAACCGGGTACGCATCGCCCAGGTCGGCGATGCGACCATCACCGCCAGTTGCGAAGGCTCTGGCGGTAACGTCTACCGTCAGACCATTCACTTGCGCGAGTCAGCCAAAGGCACCTTGCTGTTGGTCGACGCCGGGTGTACCTGCCCGGTTCGCATCAACTGCAAACACTGCGCAGCGGTGTTGCTGCACATACAGGAAACCCTCGATTTCCCCGCCGCCGCCAAAGACGCCGAACTGCTGGAAAAACTTCAAGCCGTACTGGAGAACCGCAGCCCCAAAGCCCCGCCGCAAGTGCTGATCGACAACGTGCAACCGCTGCCACGCCTGTGGCTGGCCAGTGTCGAGTTCAGCGCTTTCGAACCGCGCAACGGCAAAATGCAGCGCTATATTCAACATCGCGCGGCGTTGTCCTTCAGTTATCTGGACGAATACGTCAGCGGGCAGAAAAACAGCGACATCCTGATTCGCCAGGAAGCCCAGACGCTGCGGATAAAACGCCACCCGGAAATAGAACAGTCCTACCGCGAACAGTTACGAATCCTCGGCTTCCGTATCGCCACGCGACAAAGCAAAGCCTTGCCGGAAAGTGCTGGCGAACTCTATGAGATGGTCAACGACAGCGCCTGGCTGACCTTTACCCTCAATGATTTGCCGAAGCTGCGCACACACGGCTGGGAAATACAGATCGACGAAGAGTTCGGCTTCGACCTGACTGCCGTGGATGACTGGTACGCCACCGTCGAACAGGCGCCGGAGCGCGACTGGTTTGATCTGGAGCTGGGGATTATCGTCAACGGTGAGCGCCTGAGCCTGTTGCCGATCCTGCTCAACCTGATGCGCTCCCATGCTGAAATCCTCAATCCGGAACGCCTTGCACGCCGCCGCGATGACGAGCTGATTCTGGTCAATGTTCCGCAACGCAACAGCGAGCACGGGCCGCTGCAAGTAGCGCTGCCGCTGGGTCGATTGAAACCGGTACTCGCGACCTTGGGCGAGTTCTATTTGCAGGAACCCGGGGAAACCACCCTTCGCCTGAGCAAGGCTGACGCCACACGCTTGAATTCGCTGGAAGGCATTCCGCTGCTTTGGGAGGGTGGCGAACAGATCCGCACCTTTGCCCAGCGTCTGCGTGACATTCGCGATTTCAGTGCAAAAGCACCAGAGGGATTGAACGCGACGTTGCGCCCCTACCAGCTCGAAGGCTTGAGCTGGATGCAATCGCTGCGGCAGCTGGAGGTCGGTGGGATTCTTGCGGACGACATGGGACTGGGTAAAACCCTGCAGACACTGGCGCATATTCTCAGCGAGAAAAATGCCGGACGCCTGAACCGCCCGTGCATGGTGGTGATGCCCACCAGCCTGATCCCGAACTGGCTTGATGAAGCGGCGCACTTCACACCGCAACTGAAAGTGGTGGCCCTGTACGGAGCCAGCCGCAAAAAGCATTTCGATCATTTGGCCGACTATGACCTGATCCTCACCACCTACGCGCTGCTGCCCAAGGACATCGAGCGTCTGGCGCAACAGCCTTTGCACGTATTGGTGCTGGACGAAGCGCAGTACATCAAGAACCCAAACAGCAAAGCGGCCCAGGCCGCGCGCGAATTGAACGCTCGTCAACGCCTGTGCTTGAGCGGCACGCCGCTGGAAAACCACCTCGGCGAGCTGTGGTCGCTGTTCCATTTCCTGCTGCCCGGCTGGCTCGGCGACGTCAAAAGCTTCAACGCCGATTACCGCGTACCGATCGAAAAGCGCGGGAGTGAAGTCAGACTTCAGCACCTCAACGGTCGGATAAAACCGTTTTTGCTGCGCCGCACCAAGGAGCAGGTTGCGACTGAACTGCCACCCAAAACTGAAATCATCCACTGGGTCGATCTCAACGAAGCCCAGCGCGATGTGTACGAGACCATGCGCTTGGCCATGGATAAGAAAGTCCGCGACGAGATCACCCGCAAAGGCGTGGCACGCAGTCAGATCATCATTCTTGAAGCGCTGCTGAAACTGCGTCAGGTCTGCTGTGATTTGCGCTTGGTTAACGACGCTACCCTGCCCGCTCGCGGCAGTACCTCAGGCAAACTCGACAGCTTGATGGAGATGCTGGAGGAGCTGTTCGAGGAAGGTCGGCGGATACTGCTGTTTTCGCAGTTCACTTCGATGTTGTCATTGATTGAAGACGAGCTGAAAAAACGCAATATCTCCTACGCTTTGCTGACCGGGCAGACCCGGGACCGACGTACGCCGGTGAAGGAATTTCAGAGTGGCAAGCGTCAGATTTTTCTGATCAGCCTGAAGGCCGGCGGTGTTGGCTTGAACCTGACGGAAGCGGACACAGTGATTCACTACGATCCATGGTGGAACCCGGCGACCGAGAATCAGGCGACTGACCGCGCGTATCGGATCGGCCAGGAGAAACCGGTATTCGTCTACAAGATGATTGCCCGAGGCACGGTGGAAGAGAAGATTCAGCACCTGCAGAAAGAAAAATCCGACCTGGCGGCGGGCGTGCTGGATGGGCGCAAGGCGGGGGACTGGAAATTGCAGAGCGATGACATTGAAGCGCTGTTTGCGCCGTTGCCGGATAAGTTCGAGAAGCGCTAAGACTGTCGGCGTCAGTCGGGCAGTTTTTGCGAGCAAGCCCTCTCCCAACCTGGATCTGTAGTGCTCACAACTCCAGACTGGGAACAGCGGGGCAATACTGCAAGGTTCAGCTATCAACTCCTGGGGGCAGGCAGCGGCGCAAAAAGTGCCTCAATATCGCTTTGCTCCAGCTTCCAGCCGCCAGTGGTACCGCCTTCAAGCACCGCACCGGCCAACGCCGCTTTCTCCTGCTGCATCGCCTGTATTTTTTCTTCCACCGTGCCTCGGGCAATCATTTTGTAGACGAACACCGGGTTGTTTTGCCCAATCCGGTAGGCACGGTCTGTCGCCTGATTTTCTACCGCAGGGTTCCACCACGGGTCGAAATGGATGACTGTGTCCGCCGCTGTCAGGTTCAAACCTGTGCCGCCGGCTTTCAAACTGATCAGAAACAACGGCACCTTACCGCCCTGAAAGTCTTTCACCGGTGTACGCCGATCCGTCGTTTCGCCGGTCAGCAGCGAATAGCCAAGACCACGCTGCTGCAACTCCTGCTCAATCAGGGCGAGCATCGACGTGAATTGTGAAAAGAGCAGAATTCTGCGGCCCTCACCAAGCAGCTCTTCGAGCATCTCCATCAGACTGGACAGTTTTCCGCTGCCGGAGCGAAGGGTCTTCGGCGTCAGCGGCATTTTGATCAACCGCAGATCGCAACAGACCTGGCGTAGCTTGAGCAAAGCGTCAAGGATAATGATTTGACTGCCGCCTACACCGCTGCGGGCAATTTCCTCACGCACCTTCTTGTCCATGGCCACGCGAACCGTTTCATAAACGTCTCGTTGACCATCGCTCAGATCAACCCAATGCACAATTTCTGTTTTTGGCGGCAACTCGGTCGCCACCTGGTCTTTCTTTCGACGCAACAGAAACGGCTTTATCCTGGCCGTCAAATGTTGCATACGCTGGGCATTGCCGTGTTTTTCGATGGGCGTACGGTAGTCGCGATTGAACGATTTGCTATCACCAAGCCAGCCAGGCAATAGAAAGTGAAACTGAGACCACAACTCGCCCAGGTGGTTTTCCAGTGGTGTTCCGCTCAGGCACAACCGCTGGCGAGCCTGCAGATCACGGGCCGCCTGAGCAGCCTTGCTGACTGGATTCTTGATGTTCTGTGCCTCATCGAGAATCAGCACACTCCACATCTGCGGCTGCAGAGCGTCAAGGTCTCGCGGCAGCAGCGCGTAGGTCGTCAGTACCAAGTCGTACTCGGCAAGGCAGGCAAAATCCTTTTGACGCGTCGCGCCATGCAGCGCCAACACCTTCAATTGCGGAGTAAAACGCTGTGACTCATCCAGCCAGTTGGGTATCAGGCTTGTGGGCATCACGACGAGTGCAGGATGATCGAGCCGTCCAGCCTGCTTTTCCGTGAGTAGATGCGCCAGGGTTTGCAGGGTTTTCCCCAACCCCATGTCATCGCCAAGAATACCGCCAACCTCCAGCTCGCGCAGGGTTTGCATCCAGTTCAGACCTTCGAGCTGGTAGGGACGCAACTGCGCCTTGAGACCGGCGGGTGCAGCGACGTGCGCATGCGTCGACTCGCGCAATCGCTTTGCAAAAGCGCGCAATCGATCACCACCTTGCCAGTCGAGCGACACGCCTTCCAGTAAACTCAGACGCGCAGCATCGGGAGCACTCAAGCGCAACGCATCGCCCTGATGATTGCCCAGATACAACTCAGCAAGCGTGGCCATCAGCGGCTTGACCCTGCCATAGGGTAGCGCGACTTTTGTAGTTGCACGGGAAGCGAGGTGACCACCTCCCAGCTCGATCAAGAGTTGCTCATCATCGCTGCGCTGACCCAGGCTGGAGGGCTCGAGCAACTGTGGCTGGCTGCGTAACAAATGCAGCAGGATCGGCAACAGGCTGTACCGCTCGCCGTTGACGACAATACCTAGCTGCAGATCAAACCACTGATGCCCGGACTCCTCCTCGACTTCTGCATACCACTGCTCCACAGGCTGCAAATTGAAATGAAAGCCAGGGCTGATATCGATTTTCCAGTTAGCCTCGCGCAACACCGCGAGTCCATCCTGCATAAATAATAGCCAGGCCGAATCATCGGGCAGGGCGAACATCTCGCCCGGACGGTCAATGCTACTTTTGCGCGTGGCCTTTTTAAAACCTTGCTTCGTCAAGAGCTGGCGCAAGGCTTTCTCGGCGGCGGGTTGGCGTTGAATACGCTGAGTTTCAACACCACTGAGGACCAACACTTCCGGATTTCTGTCCGTTGCTGGATGTCCGTTGTAGGTAAACGCCAATGCCGCCCGATGCTCCAGCTCATATTGCCAGCGCGCATAACGCTTGCCACTGGCGAGAGTGAGGTGAGCCTTGGGCAGAACGTTGTCGATAACACGATCAGTGAGGGCATGCGGCGGAGCAACCTGGGTCACAGCGCCCATGCGATGGCTAAACTGCATCGACTGACGAGCCGGAATTTCCGGAGCCAGCGTCAAATGACAAGCCAGTTTCTCTTCCAGGTCGCTAGACAGAGGGCCGATCTGATGCCGCTCGCGGTCAAGATAGTAAAGAGGCTCCACAGCCAGTGGCGACTCCACCGCGGCTTCGTCACTGCTCCACTGAGAACGGAAACTGCCGTTTGGCTGCTCGGCCCAAGCAAAACGCCCCACCCTCCTCACGCCTTTGGTTAGAGGATGCAACACTTCAAAATCCAGGAAGAGTCGTGAGGTATTCAACAACATCTCAAGCAATTCAGCACCACTGCTACCCTCCAGAGGATAGCCGCTGTAATACGCATGATGGGAGTGCATGGCGATCAACAGCCTGGCAATGCGCAAGTCGAGTTCGGATAAGTAACCAGGTTGGCGGATCAGCAAGTCCGACAGCGAATACAGCGACTTGATATCGCGCAACTCGCCACTCTTGAGCTGATAACCCTTGAAAATCTGTACCAGCCACTTCCCTGTAGCAGGGGTTTCCTTGAGTTTGTATAACAGCCGCGTACTCGCCGCTTGCGCCAGTTCCCCGCCAGGCTTTGTCGCCGCGGGTATATCGGCGAGCCAACGCTCCAACTCACGATTGAGTTGAACCGGAGCGCGACTGTCAGATGAATTAACGGGTACTTCCTCCTTCAGGTGGTAAATAGCCGCAGCGCAGTGCTTGCAATAAAGCATGACAGGGCAAGAGCAAGAGCATTCGAGCCGCCAATGCCCCCCCGCTTTGACAAGCTCAATGACTTGCTCATACACCTCAATCCCAGAGCCGACACACGAAGCGACGACCCTTGAGTCGTCGATCTGAAGGATCGCTATCCGATCCTCGTCCGCATACTTCAGAGCCCTGTCCAGAGTGCGCTGGCTGAACACATCTTCCCAAGGCAGAGCATCCAGTTGCTCAACTATCGTAGTCACGCTGTCAACCCGCCAAAACGCGTGACAGGATCGACTTCACCGCACCCATCCCGTCCTGTAACGCCTGCTCGATCTGGGCCATGGTGATGACTTCAGTGGTCTTGCCCGCCGCCGGGTTCACCACCAGTGCCAGACAGGCGTAGTCCAGATCCAGTTCACGAGCCAGCGCCGCTTCCGGCATACCGGTCATGCCGACGATGTCGCAGCCATCACGCTCCAGACGGACGATTTCTGCGACAGTCTCCAGACGCGGGCCTTGCATGCAGGCGTAAACGCCCTGATCGCTGTATCCGCAGCCTTCGGCGGCTAACGCAGCAATCAACTGCTGACGCAACGGTTCGCTGTAGGGAAAGCTGAAGTCGATGTGGGTGACATGCTCCAGGTCATCGGCGAAATAGGTGTGCTCACGCCCACTGGTGTAATCGACGATCTGATGCGGCACGCAGAAATGCCCGGTGTCCATGGCCGGGTGAATCCCGCCGACGGCATTGACCGCGATGATTGCTTCGGCACCGGCCTGCTTCAACGCCCAAAGATTGGCGCGGTAGTTGACCTTGTGCGGCGGGAGACGGTGCGGATGGCCGTGCCGGGCGAGGAACAGCACTTCCTTGCCCGCGTATTCGCCAACCTGCACGTCGGCCGATGGCGCGCCGTAAGGCGTGTCCACCGCCAACGACTGGCGAATGCTCAAGCCTTCGAGCTGGGTCAGGCCGGTGCCACCAATGATTGCGAAAACCGCCATAACGGAAAATCCTTAATCGATCAGTTGAGCGTCTTTGAGCGCAACGATGGCGCTGAGCCAGCGCGGATCCTGACGGTAATCGGTGCTGGCGAACGCCTGACCGCGCATCCGCGCGATGCGAGCGGATGGCCTGACCTTCATACGTTGTGCAGCGCTCAGGGCCAACTCGGCCGCGGCGCGGTCGTTGCATACCAGGCCCATGTCGCAACCGGCAGTCAGTGCGGCTTCGATGCGACTGGCTGCGTCGCCGACCACGTGGGCGCCGGCCATCGACAGGTCGTCACTGAAGATCACACCGTCGAACTGCAACTCGCCGCGCAGAATGTCCTGCAGCCAGCGGCGGGAGAAACCAGCAGGCTGCGAGTCGACTTGCGGGTAGATGACGTGAGCGGGCATAACAGCAGCGAGTTGCTTGCTGAGCCGGGCGAATGGCACGAGGTCGTTGGCACGGATCTCATCGAGGCTACGCTCGTCGTTCGGGATCGCCACATGCGAATCGGCTTCCGCCCAGCCATGACCGGGGAAGTGTTTACCGGTGGCCGCCATGCCGGCGCTGTTCATGCCGCGAATAAAGGCACCGGCCAGTAATGCGGCACGTTCGGGATCGCCTTCGAACGAGCGGGTGCCGACAACGGCGCTGCGCTGATAATCCAGATCAAGTACCGGGGCGAAGCTCAGGTCGAGGCCGACCGCCAGCACTTCGGTGGCCATGATCCAGCCGCACTGCTCGGCCAGATATTCGGCATTCGGGTTGTCAGCAATGGCGCGCATGGCCGGTAGACGGACAAAACCCTGACGCAAGCGCTGGACGCGACCGCCCTCCTGATCCACGGCCAGCAGCAGGTCTGGACGTATGGCGCGAATCGATGCGCTCAGCTCGCGTACCTGACGTGGATGCTCGATGTTGCGGGCAAAAATAATAAGGCCGCCCACTTCGGGCTGACGCAACAAATGGCGATCTTCAGCCGTCAGCCAGGTACCGGCGACGTCCACCATCAACGAGCCTTGCAGGCCAGCAGTCATAGAGATTCCTTGAAAACAAAAAAACCGATCCACATGAAATCGCTACCAAGGGCGGTGCCTGGCACGTCGGCAATTTCTATGCAGAAGGGTTTCAGAACGAGAGTCGGCATGGGCAGCTAGCTTAGCGGATACAAGCTGCCGCGCCCACCCGTGCGCGGTTAAACCTTGGCGGCGACCGGCATTGATTTGCTGCGCGGACGCAGTTGAGCGGTGGCCATGGCCGCGTCGGTGACGCCGGTTTCGGCACGCATGCCCGCGGCGAGGAACGGCACCATCAGGCGCATGACTTGCTCAATGGAGGTGTTGACGCCGAAATCGGTTTCAGCAATCGCACGCAAGGCCTTGATGCCGGACATGCTGAACGCAGCAGCACCGAGCATGAAGTGCACGCGCCAGAACAACTCGATCGGAGGAATACGTGGCGCCGCCTCGTTGACCAGCAGCATATAGCGGCGGAATACCTTGCCGTACATGTCTTCCAGATAACGACGCAAGTGGCCTTGGCTCTGGCTGAATGCGAGACCAAGCAGACGCATGAAAATCGACAGGTCATTGCCGCTACGTGGCTGAACCACCAGCGCCTGCTCGACGAGGATTTCCAGCAACTCTTCAAGGGTGGGTTTGTTTTCAGGCTTGGCCTGACGCCGTTCCAGCTCTTTATCAAGGCTCGTGCAAAACGGCCCGAGGAAGCGCGAGAAGACCGCTTGAATCAGCGCTTTCTTCGAGCCGAAATGATAGTTCACCGCTGCCAGATTGACGCCGGCCTTGCTGGTGATCAAACGCAATGAGGTTTCAGCGAAACCTTTCTCCGCGAACAACTGCTCGGCAGCATCAAGAATGCGTTCAACGGTTTCCGACTGGGCCATGGCTACTCCGCCTGACAAACACTTGTTTGAAACATACGTTTCAGCCTGTGCCTTGTCAAGCCTGCCAGTTCGTTTTGGGAATGGTCGGTCAGCTATTTAACCACACAAGACCGATGCATTAATAAGCAGGCCTGCCGACCGTCCGGCGGCCTGTAAAAAAACGGGCATTGCCAAGACCGCTTCACTGTATATAATCCCAGTCACTGTATAAAAAGACAGAGCGATCAATATGCTAAAGCTGACGCCACGCCAAGCCGAGATTCTGGCCTTTATCAAACGCTGCCTTGAAGACAACGGCTACCCGCCGACCCGCGCAGAAATCGCTCAGGAACTGGGTTTCAAGTCGCCCAACGCAGCGGAAGAACATCTCAAGGCGCTGGCTCGCAAGGGCGCCATCGAGATGACCCCAGGTGCATCCCGTGGCATTCGCATCCCCGGTTTCGAAGCCAAAGCCGACGACTCGACCCTGCCAATCATCGGCCGAGTCGCTGCTGGCGCACCGATCCTCGCCCAGCAGCACATCGAAGAATCCTGCAACATCAATCCTGCATTCTTCCACCCTCGCGCCGACTATCTTCTGCGCGTACACGGCATGAGCATGAAGGACATCGGCATTTTCGATGGCGACCTTCTGGCCGTTCACACCACCCGTGAAGCGCGTAATGGTCAGGTTGTCGTCGCCCGCATCGGTGATGAAGTCACCGTCAAACGCTTCAAGCGCGAAGGCAGCAAAGTCTGGCTGATTGCAGAAAACCCTGAGTTCGCCCCCATCGAAGTCGACCTGAAAGATCAGGAACTGGTTATCGAAGGCTTGAGTGTCGGCGTAATCCGCCGTTAGTTAAAGGAGGCTTTATGCAGTTCCCACACACACCTCAACAGACACAACTGCCTTTATTCGAAGCGTTTCTAGCGCAACCGATAGCGCCGATCCTGAAAGAAGTGGTCGAGCGCCCGTGGAGTGTTGAACCGGAAGTATTCAGTGAACTGTCACTGCGCGGTGCCACCGGGAACTGCCTAAACCTGCTGGCTCCGATCCTTCGCGAACTGAGCGATGATCAGGACGCACGCTGGCTAACGCTGATTGCACCACCTGCCAGCCTGACACAAGCGTGGCTGCGGGATGCAGGGCTGAACCGCGAGCGCATTCTATTGCTGCAACCGAGGGGCACTCAAAGTGCTCAGCAACTGGCGTGCGAAGCCTTGCGCCTGGGGCGAAGTCACACTGTAGTCACTTGGCTCAATCCACTGAACACGGGTTCACGACAACAATTGATCAGCGCTGCACGCAAGGGCAACGCCCAGAGCCTGAATATTCGATTGGGTTAGCTGGCTGGTTACGGGCGCTGTTTGAAGCGCCGGGCTTCTCCAAGGATAGAGAAGCCGATCTGAAGCGACAGGACAAACAGGAAAGCAGACGGGGATCAATGAAGAACCCGCGGCCCTTCTTCCTTGTCAAAATCCCCCTCAATCATCCGACCCGCCATCTGCACACCGACGCTCAGCATCGCCTTGGCGATTTCTACATGCTGGCCCTGCAGGAATGTCTTGGCATCCTCGGAGAAATCCAGAGTCACCAGAGACCCCTCGTCCTCAGCCCTGCGCAGTTCGATTCGGCCGTCGGGTAACTCGACAATTTCTAGAAAGGACGTTGGCATATAGGTCTGTTCTCCACGAAAGGCAGGCATTATATAGACATCATCCAGGCTTCGCTCGGGATCTTGACCAGCAGCATGTTTCAGATTGCCACCGCGTCAATCTCCCTCAGCACTCATTCAAGCCTTCGCGAAAACGGATCGCCAGAGCTTTCAGGTTCTGCCGCCAGCTCTCCAACTCCTCTCGACTCAACTCATCTGGTGCCTCTTCTTCATCCAGATTAACCGCCTGGATCAGCGGCTGTGTCACATCTCCCTTGGGTTTGTGCGGTACCCTCGGCGGCTGGAACAACGCCGAATGCGCTGCTAACAGTTTGGCCAGCCAGGTTTGCGAATTGCCCGCCAACTCAACCATTTCAGCCAGTTCGGGGATAGCAATCGACTCAAGCACGTCGCACGTCAGCAGCATCTCCGCCCGGGGTTCATTTGCCTGAGGCAGACGGTAGAAACCGGCGATTTCATGACAAAGCCCCAACAAGGCACCGTAGAGGTGAAACAGCGCCGATTCACGTCCGGCCTGAATCAGCGCCAAAGAATTCATCGCCCGCCCCTCTTCAGCTCGAGCCAGAGCTTCCAGCGACAGGCCGGCAAAATAAATCTTCTGATTGGTACGGGTATAGAGTTCGTGGGCCATGACGGCTGCCTCCACAACGAAATAATTGCTTCACACAGGCCGGACAGTGTCGTGGATCAGCCAATCCCACCGCAAGCACATACTGAAAAGGCCGCATGAAAACCCAAAGGTTCTCATGCGGCCCTTTCAGTATGTGACTAACGCTTACTCAGCCTTGGCCTTTGCGCTGCGCTTGTCTTCAACCGCCCACTTGCCGCCGTCGTAGTAAGCCTTCCAACCGGTAGGCTTGCCGTCGACTTCGGTCTGTACGTATTGCTCCTTGGTCTTGCGGCTGTAGCGGATCACCGCTGGCAGACCATCAGGATCCTTCTGCGGCGCTTCACACAGGAAGTGATACTTTGGATCAATCTCGCTCTTGTGCGGCAGAATCTCGATCACCAATGGAGCACGAGTCTCACGGTTTTTCGGGAACTGACTGGCCGCCAGGAACAGACCGGACGCACCATCACGCAGGATGTAGGTGTCGTTGACTTTTTCGCACTTCAGCTCAGGCATCTTCACCGGATCCATCTTCGGCGGCGCCGCGTCTCCGCTCTTGAGCAGTTTGCGCGTGTTTTTACAGGTCGGGTTGGTGCAGCCGAAGAACTTGCCGAAACGGCCGGTTTTGAGTTGCATCTCGCTGCCGCACTTGTCGCACTCAAGGCTTGGACCTTCATAGCCCTTGATGCGATAGCTGCCTTCTTCGATTTCGTATCCGGCGCAATCCGGATTGTTACCGCAAATGTGCAGTTTGCGCTTCTCGTCGAGCAGGTATGCGTCCATCGCCGTGCTGCAGATCGGGCAGCGATGCTTGCCACGCAGTACCAGCGACTCCGACTCACCCTCGTCGTCTGCAGCGATTTCGTCTCCCGGCACCAGGTTGACGGTGGCCTTGCAGCGTTCTTTCGGTGGCAGGCTGTAGCCCGAGCAGCCGAGGAATACGCCGGTCGACGCGGTACGAATCTGCATCGGACGGCCGCACGTGGTGCACGGAATGTCGGTCATGACCGGCTGGTTGGCACGCATGCCGTTGTCCGGGTTCTCCGCCACTTCGAGTTTCTTCTTGAAGTCGCCGTAGAACTCGTCCAGCACGTTTTTCCAGTCGCGCTCGCCGTGAGCCACGTCATCGAGGTTCTCTTCCATGCCGGCGGTAAAGCCGTAGTCCATGAGATTGGAGAAGCTCTCCGACAGGCGTTCGGTGACGATGTCGCCCATTTTTTCCGAATAGAAACGACGGTTATGCAGCGTCACATAGCCGCGATCCTGAATGGTCGAAATGATCGCAGCGTAGGTCGAAGGACGACCGATGCCGCGTTTTTCCATTTCCTTGACCAGGCTGGCTTCGGAGTAACGCGCCGGTGGCTTGGTGAAGTGCTGGGACGGATCAAGCTTGATCAGCTTCATCACGTCGCCCTGTGCCATGTCCGGCAGAACATCGTCATCGCCAGGCTTGGCGATCTGCGGCATTACGCGGGTGTAGCCGTCGAACTTGAGGATACGGCCCTTGGCACGCAGCTCGAAGTCACCAGCAGCGACGCTCACGGTGGTCGACAGGTATTGCGCGGGCAGCATCTGGCAAGCGAGGAACTGGCGCCAGATCAGCTCGTAGAGGCGCTCAGCGTCACGCTCCATGCCGGCCAGCTTGCTCGGCGTGGTGTTGGCGTCGGAAGGACGGATCGCTTCGTGAGCCTCTTGTGCACCTTCTTTGCTGCTGTAGACGTTTGGTGTTTCCGGCAGGTACTTCTTGCCGAACTCGTCTTCAATGTAAGTGCGTGCCATCGTCACGGCGTCAGCCGAGAGGTTGGTCGAGTCGGTACGCATATAAGTGATGTAGCCAGCTTCGTACAAACGCTGGGCCATCATCATGGTTTTCTTCACCCCGAAGCCCAGGCGATTGCTCGCTGCCTGTTGCAGGGTGGACGTGATGAACGGTGCCGAAGGCTTGCTGCTGGTCGGCTTGTCTTCGCGCTTGACGATGCTGTAGCTGGAAGACTTCAGCTTCTCCAGCGCTGCAGTTGCCTGGGCTTCGTTCAGCGGCTTGAAGGCTTCGCCCTTCTCGCGCGCTACTTCGAAACGCACGGTCGAGCCTTTGGTGGTGCCTAAATCGGCGTGCACTTCCCAGTATTCTTCAGGGTTGAAGGCACGGATTTCGCGCTCGCGCTCGACCACCAGTTTCACCGCAACCGATTGCACACGACCGGCAGACAAGCCACGGGCGATCTTGGCCCACAGCAGTGGCGAGACCATGTAACCCACGACGCGGTCGAGGAAACGACGCGCCTGCTGGGCATTCACACGATCGATGTCCAGCTCGCCCGGCTCGGAGAAGGCTTCCTGAATCGCTTTCTTGGTGATTTCGTTGAACACCACGCGCTTGTAGCGGCTGTCGTCACCACCAATGGCTTCGCGCAGGTGCCAGGCAATGGCTTCCCCCTCGCGATCCAAGTCGGTTGCGAGATAAATGGTGTCAGCGTCTTTGGCGAGCCGGCGCAGCTCTTCGATGACCTTCTCTTTACCCGGGAGGATCTCGTACTGGGCTTTCCAGCCATGATCGGGATCAACCCCCATACGCGAGACCAACTGCTTACGCGCTTTCTCTTTCGGCGTGAGCACCGGCCCTTCGCCCGCGGCAGCCTTGCCGCGCTTGGCGGCTGGCTCTTTGCTGGCGCTAGCCGAACCGCTGGTGGGCAGGTCTCGGATATGGCCGATACTCGACTTCACCACGTATTGGTTACCCAGATACTTGTTGATGGTCTTGGCCTTAGCCGGGGATTCCACAATGACCAGCGATTTGCCCATGGATCAGAAAATTCCTGAATTCTAGAAGTGAAAGGCGGTTGGCGCCTGACGCGGCACCGCTATATATAGTTGATACAAGGTGAGGTCAAGCACAGGGTGCTGCGCGCACTCGCCTCATGCCTTGGAAAAAAGGCTCGGTTCGGCTTGCACCAAAGCAAAGCGTGGCACCTGCTCGCCGTCAACCTCGACTGACTCGAGAAACATGCTCAAAGGGCGCACCCAAAAGCCATAATCGCCATACAGGGCTTGGTAAAAGACCACTTCTTCTTCGGTCTCGGAATGCCGCGCAACATTGAATACACGGTACTGCGGACCTTTGTAATGTTGGTAGAGCCCAGGTTGTATCGGCATGCTTCGGCCCTCACTCAAATTTTTTCAAAAAAAAACAAAATAAATCCACAAAAACAAAAACCGGGGCACTTGGCCCCGGCTTCCATCAACGAGACACTTAAACGCGTTCGAAGACGGTGGAGATGCCTTGGCCGAGACCAATGCACATAGTGGCCACCCCGAAGGTGCCGCTATTCTGCTTCATCACGTTCAGCAGGGTGCCGGAAATACGCGCACCGGAGCAACCGAACGGGTGACCCAGGGCAATCGCGCCGCCGTGCAGGTTAACCTTCTCATTCATCTTGTCGAGTACTTTCAGATCTTTCAGCACTGGCAGAGCCTGTGCGGCGAAAGCTTCATTGAGCTCAAAGAAGTCGATATCGTTAATGACAAGACCTGCACGCTTCAGGGCTTTCTGTGTAGCCGGAACTGGACCATAGCCCATGATTGCCGGATCCACACCCGCCACTGCCATCGAGCGGATCACCGCCATCGGCTGGATACCCAGGTCCTGCGCACGCTGCGCCGACATCACGATCATGCACGAAGCACCATCGGTGATCTGCGACGAAGTACCGGCAGTCACGGTGCCGCCCTTTGGATTGAAGGCAGGCTTGAGGGCCGCCAGGCTTTCCAGGGTGGTTTCCGGACGAATGGTTTCGTCGTAGTCGAACAGTTTCAGGAAACCGTTCTCGTCATATCCCTGCATCGGGATGATTTCGTCTTTGAACTTGCCTTCCACGGTGGCCTTGTGGGCGAGTTGGTGGGAACGCACGCCAAAGGCGTCTTGCTGCTCACGAGTGATGCCGTGCATCTTGCCAAGCATTTCAGCGGTCAGGCCCATCATGCCCGAGGCTTTCGCAGCGTACAGAGACATGTGCGGGTTCGGATCGACACCGTGCATCATGCTCACATGACCCATATGCTCGACGCCACCAACCACGAACACGTCACCGTTACCGGTCATGATCGCTTGCGCAGCAGTGTGCAGAGCGCTCATCGACGAGCCACACAGACGGCTGACGGTCTGGCCGGCCGAGGTGTGCGGGATCTGGGTCATCAGCGACGCCATGCGCGCAATATTCCAGCCCTGCTCCAGGGTCTGGTTTACACAGCCCCAGATCACGTCCTCGACTTCAGCAGGATCGACCTTGGCGTTGCGCTCCAGCAATTTGCTGATCAGGTGCGCCGACATGTCTTCAGCGCGGGTGTTGCGGTGCATGCCGCCCTTGGAGCGGCCCATCGGTGTACGACCGAAGTCGACAATCACGACGTCTCTAGGATTCAAGCTCATAAGTTCACTCTCACTCTAGTTGGGGGCGCTTAACCGAAGAAGCTCTGGCCGTTTTTGGCCATTTCGCGCAGCTTCGCGGTCGGGTGGTACAGCGCGCCCAAATCAGCGTACTGGTCAGCCAGGGCAACGAACTCGGCAACACCGATCGAATCGATGTAGCGCAGCGCACCGCCACGGAATGGAGGGAAACCGATACCGTAGACCAGACCCATGTCGGCTTCGGCGGCAGTTTCAACGATGCCGTCTTCCAGGCAACGCACGGTTTCCAGGCACAGCGCAATCATCATCCAGTTGATGATGTCTTCGTCAGTGACTTCGCGCTGCTCGTAAACGATCGGCTTGAGTACTTCCAGTACCGACGGATCGGCAACTTTCTTCTGCTTGCCTTTCTTGTCGGTCTCGTAGGCGTAGAAGCCCTTACCGTTTTTCTGGCCCAGACGCTTGGCTTCGTAAAGCACGTCGACAGCCGAACGACGGTCATCCTTCATGCGATCCGGGAAGCCTTCAGCCATCACGTCACGGCCGTGGTGACCGGTGTCGATGCCGACCACATCCATCAGGTAGGCAGGCCCCATCGGCCAGCCGAATTTTTCCATGATCTTGTCGATGCGGACGAAGTCCACACCAGCGCTGACCAGCTTGGCGAAACCGCCGAAGTACGGGAACAGCACGCGGTTGACCAGGAAGCCCGGGCAATCGTTGACGACGATCGGGTTCTTGCCCATTTTCTTGGCGTAGGCAACGGTGGTGGCAACAGCCAGCTCGCTGGACTTCTCGCCACGAATCACTTCTACCAGCGGCATCATGTGCACCGGGTTGAAGAAGTGCATGCCGACAAAATTTTCCGGGCGCTTGAGGGCTTTCGCCAGCAGGCTGATGGAAATGGTCGAGGTGTTGGACGCGAGGATGGTGTCCTCTTTGACCTTGTCTTCGACTTCCGCCAGCACGGCTTGCTTGACTTTCGGGTTCTCGACGACAGCTTCAACAACCAGGTCAACGTGACCAAAATCGCCGTAGGACAGCGTCGGACGAATGCCGTTGAGCACTTCAGCCATTTTCGCGGCGGTCATACGACCTTTGTCAACGCGGCCAACCAGCAGTTTGGCGGCTTCGGCCAGACCCTGCTCGATACCGTGTTCGTTGATATCCTTCATCAGGATCGGCGTGCCTTTGGACGCCGACTGATAGGCGATACCGCCCCCCATGATGCCAGCGCCGAGTACGGCGGCCTGCTTCACGTCTTTGGCGATTTCGTCGTAGGCCTTGGCCTTCTTCTTCAGTTCCTGATCGTTCAGGAACAAACCGATCAAGCTCTGCGCGGCAGAGGTCTTGGCCAGTTTGACAAAACCTGCGGCTTCGACTTCCAGCGCCTTGTCACGACCGAAGTTGGCGGCTTTCTGGATGGTCTTGATCGCTTCGACCGGCGCCGGGTAGTTCGGGCCAGCTTGACCGGCAACAAAACCTTTAGCGGTTTCGAAAGCCATCATTTGTTCAATGGCGTTCAGCTTGAGTTTTTCCAGCTTCGGCTGACGCTTGGCCTTGAAATCGAACTCGCCGCAGATGGCACGCTTGATCAGCTCAAGGGCAGCTTCCTGCAGCTTCTCTGGAGCAACCACGGCGTCGACCGCGCTGACTTTCAGGGCGTCTTCAGGGCGGTTTTCCTTGCCGGCGGCAATCCACTCGATAGCGTTGTCGACACCGATCAGGCGCGGCAGACGCACGGTACCGCCGAAGCCTGGGTAGATGCCCAGCTTGACTTCCGGCAGACCGATTTTGGCCTTGGTCGACATGACGCGATAGTCAGCTGCCAGGCACATTTCCAGACCGCCGCCCAGGGCGATGCCGTTGATGGCCGCTACGGTCGGAACGTTGAGGTCTTCGAAATCGCTGAAGATCTTGTTGGCTTCGAGATTGCCAGCAACCAGCTCGGCATCCGGCAGCTTGAAGTTTTCGACAAATTCAGTGATGTCGGCGCCGACGATGAACACGTCCTTGCCACTGCTGACGATCACACCCTTGATCGAAGCATCTGCCTTGATGGTGTCTACGGCCTGACGCAGCTCGTTCAGGGTAAGACGGTTGAACTTGTTGACGGACTCACCCTTGAGGTCGAATTTCAATTCGACGATGCCACTTTCAAGAGCGTTAACCGTGATGGCTTTACCTTCGTAAATCATCAACTGATCTCCACGATATGGAAGCTGAACAGTACACGTCGGACGCAGGCGAATGGCTTGGCAGGACGCTTTTTCGTCGATGCTAACGCCAATCCACCCGGCACACCCGCCAACGCGATAGTCGGGATTCTGTAGGAGCGATCTGTAAGACAAACGCTCAATTCATACGCCCGTTTGATTTGGGTACGCCACCTTCACGGAATTTCCGACAATTGTCAATCGCCCAAAATACGGGTTGAAAGGCGACTTTGCGGTCATTTCCGCTCCACGAAGACCGGCAACACGCATCTGCATGTGAAGCCATTCATAGAATCAATAGTTAGAAAAGTCGCCCTAATTCTCATCGAGCCTTGTTTAAGGGGCTACGCTGGCTGGACTACAGGGAGATTCGCTGACTCCGCAAATGTGAATCAGCGATAAAAACAGTTACCGGCCTGCCTGGCCCCCGCCCGATGAATCATGTCGGGCTTTTTGTTGCTCGTCTGCCGGACGATGCGCACCATTGCAGTACGAAATGTCCGCGGGTTACGCCAGCGCTTTCAGTGTGGCATCGATATCCTGCAAAACTGCGGCTTCACCCTTTTCGCCCCAGTACAAGGCGATCATCTGCTTGTCGGCCTCGACCTTGAACACGTTGCCTGGCAACTTTTCGAAATGATTGAGCAGCGCCCGGTCTTCGCAGACTTCCTGCCATTGATTGACCCATATCCCTGGCGACTTCTGCCAGTAAGTCCAGCACGCTGGCTGACTGCCACGCCGCGGCCGATGGTATTGAGCACACGGATTGGGAGGCTCCTGAGACAGCCAGTGCGGCCACTCCTGAGGCGCCAGTTGCATAGCCAGCCCGATACGCCGCGCCTCCATGCGCAGGGCCATTCGACCGCTCTGCACACGCGATGGGCGCAACCATGCCAGCGGGCTCAGAACCACCAACAGGATTGACACCACCAACCAGACCGTCATATCTCTACTCCCGACTTAAGGTGAGCGCATTGTGTCACTTTGTTGAAACCAGCCATACTTAACAGTATTGAACCGTCACGAGGAGCACCTCATGCCCTACTCCCATATCCTGGTCGCCGTCGATCTGACCGAAGAGTGCGATCCTGTGATCCACCGCGCCCGAGAGCTGTCGGTGAGCAATGACGCCAAGCTCTCGCTGGTGCATATCGTCGAGCCGATGGCCATGGCGTTCGGCGGCGACGTGCCGATGGATCTATCACAACTGCAACAGCAGCAGTTCGATCAAGCCAAGGAACGCCTTGAGCGCCTGAAACTCAAGTATTGCGAACTCAAAGGCGCCGACTGCCACTTGACCTACGGCCAGCCACGCCAGGAAATCCACCATTTTGCCAAGGAGCATGAGTGCGATCTGATCGTGGTGGGCAGTCATGGACGCCATGGTCTGGCGCTGTTGCTCGGCTCGACCGCCAACGATGTACTGCACGGCGCGCCTTGTGACGTGCTAGCGGTGCACCTGGTCAAACAGTGAAATGCATCACCCTGAGGGACGGGCTTGCTCGCGAAAACGTCGGCACATCCAATTTGATTTCGCGTGATATACCGATATCGTGAGCAAACCCGCTCCTACCATGGATTTCAACACTACGTAAAAAGCCCGGCGCTCATGACTGAACGCCGGGCTTTTTTACATCTGGATCAATCAGGCATCCAACTCGGCCCAACGCTCCACCAGTGCATCCAGCTCGGCCTGCAATTGCTCAAGCGAGGCAATCACCTTGGCAGTCTCTGCCGCAGGACGCTGATAGAAACCGGCTTCGGCCATTTCGGCCTCTACGGCAGCGATTTGTTGCTCCTTGGCGTCAATATCACCCGGCAACGCTTCCAGTTCGCGCTGCAACTTGTAGCTCAGCTTCTTTTTTGCAGCAGGGGCAGCAACGGCAGGCGCTGCGACGGGAGCCGGCTCAGCCGTCACCACCGCCGAGTTCAGGTCAGCCTTGCCCGACTTGCTCTCGGTTACACCCAGCAGACGCGGCGAGCCGCCCTGACGAATCCAGTCTTGATAACCACCGACGTATTCGCGCACCTTGCCTTCGCCTTCGAAGACCAGGGTGCTGGTGACGACGTTGTCGAGGAATGCCCGGTCGTGGCTGACCATCAGTACAGTGCCGTTGAAGGTCAGCAGCACCTCTTCGAGCAGCTCAAGGGTTTCCACGTCGAGGTCGTTGGTCGGTTCGTCGAGTACCAACAGGTTCGCTGGTTTGCTGAACAGCTTTGCCAACAGCAGGCGAGCACGCTCACCACCCGACAACGCCTTGACAGGCGTGCGAGCACGCTGCGGGCTGAACAGGAAGTCGCCGAGGTAGCTCAGCACATGACGGCTCTGGCCATCGATATCGATAAAGTCGCGACCTTCGGCGACGTTGTCGATCACGGTCTTTTCCAGATCCAGCTGATGGCGCAATTGATCGAAGTAAGCCACATCGATCCGGGTGCCCTCTTCAACTTTACCGCTGGTCGGTTGCAGGCCGTTGAGCATCAGCTTGAGCAAGGTCGTCTTGCCGGTACCGTTGGCGCCAAGCAAACCGATACGGTCGCCGCGCTGCAGCACCATCGAGAAGTCCTTGATCAGGAACGGGCCGTCCGGGTGATGAAAGCTGACATTTTCCAGCACCATCACTTGCTTGCCAGACTTGTCGGCGGTTTCCAGCTGGATATTGGCCTTGCCGGTACGCTCACGACGTTCGCTGCGCTCGACACGCAGGGCTTTCAGGGCGCGAACGCGACCTTCGTTACGGGTACGACGCGCCTTGATGCCCTGACGGATCCACACTTCTTCCTGAGCCAGACGCTTGTCGAACAGCGCGTTGGCGGTTTCTTCAGCAGCCAGCGCGGCCTCTTTGTGGACGAGGAAGCTGGCGTAGTCGCCGTTCCAGTCGATCAGGCCGCCGCGATCCAGTTCGAGGATGCGCGTGGCAAGGTTTTGCAGAAAGGAACGGTCGTGCGTGATGAACAGCACGGCGCCCTGAAAATCTTTCAGCGCTTCTTCGAGCCAGGCAATTGCACCGATGTCCAGGTGGTTGGTGGGTTCGTCGAGCAGCAGCAGATCGGGTTCGGACACCAGTGCCTGCGCGAGCAGCACGCGACGACGCCAGCCACCGGACAATTCGGCAAGGGTCTTGTCAGCCGGCAATTGCAGGCGGCTCAGTGTGCTGTCGACCAGGGTCTGCAAGCGCCAGCCGTCACGGGCTTCGAGGTCGTGCTGAACGTGCATCAGTTTGTCCAGATCGGCATCGGTGACGATGTTCTGGCTCAGGTGATGATACTCGGCGAGCAAGGCGCCAACACCGTCGAGGCCTTCAGCCACCACGTCAAACACCGTCCGCTCGTCAGCCACCGGCAATTCTTGCGGCAATTCGCCGATTTTCAGACCGGGGGCACGCCACACCGAGCCGTCATCGGGCTTCTGGTCGCCCTTGACCAGTTTCATCATGCTGGATTTACCAGTGCCGTTGCGGCCGATGATGCACACCCGCTCACCACGGGCGATCTGCCAGGACACCTTGTCCAACAACGGCATCGCGCCGAATGCAAGGGACACATCGCTGAATTTGAGCAGGGTCATGAGCTTCTCCAAAAACCGGGCGCGCATTCTACCTGAGTTAGGGCTTCAGCAGGCCGGCAATTTGTCTGTCGAAGCACTCTGCACAACATTTGTTGCGAACTTGTGCTGTAAGGCCCGCAAAGCTTTCGCCGCTTGCTGGCAAAAGGCTAAGCTACAGACAATTCAGTGCTGATCGAGGTCAGCACTTGTCATGATTTCTCTGCCCGGATGTCTCATGCGCAGTCGCCTTTTCAGTGTTTTTTCCTGTTTCCTACTTACCGCCGCTGCCGTTCAATCCGCCCAGGCGGTGGACCTGTCCACCCAACGCCAGTATTACGATGAAGCCAAACGCGCCCTGGCCAAGGGCGACACCGGTCCGTATTTGCGTTACAGCCAGGCCCTGGCTGATTATCCGCTGGAACCGTATCTGGCTTACGACGAGCTGACCGCACGCCTGAAAACCGCGAGCAACGCGGAAATCGAGAAATTCCTCGCCGAGCACGGCGACCTGCCCCAGGCCAACTGGATGAAGCTGCGCTGGTTGCGCTGGCTCGCCGACCGTGGCGATTGGACAACCTTCGTCAAGTATTACGACCCGAAACTCAATTTCACCGAACTGGACTGCCTCAATGCGCAGTACCAGATCAGCCATAACCAAAAAGCCGAGGGATACGCCAACGCGGACAAGCTCTGGCTCACGGGTAAATCGCAACCTGCTGCGTGTGATGCGCTGTTTGGCATCTGGGCCGCTGACGGTCAGTTGACCGAGCAAAAACGCTGGCAGCGCACCAAGCTTGCAGCTCAGGCCCGCAACTTTGCATTGGCCAACAGCCTGGTGAAAGGCCTGACCACCCTCGCCCCACGCGGTCGTTTGTTGGTGGATGTGGCGCAAAAACCCGAGTTACTTAATCAACCATCACGCTTTACCCCCGCCGACGAACCGATGTCCGACGTGGTCAGCCTCGGCCTGCGCCGCCTGGCCCGCCAAGCCCCTGACAAAGCCATGGCCTTGCTCGACGGCTACGCCAGCAGCATGCACTTCTCCCGCGATGAAAAAGTCGCGATCGCGCGGGAAATCGGCCTGACCCTGGCCCGGCGCTTCGACAGTCGAGCGCTGGACGTGATGACCAAATACGACCCGGAGCTACGTGACAACACGGTTTCCGAATGGCGCCTGCGCCTGCTGCTGCGTCTGGCGCGCTGGGACGACGCTTACCAATTGACCCGTCGCTTGCCGCAGGACCTGGCCACCACCAATCGCTGGCGCTACTGGCAAGCCCGCAGCCTGGAACTGGCACAGCCGCAGAACCCGCAAGTGCAGCAACTCTACAAGAGCCTGGCCCAGGAGCGCGACTTCTACGGCTTTCTTGCCGCTGACCGCTCACAGTCGCCGTATTCGCTGAACAACAAACCTTTAGTGCTCAGTCAGGCGCTGATCAACAAAGTACGCAACACCCCCGGCGTGCGGCGTGCGCTGGAATTCCACGCACGGGGACAGATCGTCGACGGCCGTCGCGAGTGGTATTACGTCAGCCGCCACTTCAATCGCGACGAAATGGTCGCCCAGGCGAAACTGGCCTATGACCTGAAATGGTACTTCCCGGCAATCCGCACCATCAGTCAGGCGAAATACTGGGACGATCTGGACATCCGCTTCCCGATGGCCCACCGCAATACCCTTGTGCGTGAATCCAAGGTTCGCGGGCTGCATTCGAGTTGGGTGTTCGCGATCACCCGCCAGGAAAGCGCCTTCATGGACGACGCCCGCTCAGGCGTTGGCGCCAGCGGTCTGATGCAACTGATGCCAGCCACCGCCAAGGAAACCGCGCGCAAGTTCAGCATTCCGCTGGCCTCGCCGAAGCAGGTGCTCGATCCGGACAAGAACATCCAGCTCGGCGCGGCTTACCTGAGTCAGGTGCACAGCCAGTTCAACGGCAACCGCGTCCTCGCTTCTGCCGCTTACAACGCCGGTCCCGGCCGTGTACGCCAGTGGTTGCGTGGTGCTGATCACCTGAGCTTCGATGTCTGGGTCGAAAGCATTCCGTTCGACGAAACCCGCCAATACGTGCAGAACGTGTTGTCTTATTCGGTGATCTACGGCCAGAAGCTCAACTCGCCCCAGCCGCTGGTGGATTGGCATGAACGGTATTTTGATGATCAGTGATCACGCAGATCACACCCGGTAAAGAAAATGCCCTTATCGCGAGATAAGGGCATTTTTCATAGCGCTCGACCGTGTCGGTGCTTAGTCGCTCATCACCTGCACGCCATCGTTGAACTGCAACGCCGCCAGCCGTGCATATAGCGGATTACTGGCAATCAATTCCTGATGCGTCCCTACCGCGACCAGTTTGCCCTGGTCCATCACGGCGATCCGGTCGGCGTTCTTCACCGTGGCCAAACGGTGGGCGATCACCAGTGTGGTGCGGTTGTGCATGAGATTGGGCAAGGCTTGCTGGATCAGGTGTTCACTTTGCGCGTCGAGTGCGCTGGTGGCTTCATCCAGCAGCAGGATTGGCGCATCCACCAACAACGCCCGGGCAATGGCCAGACGCTGGCGTTGACCACCGGAAAGTCCAAGACCGCCATCACCCAGATGGGTTTGATAGCCATCAGGCATTTGTTCGATGAAGTCATGGGCGTGGGCAATTCGGGCCGCTTCCTTGACTTGTTCCAGCGTGGCCGATGGGCAGCCATAGCGGATATTTTCCTCCACGCTGCCGAAGAACAGCGCCGGCGTCTGGGAGACCAAAGCAAAACAGCGACGCAGATCCAGCGGATCGAGGCTGGTCAACGGCACCCCATCCAGCAGAATTAGGCCTTCGCGCGGATCGTAAAAGCGCAGCAGCAAGTCATACACCGTGGATTTACCGGCACCGGATGGCCCCACCAGCGCCAGAGTTTCGCCAGCTCTGACGGTAAGATTCAACCCATCGACGGCGTAGCTTTGCGGACGCGAGGGGTAGGAAAACCTTACATCCTGCAGTTCCAGTTCGCCTTTTACTCGCGCCGGCAAGGTCACCAAACCCGTCGCTGGCGGTTGAATGATGTTTTCCGAGCGTAGTAATTCGGCAATCCGTTCAGCGGCACCGGCGGCGCGTTGCAGTTCACCAATCACTTCGCTCAATGTGCCAAAAGCGCTGCCGACAATCAGGCTGTAGAAGACGAACGCCGCCAGTTCACCGGCAGATATCCGCCCGGCAATCACATCCATGCCGCCGACCCACAACATCACCGCTACAGCGCCGAGCACCAGCACGATGACCAGAGTAATCAGCCACGCTCGCTGGAAGATTCGCTTGCGGGCCGTTTCGAAAGCCTGCTCAACCGTCGTCGCAAAGCGCTGTTCATCCTGCGCCTGATGGTTGTAAGCCTGAACGGTTTTGATCTGCCCGAGGGTTTCGGACACGTAGCTACCGATATCGGCAATCCGGTCCTGGCTCTGCCGCGACAGATTGCGCACGCGCCGCCCGAAAATCAGGATCGGCGCAATCACCAGCGGCAAGGCGATCACCACGATGCTGGTGAGTTTGGGGTTGGTGATGAACAGCAGTACAACCCCGCCGATGACCATCAGCAAGTTGCGCAGGAACAGCGACAACGACGAACCGATCACCGACTGCAGCAGAGTCGTGTCAGCCGTCAGGCGTGACTGGATTTCCGAGCTGCGATTGTCCTCGTAAAACCCCGGATGCAGGTAAACCAAATGGTTGAACACCTGCCGGCGGATGTCTGCCACCACTCGCTCACCGATCCACGACACCAGATAGAACCGGGCAAAGGTGCCGACCGCCAGGCCCAACACCAACAGCATGAATATGCCTATGGATTGGTTGAGCAAGTGCGGTGATTGGGTCATGAACCCCTGATCGACCAGCAGTTTGATCCCCTGCCCCAACGACAAGGTAATACCGGCCGTCACGATCAACGCCAGCAGCGCGCCGAAGGCCGGCCAGCGATAAGGGGCGAGAAAACGACTGGTCAGACGCAAGGCGCGCCGGTGTCGAGAGGAAAGCATCGGGATCATTGAGGTTCACGTCTGTGCTGTTGAATAGGGCCAGCCTACATACTCAAATGGGGTGGAACTCTGTAAATCACAATGAGTCAGGTTAAATATGCCCGTGACGACTAGGGCCTAGAGACTATTGGTCTAAAGTCCCGGTTGAGACGAACGGTCATTTCTGGTTGAGTGGAGATGCCGCCCCCGATAAAGCTCAGGGGATTGTCACAGCCCGGTCACGTGGCGGTTCTAACCTAGGCACACAACCTGATGAGGAGACAGGCCATGTCCTTGCAACACAGCAGCAATGACAAGATTGAAGTGATCCGCACCAAGCCCGGCCAGACTCTGGGTTGTTCGATCATTGATAAGGACGGGCGTGAAGTACCGATCACTGAAGACATGATCCAGGACGCTTGCCGCGAGCTGGAGAAGCGATTGATCAAGCCTGCCGAACAAAAGTGATATAGCCACTGTCTTCCTGACCCGGCCCCTCTGGCCGGGTTTTTTATGCGTGGCTGTCAGACCGCAGCTTGCTCGCGAACGGGCCGGTTCGGTGCCCTAGACCGCAACCGCTCCAAGTGCCGCCACGATCTGCCGCAATACAGGCGAATCTCCCTCAATCCGCACCTTCAACCCTTCAATCTCGCGCCGAACCGGATATTGCTTGCGCAGCACATCAAATGCCGCACGCTGTTCAGCGAGATTGCCTACAAGGCTGCGGCGAAAATCCGCATCGTCGCGGCGTGGGTCGTACACGCCACGGCACAACATCGCCAACGCCCAGGCAGGATCGCTGTCGGCCTGCAAGGTGACTTGCGACAACCACGGGGCAGGCAGCAAGTCACTGAGCTGGATGCTCGCAGGCTGCCCGATAAAGTCGCAGTACGCCTGATAGATCTGCGCCGTCCCGCGCTGTTTGCCATCGAGGCTGTACCCGGCAATGTGCGGCGTGGCCAGTACGCAGAGTTCGGCCAGTGCCACATCGACCTCCGGTTCTGCCTCCCAGACATCGAGCACTGCTTGCAGGTCTTCACGCGCCAGCAGCACTTTGCGCAGCGCGGCGTTATCCACCACCGGGCCACGGGCAGCATTGATGAGCCAGGCACCGGGCTTGAGTTGCTGCAAACGCTGTTGATCGAGCAGATGCCAGGTCGCCCCTTCACCGCTGCGGGTCAATGGCGTGTGCAGGCTGATCACATCGCATTGCTCGATGATCTGCTCCAGGCTGACGTAATCGCCCCCCTCGGCGGACTGACGCGGCGGATCGCAGACCTTCACGTTCCAGCCCAGACCTTTAAGGACCGTGATCAGTCGACCACCGACTTCGCCCGCACCCACCACACCGAAGGTTCGCTGAGCCAGATCGACGCCTTCGATTTCGGCCAGCGTCATCAGGCTGCCAAGCACGTAATCGACCACGCCCCGGGCATTACAGCCGGGCGCACTCGACCAGGTGATACCGGCTTGGGCGAAGTATTCAAGATCCAGATGATCAGTGCCTATGGTGCAGGTGCCAACAAAGCGCACCTTACTGCCCTCGAGCAAGGCACGGTTGACGCTGGTCACAGAACGCACCAGCAATACATCGGCCTGTTCAACCGTCGCACGGTCGATGGAACGGCCTGGAACTCGGCGGATTTCACCGAAACCGGCAAAAAAAGCATCGAGCAACGGAATATTTTCGTCGGCAACAATCAGCATGGCGGGCTCCTTTGGCGGATCGGCAGTTTAGGTGCAGACAGGCGGTTGGGCCAGCAGGCTTTGCGCTTACAAATCCGTAACAGAGGATTTTTCCTGACCAAGGCGTCAGCGGCGTAGAATGCGGCGCCCTGCGCATCAATATCTGTGGACGCTTTGCCTGTGAATTCCGTAACTGACCAACCTGTCGCCGTCGCCCTCACCCGTCCCGCCAGGGTTCGCCTGGAGATGAAAAACCTGCTCGCCCTGGCGTTGCCGATCATCATCGCGCAACTGGCAACCACGGCCATGGGTTTCGTCGACACGGTAATGGCCGGTCGCGTCGGCCCGGGGGATCTGGCGGCGGTGGCCTTGGGCAACTCGATCTGGGTACCGGTCTTCCTGCTGATGACCGGCACCCTGCTGGCGACCACGCCGAAAGTCGCCCAGCGCTTCGGCGCCGGCACTCACAGCGAGATCGGCCCGGTAGTGCGACAGGCATTGTGGCTGGCGTTGGCAGTAGGGTTAATTGCGACCGTAATGCTGCTCGGCGCCGAGCCGATCCTGCATCTGATGAACGTCGATCCCGAGCTGATTGGCCCTTGCATGCAGTATTTGCACGGCATCGCCAGCGGGCTGCCGGCGGTGGCGTTTTATCATGTACTGCGCTGCTTCAGTGATGGCCTGGGCCGCACGCGGCCGGCGATGGTGTTGGGCTTGTGCGGCCTGGCGCTCAATATCCCGCTGAACTACATCTTCATCTACGGCCACTTCGGCGTGCCGGCCATGGGCGGCGTCGGCTGCGGTTGGGCCACGGCGATCGTGATGTGGGTGATGGCGCTGGGGCTGGCCGGTTACGAGCGCTGGGCGCCAGCCTATCGTTCAAGCGAACTGTTCAGCCGTTTCGATTGGCCACAGTGGGCGGTCATCAAACGTCTGCTGGCGATCGGCCTGCCGATCGGTATCGCCGTGTTTGCCGAGTCGAGCATTTTCGCGGTCATCGCGCTACTGATCGGCAGCCTCGGCGCTACCGTGGTGGCCGGGCACCAGATTGCACTCAACGTCAGCTCGCTGGTGTTCATGATTCCTTACTCACTGGGCATGGCAGTTACCGTGCGCGTGGGCCAGGCTCTGGGCCGGGAAGAACCGCGTGAAGCGCGTTTTGCGGCGGGCGTCGGCATGGGGACCGCATTGGCCTACGCCTGCTTGTCGGCGAGCATGATGTTGCTGTTGCGCGAGCCGATTGCGGCGATCTACACCGCTGACCCGACGGTGATTCACATCGCTGCGATGCTGATTGTGTATTCGGCGCTGTTTCAGTTTTCCGACGCGATCCAGGTCACCGCTGCCGGCGCGTTGCGTGGTTATCAGGACACACGCGTAACGATGATCCTGACCCTGTTCGCCTATTGGGGCATCGGCCTGCCGGTGGGTTACGCCCTCGGCCTGACAGATTGGCTCGGCGCGCCTCGTGGCCCGAGCGGTTTGTGGCAAGGTTTGATCGTCGGCCTGAGTTGCGCGGCGTTCATGTTGTCGATTCGTCTGACCCGCAGTGCGCGCAAGCGTATCCGAATCAGCCGTTCGCTGGGCTAAGTCCACTTAAACCAAAAAAATGTGGGAGCGGGCTTGCTCGCGAAAGCGGTATCTCAGTCGCCCTTGTAGGTGACTGAAAAACTGCATTCGCGAGCAAGCCCGCTCCCACATTGGGTTTGGCCTGAGGCTCAGGCGTGCTTCTTGCGAATCCAGTACAGGTAAGTACCGGCCTCTTCATGCTGGCTAACCAGTTCATGGTCGAGAAACACGCAGAACTTGGGGATATCGCGCTTGGTCGACGGATCGGTGGCGATCACCTTGAGCAGGCCGCCGGGTGCCAGATCACGGATGTGCTGATGCAGCATCATCACCGGCTCCGGGCAATTGAGGCCCGTGGCATCGAGGGTACCGTCGACCGGCATGTCGATCATTTCACTCATGATTCACTCCTGAAACTGGCCTGCATTGTCGCGCATTGCCGGGTATATCGTCTAACCCTGTGGTGCTTCAGCGGGATTTGGGTTTTCTAACGTCATGCCGACGCAAGTGGCACGTGACCTCTTCGCGATCGTGATACAGCTGCTTGCAGCCGATATCAACCTTGATGCCGCGCGCCTTGAAACCATCGGCAATGCGCTCAAGCAGACGCTTCACTTCGGCATAACGCTGTTTCATCGGCAGCTTCAGGTTCACGACCGCCTCACGGCAATGCCCCTCGCCGATCCACTCTTCGAGCATCGCCGCGTTACGCGCCGGTTTCTCGACGATGTCGCAGACCATCCAGTCCACCGGTTGCTTGGGCTTGAAGGTAAAACCGTCAGCCATCAAATGCTGCACCAAACCCGTGTCCATCAGACTTTCGGCCATCGGACCGTTGTCGATGGCGGTCACCAGCATGCCGCGATTGACCAGTTGCCAGGTCCAGCCACCCGGCGCGGCGCCGAGATCGACGCCGGTCATGTCGCTGTGTAGACGATCTTCCCACTGATCACGCGGGATGAAGTGGTGCCAGGCCTCTTCCAGCTTCAGTGTCGAACGGCTTGGCGCCTCACGCGGAAACTTCAAACGAGGGATACCCATCGGCCACATCGCCGAGTTACCCGCGTCCGCCATACCGAGAAAAACTTCGCGGCCGCTCTTGAAGGTCAGCAACAGACGCGGCTTGCTGGCGTCTTCCACCAGTTTGCCGGCGCCGGTCAACGCTTTACGCAGCGGGCCTTCGAACTTCTTGCAGAAATTCGACAGTTCCTTGCCGTCGTTGGTGTCGACGACTTCCAGCCAAAGGCTGCCGCACACCGGGAAATCGGCCATGTGCGCGAGGATCACGCTGATACGGTCGGTTTCAGGCAGATCGATGAAAACGCCACGCGCCCATTGGCGCGGGAAGATCAGCTCGGCAAAACGCTGACCACGCATCAGGCGCTCGGCGCCGTCTTCTTCGGTGCAGACAAACTCGGCGCAGGCGGTGGCCGTTTTGGCTTTGGCGTAACCGGCCACGTTGAGTTGGGCGGCGAGGTCGGAAATCTCCGAGCAGACTTCGCCTTCGAAACCTGGCCGGCAATGCATGAATAGGGTGTTCATTCTTACTCCTGGGCAGAGGGCGGACATTCGGCCCCTGCGCGATGCTCAAGCCTTGCGTTGCGGCAAAGCCTGTCACGAAAACCGGCGCATGATAGCCGATGTCGGAACCTTGGACTTCGTCATAGAGTCCAGTTATTAGCCAGCTAATGAAAACAGGGCTAGTTTTAAAGCTCTATTCGTCCCCCGATCCGTAGCCGTGCGGATTCAAAGGAGTGATCGTAATGCCGTCCCTCGATAGTCTGAAGACGCTTAAAACACTGCAAATCGACGATAAGACCTACCACTATTTCAGCCTGCCGGATGCTGCCAAAAGCCTTGGCAACATCGACAAGCTACCGATGTCGCTGAAAGTGCTGCTGGAAAACCTGCTGCGCTGGGAAGATGAAAAAACCGTCACCGGCGCCGACCTCAGAGCGATTGCCGCCTGGCTCAAGGAGCGCCGCTCCGACCGCGAGATCCAGTACCGCCCGGCCCGGGTATTGATGCAGGATTTTACCGGTGTACCGGCCGTGGTCGATCTCGCCGCGATGCGCGCCGCCATGGCCAAGGCCGGTGGTGATCCGCAGCGGATCAATCCGCTGTCGCCGGTGGACCTGGTGATCGACCATTCGGTAATGGTCGACAAATTCGCCACCGCCAGCGCTTTCGAGCAGAACGTCGACATCGAAATGCAGCGCAACGGTGAGCGTTACGCCTTCCTGCGTTGGGGCCAGAGCGCTTTCGACAACTTCAGCGTGGTGCCGCCGGGCACCGGGATCTGTCACCAGGTCAACCTCGAATACCTCGGCCGCACGGTGTGGACCAAAGATGAAGACGGTCGTACCTATGCCTTCCCTGATACGCTGGTGGGCACCGACTCCCACACCACCATGATCAATGGCCTTGGCGTGCTGGGCTGGGGTGTCGGCGGGATCGAAGCCGAAGCGGCGATGCTTGGGCAACCGGTGTCAATGCTGATTCCGGAAGTGGTCGGTTTCAAACTCACTGGCAAACTCAAGGAAGGCATCACCGCGACCGACCTGGTGCTGACCGTCACGCAAATGCTGCGCAAGAAAGGTGTGGTGGGCAAATTCGTCGAGTTCTATGGCGACGGCCTCGCCGACCTGCCGCTGGCTGACCGCGCGACCATCGCCAACATGGCTCCGGAATATGGCGCAACATGCGGTTTCTTCCCGGTCGATGACGTGACCCTGGAATACCTGCGCCTGTCCGGACGCCCCCCGCACGTGGTGAAACTGGTCGAGGCTTACACCAAGACTCAGGGGTTGTGGCGTCTACCCGGTCAGGAGCCGGAGTTCACCGACAGCCTGGCGCTGGACATGGGTGGCGTCGAAGCGAGCCTCGCCGGGCCAAAACGACCGCAGGATCGCGTTTCATTACCCAACGTTGCGCAAGCCTTCAGCGACTTCCTCGACCTGCAATTCAAACCCACCAGTAAAGAAGAAGGACGTCTTGAAAGCGAAGGTGGCGGCGGCGTGGCCGTGGGCAATGCCGATCTCATCGGCGAAACGGAGTACGAATACGAGGGGCGCACCTATCGACTGAAAAACGGCGCGGTGGTTATCGCCGCCATCACCTCGTGTACCAACACCTCAAACCCGAGTGTGATGATGGCCGCCGGGCTCTTGGCCAAAAAAGCCGTGGAGAAGGGGCTGACCCGTAAACCGTGGGTGAAGAGTTCGCTGGCGCCGGGCTCGAAAGTGGTTACCGATTACTACAAGGCGGCGGGACTGACGCAATACCTCGACCAGCTTGGCTTTTCGCTGGTGGGTTACGGTTGCACCACCTGCATCGGCAACTCCGGCCCGCTGCCAGAGCCGATCGAGAAAGCCATTCAGAAAGCAGACCTTGCTGTCGCTTCGGTGCTGTCCGGCAACCGCAACTTCGAAGGTCGGGTGCATCCATTGGTGAAAACCAACTGGCTGGCCTCACCACCGCTGGTGGTGGCTTACGCGCTGGCCGGCACTGTTCGTACCGATATCAGCAGCGAACCGTTGGGCAATGATCCACAAGGCAATCCGGTGTATCTGCGCGATATCTGGCCGAGTAGCCAGGAAATCGCCGACGCGGTGAATCAGGTCAACACCGCGATGTTCCACAAGGAATACGCCGAAGTGTTTGCCGGCGACGAACAGTGGCAAGCCATCGAGGTGCCACAAGCGGCAACTTATGTGTGGCAGGACGATTCGACCTACATCCAGCATCCGCCGTTTTTCGACGAGATTTCTGGCCCACTGCCAGAGATCAAGGATGTAAAAGGCGCGCGGGTGTTGGCTTTGCTCGGCGATTCGGTGACCACCGACCACATCTCCCCTGCCGGCAACATCAAGACCGACAGCCCGGCCGGGCGTTACCTGCGCGAAAAAGGCGTGGAACCGCGAGACTTCAACTCCTACGGCTCGCGGCGCGGCAACCATGAAGTGATGATGCGCGGCACCTTTGCCAACATCCGCATCCGCAACGAGATGCTCGGCGGTGAAGAAGGCGGCAACACGATCTACATGCCCACGGGTGAGAAACTGGCGATCTACGACGCGGCCATGAAATATCAGGCTTCGGGAACACCCTTGGTGGTGATTGCCGGACAGGAATACGGTACCGGCTCCAGCCGTGACTGGGCGGCTAAAGGCACCAACCTGTTGGGCGTCAAAGCGGTGATTGCCGAAAGTTTCGAGCGCATCCACCGCTCCAATCTGGTGGGCATGGGCGTATTGCCGCTGCAGTTCAAGCTCGATCAAAACCGCAAGAGCCTGCACCTGACCGGCAAGGAAACCTTCGAGATTAAGGGCCTGAGTGGCATTGAGCTGACGCCGCGGATGAATCTGCCGCTGGTGATCACCCGTGAAGACGGGCAGCAGGAGAGAATCGACGTGCTGTGCCGCATCGATACCTTGAATGAAGTGGAGTACTTCAAGGCGGGCGGGATCCTGCATTACGTGCTGCGGCAGCTTATCGCCTCTTGATCCACACCGTACCTGCTGGGGGGAGCTTGCTCTCTCCCCACAGTGGGTCATACCGGCACTTTTTTACGGACGAAAAAAAACCCGCCGAAGCGGGTTTTTCCCAAGACCATTATCGACTCCCTGTCGGCAGCGATCCTTGCAATGGTCGATCATCCGTGATCCTGAAGTACTCCCTGTGCTTCAGTTGATGTGTGTAGATTACGCGTGGGATCCAATCGGCAATAGTCGACATAGCTACCATCGCGTGTAGGACATTCGCTATACGACCCCTTCCGAAAACCCTTAGACGTGTCAGGCGCGGGGCTTCAAATCCGCAATGTGTTCGACTTTCAGCGGCCCATAGGCGTATTCCGGCAGAAACCATACAGCAGCCAACACCCCCAACCTCATCCACCTGCCCCCTGACGAGCCCTGGCACTGTCGATAAGAAAGTGTTCAAGGCGGCTCAACTGTTCTTCCCAGCCACGGCTGTCCATGTAATAAGCCTCCTTCTGACGAATATCCGGAATGTGCGCAAAACCTGACTCTGACACCTTCAGCAAGGTGCCTTCCTCGTAATCTTGCAGCTCAAACTTGACCAGCGTGGTGGGCTCTTGGGAATAGTCGATCTTTGGATTGACCGCATACGGATGCCAGCGGAATGAAAATAGTTGCTGCGGCTCGACTCGCTCGACCAGCACATTCCATAAAACGTGCTCAAAACCCGGATACGTGACTTGCCCTTGCGTCCATTCGCCGGCAATAAAACGCCTGCCTTCCAGTGCCACCCCAAACCACTGGCCAAACGCCTCGGCATCGACCAATGCACGCCAGACATGAGAACGTGGCGCCCTGAGCGTGATTTTGCGTTCGAAACTATTGGGTACTGGTTTCATACGTCACCTCCTGTTCTGAACAGTAGGCTTGTATGACCACATGTCCAACCTGAAGTTGTATCAAAGCAGTGCAGCGGTTCATCTGCAATGACACATCCGGCAGCGTTTCAAGCGCCTCTGAACGGTTGAAACTGATACCTTTTCCCGGGAATTGAACGAAGCAAGGAAGAGTCATGCAGCCATCCCTCACCGAACGTTATCGCGGCGCCCTGCTGGGCCTGGCTTGCGGCGACGCGGTCGGCACCACGGTTGAGTTCAAACCGCGCGGTTCATTCCAACCATTGACTGACATGCTCGGTGGTGGTCCTTTCCACTTGAAACCGGGGCAATGGACGGATGACACATCGATGGCTCTGTGCCTGGCGGAAAGTCTGCTGAGTAAAAACGGTTTCGATGCCACAGACCAGATGGGCCGCTATCTCAACTGGTGGAAATGGGGTTACCTCAGTTCGACCGGCGAATGTTTTGATATTGGCATGACCGTCAGTCAGGCGCTCTCGCATTATCAGCAAACAGGTGAACCCTTTGCTGGATCAACCGACCCGCACACCGCTGGTAATGGCTCCCTGATGCGGCTGGCACCGGTGGTGCTGTTTTACTTTCCTGACGTTGAACTGGTGCGAAAGTTTGCCGCCGACAGCTCGCGAACAACCCATGCAGCGCCTGAAGCTATCGAATGCTGCTTACTATTTGCCGAACTGATCGGCAAAACCCTGCTCGGAACAGCGAAAAACATCTTGCTCGAGCACGCCCTCACGACCTTCACACAACCCAAAGTCGTTGCGCTGGCCCGAGGTGAATACCTCGACAAACCGGCAAACGAAATACGCGGTAGCGGCTACAGCGTCGAGTCATTGGAAGCAGCATTGTGGTGCTTTCATCACACCGACAGTTTTTCAGAGGCGATCCTGCAAGCCGCGAATCTGGGCGATGATGCCGACACCACCGCCGCGATCGTTGGCCAGTTGGCCGGTGCCTTCTACGGCGTCGGGGCCATTCCTGCCAAATGGCTGGAACTGCTGCATGAAGGCGAGGAGATTACAGCGACCGCAGACCGCTTGCTTGAAGCCTCCAGACAACGAGCACCTGAATAGGAACCACGCAGTCGCTACACTACTCTGCACTTTCATCCGACATAACGAGAACTCCCATGTCCCCACGCCTGCTCCTGGCCCTGATGCCATTTCTGTTCACCCCCCTCGCCCACGCCGCCGTCGACTGTGCCAACGCCAGCGATCAGGCGACGATGAATCAATGCGCCGGCCAGGACTTCAAAGCGGCGGACAAAGAACTGAACACCGTATATCAGCAGATCAACGGGCGCTTGAAGGACAATCCGGATAGCAAGAAGCTGTTGGTCAATGCGCAAAGGGCGTGGATCGGGTTTCGCGATGCCGAGTGCGCGTTTTCGTCATCCGGGGTGGCGGGCGGCAGCGTTTACCCGCTGATTTACAGTAGCTGCATGACGGCCGTGACCAAAGTCCGGGTTGAGGCGCTGAAGCAATATTTGAAGTGTGAAGAAGGTGACATGGGTTGCCCGGTCCCCGGGGCCTGATGCGTGTAGTGAGGATTTTTTGCGCAATAACTGTGCCGCCGCGCGGAAACGGTATTGCTCGACAGCTTCCAGCACATGCTCAGCCTGCGAGAGCCTGTGCTGTCTAGCTGCTGCCGGTTAAACGTGCGGATTGCCCGGTGCTTTGGTCGGCGCGGCGTATTGCGGCTTAAGATGACCATCCTGATCAAGTAGCCAGGCGTCCATGATCTGCCGTACCACGGGACCGGCGACACGACCACCGGCTTCGCCGTTTTCGATCATCACCGAAACCGCAATCTTAGGATCTTCAGCCGGCGCAAAACCGACGAACAAGGCATTGTCGCGGTGGCGTTCGAGGGTCTTCTCACGGTTATAGCGCTCACCTTGCTTGATCGCCACCACCTGTGCCGTGCCGCTCTTGCCGGCGATTCGATATTGCGCACCTGCTGCCGCCGCGCGAGCAATGCCGCGGGGAGCGTGCATCACCATCTGCATGCCGTGGTTGACCTGCTCCCAGTCGCGCGGGTCCTTGAGCACGATATTCGGCATCGGATGCTCATCGACCGGTGCCACACCATCGACAGTCTTGGCCAAGTGCGGTCGGTTCCACACGCCTTTGTTTGCGATCAACGCGGTCGCCTGCGCCAGTTGCAAAGGTGTGACCTGCATGTAGCCTTGACCAATACCGAGGATGACCGTTTCGCCCGGGTACCAGGCCTGCCGCCGTGTCGCGCGCTTCCAGGCTTGAGATGGCATCAGACCGGGGGACTCTTCGAACATATCCAGCGAGACTTTCTCACCCAGGCCGAACATCGCCATGTAGTCGTGCAGGCGATCAATGCCGAGCTTGTGCGCCAGGTCATAGAAGTAGGTGTCGTTGGAGCGCATGATCGCTGCGTCCATGTCGACCCAACCGTCACCGCTGTGGTTCCAGTTTCGGTACTTGTGATCGTAGTCCGGGAGTTGGTAGTAGCCCGGATCGAACACGCGGGTCTGCGGCGTGACAACGCCCGCATCGAGACCGGCGATCGCGACTTCCGGCTTAATCGTTGAGCCCGGCGCGTACAAGCCTCGAAGTACACGGTTGAATAGCGGCCGATCAATGGAGTCACGGAGCGCCGAATACTCCTTGGAGCTGATGCCAGTAACGAACAGGTTCGGGTCAAAACTCGGGTTGCTGACCATGGCTAACACCTCGCCACTGCTCGGATCAAGCGCCACGACGGAACCGCGGCGATCCCCCAAAGCAGCTTCGGCAGCTTCCTGCAATTTGACGTCGAGGCTCAGGACTATGTTTTTGCCCGGCACGGGATCTGTATGTTTGAGTACCCGTAGCACTCGGCCTTGAGCGTTGGTTTCCACTTCCTCATAACCGACGTGACCGTGCAGTTGCGCTTCATAGAAGCGTTCGATACCGGTTTTGCCGATGGATTGGGTGCCGCGGTATTCCACCGAGTCGAGGGTCTTGGATTCTTTTTCATTGATGCGGCCGACATAACCAATTGAGTGAGCGAAGTGCATGCCGAATGGGTAATGTCGAACGAACTGTGGCTCTACATCCAGGCCAGGCAAACGGAACTCATTGACCGCCAACACAGCGATTTGTTCTTCCGTCAGCTCATAGAACAGCGTTACCGGGGTGAACGGGTGGTGGGACTGCTTCAGCGCCTTGTCGAATACCGTCCGATCTTCCGCAGGTAGGTGTAAGAGATTGATAACCTCGTCCAACTCCTGATTGACGTTGGTGGCACGTTCGCGAGTGATGCTCAGGTTGTAACTGGGACGGTTATCTGCCAATAGCACGCCATTGCGGTCGTAGATCAGTCCGCGTGTGGGCGGGATCGGCAAAACATGGACGCGGTTGTTTTCTGAAATGGTTGAGTGGTAGTCGAACTCGACTACTTGCAGGATGTAAAGGCGCACCACCAGCGCACAGCTAATGACGAAGACGAAAAAGGCGCAGGCGATCAACCTTTTGTTGACCAGCCGCGTCTCTTTCTCGTGATCCTTGATCGGGATTGGTTCAGGCATTTCCACAGCAACTCTTTGACATAAATGAGTGCCGCTCCCTAGGCATGGCATCAGTCCGTGAAAAAAAGAGCTGCACCATACCAAAAACTGCCCGGTCACTTCATAACGTTTTTCCCCCAACAGAAGCTCTTGTAACAGCTAGGGGATCAACGGGCCTGAAAACTTTCCTGCGGGCAAAACAAAACCCCAACTGCTTTCGCAATTGGGGTTTCGGAATTTAATCTTGACGATGACCTACTCTCACATGGGGAAACCCCACACTACCATCGGCGATGCATCGTTTCACT
>NZ_CAXAPN010000037.1:0-81362 GCF_963971015.1 Pseudomonas sp. RA_15y_Pfl2_54
GTCTGGCCAGACAAGAAACTGGGAGCCGATGGGCACTGTGATGTTGAACCCGGATCGGCAGCAGCAGACCGAGAAAAGAGCGGCATAGTTAGACGGCGACGCGACAACAACCTTGAAAAACGCCGCTTGATCCAAATGCCCACTACTCCATTAAGTGCATTGCAGGGGCAACGTTACTCATGAGCGTGGAAAATCAAAACTGAAATCCGTCGTAACGAATGTTCTAAATGTCGACGAGTTATTTCTTGGCACCGGAAAGGTGGGTGACTTCGGCCATTGCACCCACGATGCGATGCACAGCTTTTTGGTCATAGTCGGACAGGCTGCGGAACTGCTGGAGGAGTTGATCCTCCGTAGCATTCAAGCCACTGGCAGATGCCGGCAAACGCCCACCGGTCAAGACGTAGAGTACGTCCACACCGGCTTTGGCTACGGCCGTGAGGTAGGCGGAATCAGGGTTACGTTCGCCCTTTTCATAGCTGCCCTGGGTATTGCGAGTGATGCCGCCCTGCTGTGCAAAGGCATCCTGGTTGAGCCCCAAGCGCGTCCTTTCTTCGCGTAAACGCTCACCCACTCCAACGTCCAAGTCTTCCGGAGATGCACAACTTTTCAAGCTTTCATCCTTTACAGGCCCAACTATTTGGGCATAATGAAGTCAAACCAACACGAATGCACACGAATGGACACTATGCCCGCCCCACTCACACCCGAGCAAGCCCGAGCGGAATTGGTTCAAAAGGGCATCAGTCTCGCTGAGTTTTGCCGCCGTAACGATCTGAACAGTAATTTGGTCAGTGACTTGCTCAACGGCCGCAAGAAAGGACTCCGCGGCAAAGCACACATCGCTGCGGTGTTGCTGGGTATCAAGCTCGGCACGATCAGCGCCGGAGACTGAGCTACACCATCGTTCATTAACGCAAGGATGCCGCCATTGAGCACTTACAAACTCGTTTGCGCCCATTGCCATTCCCGGATGCGAATACGCACCAGTGAAGGCACTCATATTTTTCTGCGTGTCGCTTATCTGCAATGCCTCAATGAAGCCTGCGGCTGGTCCGTGCGGGCTGAGTTTGAGATGACGCATGAGATGAGCCCGAGTGGCATGGCAAACCCTGCCGTGCAGCTCCCCCTGGCCTGCGTGGCGTTGCGTCGAGCAGCCATGCAGCCCGATGACAATCAACTGTCGTTGATTCCGCCTCAAGTAATGGAGGGCGCACAATGAAAGCCCTCCATTTGGCCCCCGACTACCGCACCTGCATGCAGGACGCCGCCCACGCTTACTTGTTGCGGCATCGCGCTGAGTACCTGGTCGACTCAGATCGTTTGTTCAGCCGTGCTGAGCGCCATTTGATCGTTGGCCTGGAAGTGCCCGCCTGTCTTGCCGCGAAGCTGGTGCATTTGGCCTGGACTGACATGCAATGCACCCAGCATTCAGTTAGCACAGTGGGCGTTAGCAACACGCTCTAAACACCTACTCCTTTTAACAACCGGCATTCCCGCTGTGCGGGATGACGGGTGCGCTTTGCCTAAAATTCGAGGTTTTCATGGAAGATAACGTCAGCATCAACAGCAACCTGACTCGCGTTGAAACGGAACTCCTACTCGACGCCATACGCTCGCAGTACGCGGAGCAATTCCAGACACACTGGTACGAGGAGCGTTTCAGCTCGATCCCCATTGACCAGCGCCACGACGTGTTGCTTTCGGAAATCCCGATGATGTCGGGCCTACGGCATTTGATTGTGGCGCTCTCCCACGGGCTCGGGAGGAGATTTCACCGGTGAGCGCGTTTGCCAGCAACCTGCATGCTGACGTGCTGCTGCGCCTCAAGGAGGACTATGGGCTCCAGCGCCGCTTGAGCACCGATTATCTTAGGGGCGGCAAATGCCCTGCGTGTGGAAAAAAGGAACTTTACACACGCTATTCAGAGCCTTGGCTGATCATCTGCGGGCGAGAAAGCAAATGCGCACAGCGGTGGCACCTCAAGGATATCTACGAGGACCTGTTCGACGATTGGAGCAAGCGCGCCCCCTCCTCCGAGCAATTTCCGTTGGCGACCGCTCGGGCTTACCTTGAGTTTGCCCGAGGCTTCCGGTTTGAAGTGATTGAGGGCTGGTTCTCTCAGGAAACGTATTTCTCTGAGGCGTTGAACGCCGGCAGCGCGACGGTGCGGTTCACGCTGGAAAAGGGAGGTTACTGGGAGCGCCTGATCGATCGGCCGCATCGCTTCGGCAAGATGAAAGCGCGCTTCAAGCCCGGCGACAGTCCGCGTGGCGTCTGGTGGTGCCCGCCCTCTATCGAGTTGCTGGAGGTCAAAGAGCTGTGGATTGTCGAGGGTATTTTCGACGCGATCGCTCTGGTGCATAACGGCATCGCGGCAGTGTCCGCGATGTCGTCCAACGCGTTCCCTGAGGCTTCATTGAAGGAACTCGCACGCCAGCGCGGCGGCAAGTTGCCCAAGCTCGTTTGGGCACTGGACAACGAACCCGGCGCGCACAAATACACCAAGCGCTGGGTGCGCCAGGCTCGCGCCCTGGGTTTCGAATGTGAAGCGGCGCAGATTCAGCAGACGGACAGCCGCAAGGTCGACTGGAACGATCTGCATCAGCGCTGGGCTTTCATCGATGAAGAAAATCAACGTACCGAGCAGATCAAAAAAGACGTGGCCACCGCCCGTTATCACGGCTCTTTGTTAATAGCGGAAAGCGCCTCAGAGAAAGGCGTGCTGATGTACGACTGGCGCGAGCGCCATGAATTTCACTTCAGCTTCGACAGTCGTTTGTACTGGTTCAGGATGGATCTGGAGCGTTTCAGCAAGGCGATGCACGCTCTCGAAACTTCCGACCTTCATGAAGACCAGCTACTCAGCGAAGGCCAGCGCAAGCAAAAAGCCTTGCGCCAATGTGGCGGTGTTGTCGAGATTGCCAACTGCTACCCGCAGGCCCTGTATTTTCAGCGCAACGAAGTCACCGACGAATCCTGGTATTACTTTCGCGTCGACTTCCCCCACGACAGTGGCAGCGTGAAAAACACTTTCACTGGTGGCCAGGTTGCCGCCGCCAGCGAATTCAAGAAAAGGCTGCTGGGTATGGCTGCCGGCGCGGTGTTTACCGGTAGCAGTAAGCAGCTCGACAAGATCATGAAGGATCAACTGTTCGGTTTGAAGACTGCCGAAACGATCGACTTCGTCGGCTACAGCAAGCAGCACAGTTGCTACGTGTTCGGCGATCTCGCAGTACGGGGCGGCATCGTCAGTCTGGTGAACAAGGAAGACTTTTTCGAATTCGGCAAGCTGCGACTCAAGACACTGCAGAAGTCGATCACCATGCACATTCAGCGCGACAGCAAGCAGTACCGCACCGACTGGCTGCCGATGCTGTGGTTGTGCTTCGGTGCAAAGGGAATTGTCGCCCTCGCCTTCTGGTTTGGCTCGCTGTTCGCCGAGCAAATACGCGCGAAGTACAAGTCGTTTCCCTTCCTTGAGGTCACCGGTGAGGCCGGCGCCGGCAAGACCACGCTACTGACTTTTTTGTGGAAGCTGCTAGGCCGCGAGCATGAGGGTTTTGATCCGTCGAAATCGACCCGGGCCGGGCGCCAGCGGGCGATGGGGCAAGTCTCCAACATGCCGGTAGTGCTGATCGAGGGAGACCGGAATGAACCGGACAAAGCGCACGCCAAAGGCTTCGACTGGGACGAGCTGAAGGACTATTACGGCGGCGGCACGCTCGGTACCAAAGGCATGAAAACCAGCGGGAACGAGACCTACGAGCCGCCGTTTCGTGGGGCGATTGCGATCAGTCAGAACGCCGATGTCAGCGCGTCGGAAGCGATCCTGACGCGCATCATCAAATCGCATTTTGCGCGGCCGGCAGTCACCACTGAGAGTCGCGCGGCCGCTGACAATCTGAACCTGATTCCAGTTGAGCAGTTGAGTCATTTTTTGCTGCTGGCTGTGCGTGCGGAAGCGCAGGTGATGACCCGATTTGCAGAGCGCGTGATGGTTCATGAGCGGCAGTTGCGCGAACTCAAGGAGATTCGTGTGGAACGGATCATCAAGAATCACAGCCAGTTGATGGCTCTCGTGGATTGTCTGCGGCTGGTGTGCCCGCTCGATGACAACCAGGTAGCCACGACACAACAGGCGCTGATGTCCATGGCGCTGGAACGACAAGCTGCGATCAGCGCTGACCATCCGCTGGTTGCCGAGTTTTGGGAGGTTTTCGACTACCTCGAAAGTCTCGGCGAAGGGCCGCAGGTCAATCACAGCATCGACCCGAAACTCATTGCGATCAATCTCAACGAGTTCGCTGAACTGGCCAGTGTGCATAGACAGAACCTGGGCGACCTCAAGACGCTGCGGGGCCTGTTGGTGAATAGCCGCAGCCGTAAGTGGTTGGAAACCAATAAGGCGGTGTACAGCGCAGTCCGCGCTTCGCAAGCCGTAATCTACGGAGCGCCAAGACGGAGCTCTACTGTGCGCTGCTGGATTTTTAAGCGGGCGTGACGCGCTGCATTCAAAGGATCACTCGGCGCTGTAGTGCCGGGATGCGTAAAGGAGAAACACCATGCATGCACAAAAACCAAGCGGAAGCGGTATAGAGGCCTCCACGAACATTTTCACAGCCTGCGACGAGGTTTCTTTTGTCGCTGCACGCATTGCCGGGTACAGCGTCCGCATGCACGAAGGAATGAGTGCTAAGACGGCCAATGAAAGCGTGCAGCCCTCGAAGCACGCCGCCAGTTACCTGCTCGAACGACTAAATGCGCCCTCCGGACAATATCCACAGCCACGAGCTCCGTTCTCTTTGGAGCAAGCATGAGCCGAGAAAACCAGCCTCATCTGGCGAGCGAGACGCTTTCGGAGGATGAACTGGCGACCATCACCGGATACAAGACACCGTGTTTCCAGCGCCAGTGGTTAACCCGCAACGAATGGGAATACGTCCTCACGGGCGCACAACGTCCAGTCGTGGGTCGTGTTTACGCCCGTTTAAAACTTGCCGGGGTAAAACCGTCAGCCAACAACGCTGTCGCCGAAACCTGGTCCCTTGATCTATCGCGCGTGAACTAACAATGCGACTGAAGAAACCTGAAAACCGAGACCTGCCGCCACGGATGATCCGCCGCACCCGGAAAAGAAAAAACGGCCAAGTCTGGGTGGGTTATTACTACAACGGCAGGGACGCCGAGGGGAATCGCGTGGAGATTCCTCTGGGTAGCGATCTTGACGAGGCCAAGATCGAATGGGCGCGGTTAGACCGCAAAGCGACTCCGAAACCGGCCCACTTGATGGGCAGGCTTTTTGATGATTACGAAAAGAAGGTGATTCCGACCGTTAAGCCTGGCACTCAAAAGGACTATCTCAAGGGCCTCAAGCAGCTTAGAAATGCCTTTGAATCAGCCCCGATCGATGCGATCACGCCGCAGGTGATTGCCCAGTATCGAGATGCACGTACGGCCAAGGTACGCGCCAACCGTGAGATAGCGTTGCTTTCGACCATGTTTACCTTTGCTCGGGAGTGGGGACTGACCGACAAGGCCAACCCCTGTTTCGGCGTTCGGCGGAACAAGGAGACGCCTCGGGACTTCTATGCCGGCGATATCATCTGGAATGCGGTATACGAACAGGCTGGGCAGGATCTTCAGGATGCGATGGACTTGGCGTATTTGACTGGGCAGCGCCCGGCTGACGTGCTGAAGGCATCGACCACCGATCTCAATCATGGCTTTCTGATGGTTGGCCAGGGCAAGACTGAAAAACGCCTGAGAATCCGTCTCTACGACGGCGACAACGAAACGGACCTCTGCGTCTTCATCAACGGACTACTTGACCGGCGAGCCCAGGCTGGAACCAGGACATCGATCCTGATCACCAACCAAACGGGCCTCCGCATGAGCTATAACATGTTGCGCAACCGCTGGGACGAAGCCCGGGACAAGGCTGCGACGAAGGCTGCAACCGACGGTGACACCGAGCTGGCCACCACAATCCGGAAGTTTCAATTCAGGGACATCCGACCGAAGGCCGGTAGCGAAATTGAGGACATCAAGGATGCCAGTCGATTACTCGGTCACTCAACCGAGGAGATGACGAAAAAGGTATACCGGAGAGTTGGAGAGATAGTGAACCCTACTAAATAGGGCTCACTATTGTTCATGGTTTCAGCTACAGCATAAGGCCTAACCAAGTGCCGGGCCGGGCCGAGGGGGATTCTCAACTCCCACCTTACCCTTGCGATCTACTTTAACCACTCGGTAAGTATTCAACCACTCTTCAACTTCCGAATAGGGCACCCCTAATGTCTTAGCGGTCTCAATGATGTTTTGTATCGGAGTATTGGTGTCCCTTGCCAAGTGATGAACGTAGGATTTATTACTCATTGGGCCAGTTTCAATCACTGGCTCAGCACTCATAGAAACCCTGCTTTCTAGCTCTCTCACTCGACTCGACAGCATCCTGGTATTCGCGAGAATTTCACCCAAGATGCTGTCTCCAGATCTCGGTTCAACATCAGCTTCCTGCGGAGTTTTAGCCAAAGCTTCCGCAAATGACTTTTCGAAATTTGGCCAGTAAGTATCAAATACTTGTCTTAGTATCCGTTCATCTAAGCGCGCCCCTTCAAGGCAACCATTCAGCGAACTGATCAAACCCCACATTGAGGTGCGATCAGGCGTTGTGTGATTGAACTGAGCCAGGGGGTCTTCGATGTCGGAGGGAGCTAAATCGATTAGAAACGTGCAGACACGATTCGTGCTCAGTCCCTTCGCCAACGCACCTGTCTCGAAAAGAATCCATGGTTTGTTCTTATTTTCTTGAGTCAAACACACGATGCCGGCTGCCGTTTCCCTGAGCTGATCAGAGATTTCAGAAAACCATATTGCGCCCTTATCAATATCACGCGTCGAGATCCACGGCTGTGATGCCTGCAAGACGCATTTGATCCAGTCACTTAGAAGCTCGGCTACAACCTTGCTCCGAAGGCCAGACCAGCTAACAAATACTTTCATGATCCGTACCTGCTCCACTCCCTCTAAAGCGTAAATATGGCACGACGCCAGCAGAAAAACACCTGTCACGAAAGTTTTACCACAGGGATCAGCTCGTCGCTGCAGCAACTAACTAGCAAACCTAAATTCTCTCAGGGAGGTGCGGGTTGCGGAACGCCTGTGAAAAATTGCGGAACACCCCACTTTTTCACAGGCAATAAAAAACCCCGTAGATCATTGATCTACGGGGTTTTCAATAGTGGAGGCCGAGGTCGGAATCGAACCGGCGTAGGTGGATTTGCAATCCACTGCATAACCATTTTGCTACTCGGCCTCAAAGCATTTGCTGTCAGTAGCGAACAACAAACACGTACAAATTGGAGCGGGAAACGAGACTCGAACTCGCGACCCCGACCTTGGCAAGGTCGTGCTCTACCAACTGAGCTATTCCCGCTTGGTGATGCGCATTCTATAGAATTAAGAAGCTTCGTCAACCCCTTGATTCAAAAAAGTTTTATTTCTTTTCAACATCCGTCTTCAGGTGCGGCCAGGCGGCACGAAGGTATTGAATCATCGACCACAGCGTCAAGCCTGCGGACACCAACAGCAAGACGTAACCCAGAATGACCCAGAAGCTGAAGTCCTTGGGATTGGCCAGCAGGATCACCAACGCGAGCATTTGCGCGGCGGTTTTCCATTTGCCCAGGTTCGAAACTGCGACATGAGCGCGAGCACCGAGTTCGGCCATCCACTCACGCAGAGCAGAAACGACAATCTCGCGACCAATGATCACGGCGGCGGGCAGCGTGAGCCACAGATTGCCATGTTCTTGCACCAACAGCACCAGAGCCACCGCGACCATGAGTTTGTCAGCAACCGGATCCAGGAACGCTCCGAACGGAGTGCTTTGTTCCAGGCGGCGGGCCAGGTAACCATCCAGCCAGTCCGTCGCTGCCGCGAAGGCAAACACCGAGGCGGAGGCCATGTAACTCCATTCGTAAGGCAAATAAAACAGCAAAATAAAGATCGGGATAAGCAGGACGCGTAAAACGGTAATCAGATTAGGGATATTCATCGGCACAACTGGCTACGAGGTGAAGGGGCATTCTACTCGCTATGCAGGTTTGCATAAATCGACTCTGCGAGCTTTTTACTGATCCCCGGGGCTTTGGCGATCTCTTCGATGCTTGCACGAGACAGCTCCTGCAATCCACCAAAATGTTTCAATAAGTCGCGACGCCGGGTCGGTCCTACGCCGGCAACGCCTTCCAGGGTTGACGTACGGCGGGTTTTGCCGCGGCGAGCTCGGTGTCCGGTAATTGCGAAACGGTGGGCCTCATCGCGGATCTGCTGAATCAGGTGCAGCGCCGGCGAGTCGCCGCGTAGAGTGAACTCGTGCGCGGCATCATTCAGATACAACGTTTCGAAACCAGCCTTGCGAGTTGCGCCTTTGGCAACACCGAGCAAAATCAGGTCCGGCACGGCCAACTCGTTGAGGACGTCACGGGCCATCGATAACTGGCCTTTACCACCGTCGACCAACAAGATGTCCGGCAGCTTGCCCTCGCCATCCTTGAGTTTGCTGAAGCGTCGCGTCAAGGCCTGGTGCATGGCGGCATAGTCGTCACCCGCCGTGACGCCTTCAATGTTGTAGCGGCGGTAATCCGATTTGATCGCGCCTTCCGGGCCAAAGACCACACAGGAGGCGACCGTTGCCTCACCGCTGGAATGACTGATGTCGTAGCACTCCAGGCGCTGCGGAGGCTCATCGAGGTTTAACACTTGCGCCAGCGCTTCAAAACGCGCTGCCGTATGTTGACGATTGGCCAGACGCGCGCCCAACGCCTGCTCTGCGTTGGTAACGGCCAGTTGCTGCCAGCGCGCTCGGGTGCCACGCACCCTGTGGCTGATGGCCAATTCGCGGCCACGCAATCCATGAATCGCCTCGATCAGCGTCGGAAAATCGTCGTGCACCACGTTCACGATCAGCTCGCTCGGCAAATCGCGCTCCGGGCTACTGATGAAGTATTGCCCGAGAAACGCTGCCATCACTTCAGAAACGTCCTCTTCGATCCCCACTTGCGGGAAGAAATTCTTGCTGCCTAACACGCGTCCGCCACGGACACTGATCAAATGCACGCAAGCGCCGCCCGGGTTGACGAAGGCGGCGATGACATCGATATCGCCCGTACCGCCTTCCATGCTCTGCTGATCCTGAACCCGACGCAGCAAAGCGATCTGATCACGCAACTCGGCAGCACGCTCGAATTCAAGATTGATCGCAGCCTCCTCCATCGCCGCAGACAGCTCATTGGTCAGCGCATGACTGCGCCCTTCGAGAAACATTACCGAGTGACGCACGTCCTGAGCATAGACATCAGGCTCAACCAGCCCGACACACGGCGCCTTGCAGCGCTTGATCTGATATTGCAGACACGGCCGGGTGCGGTTCTTGTAGTAGCTGTCTTCACATTGACGAACAAAAAACGTCTTTTGCAGCAAGCTCAGACTTTCGCGTATTGCACCGGCACTCGGATAAGGACCGAAATACTTGCCCTTGGCCTTTTTCGCCCCGCGATGGATGCTCAGACGCGGGAACTGTCCGTCAGACAGAAAGACATAAGGATAGGATTTGTCGTCGCGCAACAGGATGTTGTACGGCGGCCGCCACTCCTTGATCAGGGTCTGCTCAAGCAACAGCGCTTCAGTTTCGTTGGCGGTGATGGTCGTTTCGACCTGAGCAATACGCCCGACCAGCGCAGCCGTTTTTGGCGCCAGACCCGTTTTGCGAAAGTAGCTCGCCAGACGTTTCTTGAGGTTCTTGGCCTTGCCTACGTAGAGCAGACGCGCATCGCTGTCGAACATGCGATAGACGCCGGGGCGCCCACTGACGGTCGACAGAAAGGCGCCGGAATCGAATGTTTCAGTCATGGTCAGAGGCTGGCATCGACCATGCCGTGACGAACCGCCAACAGCGTCAACTCGACATCGCTGCTGATCGAAAGCTTCTCGAAAATGCGATAGCGATAGGTGTTCACGGTTTTCGGCGACAGACACAATTTGTCGGAAATGATCTGTACTTTCTGACAGCCAACAATCATCAACGCAATCTGAATCTCGCGCTCGGACAAGGCGTCGAAAGGCGAATCATTGGACGGCTGAAAGGATTTGATCGCCAATTGCTGTGCAATTTGCGGGCTGATATAGCGCTGGCCGGCAAAAACCAGGCGAATGGCCTGCACCATTTCCGGCAGCCCCGCGCCCTTGGTCAGATAACCCGCAGCGCCGGCCTGCAGCAATCGTGTAGGAAAAGGATCCTCTTCACACACCGTAACCGCGACCACCTTGATGTCAGGATGACTGCGCAGCAGTTTGCGCGTGGCTTCGAGGCCGCCGATGCCAGGCATCTTGACGTCCATCAGAACCACATCGGGCTTCAACTCTCGGGCCTTGATCAGGGATTCTTCCCCCGACTCGGCTTGGCCAACCACCTGCAGACCATCAATATCGGCCAGCATTCGTGTAATGCCTGTACGAACGAGATCATGGTCATCGACCACTAGCACCCTAATCAAGCAGACACCTCGCGATATGGTCTTATTGGGATGCCGGACACCTTAGCAAAAAGTGTCCGACAGACCTAGCGGCAAGCATCATTAAAAAAGTTTCAATTCATCATAGAAGGCTTGCCGGCCGTGGGTTTCAGAGCACAGGTGTACTGATATCCAACTGCATGCGCAGAAAACACTCGTCTTCGCCTTGTACTCGCAGTCCTTTTCTCTGATACAAATTTTTCGCTGGATTATTTTCAAACACCGTCAGGCGCAAAGCCGGACGCTTTTCTTGACGGGTCATGCCAATAACCTGATCAATTGCCCAGGAACCCGCGCCCCTCCCCTGAAAGGCTTCAGCAATTTGCAATTCGCGAATATACAGGGCCCGCGCATCCCGGCTGAGGCTGAAAAATCCTGCAGGTGTATCAGCCACTAATATCAGCCAGTTCTCGCGCCCCGACCAGGCCACGTCAAACGCTTCGTCCTGCCACAACAGGTCATGGTGAATGTAATAGCGCAGCATGTTCTGACAAGTGAGATTTCGCGAAAACGCCAGGTTCTCTGAAGTCGCACGCCTGAGCTGGAATGTCATTGAGCCTCCGAAATGGCAACGACCTGACCCCGCCATTCACCTGCATCGCGACGGGCAACCACCAGAAGATCACCCGCCCCCGGCGCCGAAACAATCAGCGAACCCTCCTCGGACCAGATCGCGCTTCGCCCTGCTGACTGCCATCCGCCGGTGAGGCCGCCGTGGTTGGCCATCAACACAGCCATCTTGTGTTGCCTGGCATAACCCGCAAGCAGCGCGGTGTCTGCTACATAACCTTTCTCACTGATCAAGACACCCGCAGCGTAAAGATTCGCGCCTCGATCAGCGGCCGCTGCGGCATGACTGGCATGAGAGAAGTCGGCGCAGACCGCCAGCGCAACCGTATCCTTGCCAATGCTCAAGGCCGGCCCTCCGTGGCCGGGAACGAAGACAATCTCCTCACCCGAGTGCAGATGTTGTTTGCTGTACACCTCAAGCGAGCCATCGGCACCCAGGACCAGCGCACCGATCAATACCGCCGAACGCCCTTCCAGCCGTATTGGCATACCGACGACAGTCGTGATGCCGAGCTTTCGGGCCAAATACCGTAACGGCTCGAGCACAGAGTCTTGCGGGTCAATGGCCAACGCAGCCGCTTTTTCCCCTTCATAGCCGGTCAGCGATAATTCAGGGCACACCAGCAATTCGACGCCCTGCTGCGCCGCGGCCTCGATAAAACGCCTGTGACGGGCAATGTTTGCGCCAAGATCCCCCTTTATCGACGTTATCTGGGCGGCAGCAATGGTGAGTGTCGACATGGTTCGTCATTCTTCCTTGGTCATCAGGCGAAACGCGGAGTGTGTCACAACCCTTGCAGCACTCAAGCGATAGGCGTTTTGTGGGTGATGCGATAGCATTTTCTGATTGATATGGCGTATCGGCCTCTAGTAAGCTCGGCGCATTCATCGGAGACAAACCATGTTCAACGCCCTCTTACAGCTTCGTACCGCCAGCGCCCTGCGCTCGGTTGTGGCTGCCCAGGCGAAAGACGTTTGCGCTTCGGCCAGCTTTTATTTTGGGTATTGGTTTAGCCACTGGCGCGCCTGATACCCACCGGCGCCCATGAAAACGGGTCGCCTACCAGAGATTTCTCAACCCCCGGTCGGCTCCCCGACCGGGGGTTTTGTTTTTTCAGGCCCAAACTTTTTCAGCAACGCACCAGACACTTTGAGGATTCACGAAATGAACTACGCCACTTATTACCGTTACGACAGCTTTAGCGCCTGGCGATTTACCAGCCTCCGCTCGGGACAGCCTGCCGCCTCCGATCGGTCACCAACAGGTGGCAAACACGCACACGTAGCCAATCCGGCCAATTGTCGAACACCCCAGTAGGGCCGAGCGAGCGGGAAGAACCGCCGCCAGCCCAGGAAGAACACATATGAACTCGTCCGTTTCTGCTCTGCCACTGTCACTCGATTCTGCCAACGAAGCGCTGACGCTGCGCCTGCCCAGTTCGTTGCAACTCAAACAGCAATTGCCCCTGAGCAATGCCTTGAGCCGACAGGTCGCCGCCCACCGCCAGGCGGTTCGCGCGATCCTCAATGGTAAAGACCAGCGCCTGTTGGTCATCGTAGGCCCCTGCTCTATCCACGACCCTGAGTCCGCCATTGAATATGCGGGCAAACTCGCCCGACTGGCTGAAGATGTCAGCGACGAGATGCTGCTGGTGATGCGTGCGTACGTCGAGAAGCCGCGCACTACTGTCGGCTGGAAAGGCCTGGCTTACGATCCGCACCTGGATGGCAGTGACGACATGGCCGGCGGCCTGACGATGTCCCGCACACTGATGCTGGAAATGATCAGCCTCGGCTTGCCCGTAGCGACCGAACTGTTACAGCCCATGGCGGCAGGATACTTCGACGACCTGCTCGGTTGGGTTGCCATTGGCGCACGAACGACGGAATCACAAATCCATCGCGAGATGGCCAGCGGCTTGAGCATGCCGGTAGGCTTCAAGAATGGCACCGACGGTGGCGCAGCCGTTGCTGTGGATGCCATGCGCTCGGCAGCCCATCCACATCGCCACTTTGGGGTCGACAGCCAGGGGCATCCGGCGATTATTCAGACGCCCGGCAACCCGGATACCCATTTGGTGTTACGCGGTGGCCATCAGGGGCCTAACTACGATCGCGATAGCGTGGCAAGCATTCACGCCGACCTGAAACGTTTGAATATTCCGAGCCGGATCATGATCGATTGCAGTCACGCCAACAGTGGCAAGGATCCGCTGCGTCAACCAGCCGTCTTCAACGAAGTACTTGAACAACGCTTGCACGGCGATCGCTCCCTGATCGGTATGATGCTGGAGTCTCATCTGTTCGAAGGCTGTCAGCCGCTGAGTGGATCGCTGCGCTACGGCGTTTCGATCACCGATGGCTGCCTCGGTTTCAGCGCCACGGAACGATTGCTGCTTGATGCCGCTCGGCGTCTTGGCGCCAAAGCCAGAGCGTGATTGCAAACCTGCCCTGCGGCTCATTCAAAGCCGGAGGGCAGGCCGTGTTGCAGTTATGTTTCTACGCGCACCAGTGTCGCCACCGACTCATGACTGACATCGTCCAGCCGCTCGACCGAATAGGCAACCCGTACAGTCGAGCCAAGATGCTCTCGCCAGAAACGATGCGGCACGATGAAAATCAGCGGTTTGCCAGCGGTTTCCCGAGTGATTTCACGGTCATCCCGATGATTGAAAAAATCACCATCGCACTTGAGGTAGACCAACTCACCCTCTTGTGTCCGGGCATTGCCAATCACCACGGTGACACCGTCAATTGAATCTGCCATCGACAGCACCCCGTCATCAGCCTCAAGCACGTCGGGCGCATCCAGGTCGCCATGCACGAACGGGGTGATGAGAACTCTTGCAGGCTCCGATTCGCGCATCGCGCCACTCGCTTGCTCGACTCGATAGCGCACCGTCACTTCGCCACCGAGATGAGCTGCGATGTATTCAGGAGCAACCCAGAATGACAGGATGTCTGCGACAGCGAAGGCTTCGACCTTCAGTCGATCCTTGAACGACAGCGGTGATGCGTCTCCAGACCACATCAACGTGACCTGATCGCCTGCGGCCATCCGTGCGTAAGGCTGGAGACTGATGAGCGCGCCTTCCATTGCGCGCGCCGGATCCAGCGCTCCACCAACAACGCCAGCGATACAGGGAGCCAGCAACTGCGGTCGCGCATCCCCTACGGTCAACTGCAAACGGGCAGAAGATGCAGGTTCAGACAGGCCTGCGCTGACAAGTGTCCAGTAGACCTCCAGCGAACCGCCATCCAGCGCTGCGATGTGCAGACCTTTGACAACGAAAATGACGTCTTTGCCTACCTGGGCTTCGCTGACAAAGCGAACCATTTCATGTTGATAAACAAAGCCCTCGATATCCAGACCGTCCCAGCTCAACAGCAACTGATCCCCATTCGCCATGTTTGCATAAGGTGCGATACGTACGACGACTTCGCTCAGCGAAGGATCGAGCACGGCCCCCTCCAGAGAATCGAGCATTGCTGCAGGCAACAGTTCATTGGTCGTACCGGGACTGGCGTGGTGACGCATCCGGTAGCAAAACTCGATTTCGTGAGTGTTCATTCGTAGCTCCATTCCTTGGATATAACGCTGCCTTCATTGACGGCGTCGACAGCCAACATTGAACGCGATTGCTCATCCCGTCGCTATCAGCCCAATACGTCGCAGCCATAGAGCAAAAGCCGCAACTGCGGTAGGCAAGTAACGCAAAATCAACTTCTGTCAGGCGGAAGACGGCCAGAACTTCCGATTTGGATTTCATAAACATCCGAAACTTCGTACGCCCTCTAGTCCAGATTCAACGGCCTAGTGAAGCCTCTTCGTACTTCTTCAACGAGTTGTGTGTTTTAGAGTGGCCCACAGATTTCCCGACAAACTTCTGAGAAAAGGTAAGAACATGCAACGGAATGCTACAACTCGTTATCCCATCCTGTTGGTGCACGGCCTGTTCGGGTTCGAACGTATCGGCCATTTCGAGCTGTTTCATGACGTCAAGGACGCTCTGAAAACGGCTAACAACCGAGTGTTCGTTCCGCACCTCTCCGCCACCCACAACAACGAAGTGAGGGGTGAGCAACTGCTCGCCCAGATTGATCGTGTCCGGCGAGGCACAGGCGCCAGCAAAGTCAACCTCATAGGGCATAGCCAGGGAGCATTGGCTGCTCGATACGCTGCGGCGCTCGCGCCACACGCGGTAGCCTCGGTGACTTCGGTCAGCGGCCCGAACCACGGATCGGAGCTGGCTGATTTCCTGCGCAAGGCACTGATTCCAGGTCGGCTGCCGGAGGCCGTCGCACAGAATGTGGCGACACTGTTTGCCGACTTTCTCTCGATGCTCAGCGGCAATATCACGCTGCCGCAGAGCGCGTTGGCGGCGCTAAAGGCGCTCACAACCGAAGGTGTGGGCGACTTCAACGACAAGTTTCCGCAGGGACTGCCCACCACTTGGGGCGGGCACGGTCCGGCCCAGGTCAATGGTGTGCACTATTACTCTTGGAGCGGCGTCCTGCCGGCAGCCGGCCTGCCAACTCTCGACCCGGTTCAAGGCGTTTGCCGGGCGCTGTCACAATATTTCATAACTGAAGGGGAACAGAATGACGGCTTCGTCGGGCGTTTCAGCTCTCACCTGGGCCAGGTCATCCGTTCCGACTATCCTCTGGATCACTTGGCCAGCCTGCGCCGCCCGGCCGTGGCCGTCATCGTGCCGCCAGACCCGATTGAACTTTACGTTGAACATGCCTCACGCCTGCAAGCGGCGAATCTGTAATCAAACTGCAGACGACCGAACGGAACTTTGCCGAGAATTCGCTCACTGAATCCGGTAGGCTCCACACTTTACTGAAATAGATTGGAGAGTTTTCTCATGGCTAAAGCCACTGCCCGCCACATCCTGGTTTCCGATGAAGCCAAGTGCAACGAACTCAAGGCCCAGATCGAAGGCGGCGCCGATTTCGCCGAAGTCGCCAAAGTCAATTCCACTTGCCCGTCCAGCCGTCAAGGCGGCGATCTGGGATCGTTCGGTCCAGGCCAGATGGTCAAGGAATTCGACACCGTGGTATTCAGCGCGCCGATCAACACTGTGCAAGGCCCAGTGAAAACCCAGTTCGGTTATCACCTGCTGGAAGTCACCAGCCGTCAGGACTGATCCGTCGCCTGATGGTTGTTCAACGGCCCGCCTTTTGGCGGGCCGTTGTGTTTCAGTAACACATACGGCTGGCGACTGGCGCGCCTCTCGCGTACAACTTGCGCTTATCGATTACCCGGTTCCAAGGCTGACAATGCGACTGGTTTTCCCCACATTGATGCTCACCGCCCTCGCCCTGCTTTACGGCGCCGCTGGTGCAAACGCGACACCGCAACATGCGCTCACCGTCTATGGCGAGCCCGCCAAATATCCTGCCGGTTTCAGTCATTTCGACTACACCAACCCACTGGCCCCCAAGGGCGGAACGATGCGCCGTTCGGCGATCGAGATCGGCCATTTCGACCACATTCTTCCTTATATAGACAAAGGCATCGGTGTCACCCAGATCGACGGCCTTCTGTATTCGCCGCTGGCCCAGCGCTCGATGGACGAACCGTACACGGTCTACGGTCTGGTCGCGCAAAAGATCGAGCGCTCCGACGACGGCCTGTCGCTGCGCTTCTTCATCAATCCCAAGGCACGTTTCGCCGACGGCAAACCGATCACGGCCCAAGACGTGCGCTACACCTACGATCTATTGATGACTCAGGGCAGCCTGCGTTATCGCACGCAGTTCGCTGACGTCAAAGGCGTCGAAGTGGAAGCTCCGCTGACGGTGCGTTTCGATTTCAAGAACAACGAAAACCGCACCCTGCCGCTGGATATCGCGACCCTGCCGGTCTTTCCCGAGCATTGGTGGAAGAGTCGTGACTTCGCCGGCGGCGGCGGATATGAACCGCCGTTGGGCAGCGGCCCTTACAGGGTCGGTAAAGTCGACTCCGGGCGCAGCATCACGTTCGAGCGCAATCCCGATTGGTGGGGCAAAGATCTGCCCGTCAGTCGCGGCCTCTACAATTTCGACCACTTCAGCATCGAGTACTTCGGCGACACCGACGTCGCCCGCCAGGTATTGCGCGGCGGCGCCTATGACTACAACCGTGAGTTCTCCGCCACCGGTTATTCGATTGGCTACGACAGCCCCGCCCTGCGCGACGGGCGCCTGCAAAAGGCCCATTTGGCCACCGAAGCACCGCAGTCAGCTCAGGGTTTTGTGTTCAACCTGCAAAAGCCCATGTTCCAGGATCGTCGCGTGCGTCAGGCTCTGGCCATGCTTTGGGATTTCGAATGGAGCAACCGGCAGATGATGCGCAACCTCTACATCCGCCAGCAGAGCTATTTTTCCAACACGGACCTGGCGGCCCGGAAGTTGCCAGATGCCGCTGAGTTGAAGATTCTTGAACCGCTACGCGCACAGGTTCCCGAAGAGGTCTTCACCAAGGTCTTTGAAGCGCCGAAAACCGATGGCAGTGGAATAATCCGTGATAAACAGCTGCAAGCTCTCGAACTGCTGGAGCAAGCCGGCTGGAGACCCGATGGCGATCAACTGGTGAATGCCAAGGGCGAGCCGCTCAGCTTCACTTTTCTGGTCAGCCAGAACGGCATGGATCGCCTGCTGCTGCCGTATAAACGCACGCTCAAACAGATCGGCATCGACCTCAACATCCGTCGCATCGACTCCTCGCAATACGTCAACCGCTTGATGAGTCGCGACTACGACATGATCGTCACCGGTTATCCCGTCAGCTCGTCCCCAGGTGGCGAGTTGCTCAACTACTTCGGCTCAGCATCGGCCAACGATCCGGGAGCCAACAACTACATGGTGTTGAAGAACCCGGCAGTCGACACGCTGATCAACGGACTCATCCGCGCCTCGACCCAATCCGACATGCTGCACTACGCCCACGCGCTGGACCGGGTACTGCAATGGAACTACTACTGGATCCCCAACTACTACCCGCCGGGAACGTCGACAGTCTGGTGGAATCGTTTCGGCATTCCATCGGTTCAGGCCAGCAATGACGAAGCCATCGAGAGCTGGTGGGAAATCAGCCGGACGCCGCTGACCAATCAACAGATGACCGCTGAAAAAATCACACGCGCCAGACCCGGAGGACCGCACTGATGTGGGGTTACATACTGCGGCGCCTGCTGCTGATCATTCCGACGCTGGTGATCATCCTGCTGGTCAACTTCGTGATTATTCAGGCCGCACCCGGCGGGCCGGTCGAACAGGCCATTGCGCATCTGCAAGGCATCGGTGGCAGCGGCAACGTCGGTGGCGGCTCAAGCGAAACCATGAGCACTTCACGCGCCAGCCGTGGCCTCGATCCGCAACTGATCAAGGACATCGAAAAACAGTACGGCTTCGACAAACCGGCCCCTGAGCGTCTGTGGCTGATGCTCAAGAACTACGCGCAACTGGATTTCGGCAAAAGCTTTTTCCGTGGTGCCACGGTCACCGACCTGATCCTGGAAAAAATGCCGGTCACCATTTCCCTCGGACTATGGGCGACGCTGATCACCTATCTGATTTCGATCCCGCTGGGCATTCGCAAAGCCGTGCATCACGGCAGTCATTTCGATATCTGGAGCAGCACGGCGATCATCATCGGCTATGCAATGCCGGCGTTCCTGTTTGCGATGTTCCTGATCGTGCTGTTTGCCGGTGGCACCTCGCTGAACTGGTTCCCGGTGCGCGGGTTGGTGTCGGACAACTTCGAATCGCTGTCGACACTGGGCAAAGTCGCCGATTATTTCTGGCACCTGGTGTTGCCGGTGACCTCGCTGGTGATCGGTGGTTTCGCGACCTTGACGATCCTGACCAAGAACTCGTTCCTCAATGAAATAACGCGTCAATACGTGGTCACCGCCCGGGCCAAAGGCCTGAGCGAGCGCCGGGTGCTCTACGGACATGTGTTCCGCAATGCGATGCTGTTGGTGGTGTCGGGCATACCCCAAGCCTTTATCAGCGTGTTCTTCGCCGGATCTCTGCTGATTGAAGTAATTTTTTCTCTCGACGGCCTCGGCCGCATGAGCTACGAAGCGGCTGTCTCGCGGGACTATCCGGTGGTGTTCGGCTCGCTGTTCATCTTCACCCTGTTCGGCCTCTTGATAAAACTGATCGGTGATCTGTGCTACACGCTGGTGGATCCGCGCATTGATTTTTCCGCGAGGAACGCCTGATGCTCAATCTCTCCCCGCTGGGTCGTCGCCGTTTCGAGCGATTCAAGAAAAACCGCCGTGGCTGGTGGTCGTTGTGGCTGTTTATCGGTCTGTTTATCTTGACCCTGGGCGGCGAACTGATCGCCAATGACAAGCCGCTGGTGGTCAGCTATCAGGGCCAATGGTATTTCCCGGTATTCAAGCGCCACACCGAACAGGCCTTCGGCGGGCAACTGCCGTTCCAGGCCGATTATCGCAGCGACTACGTACAGAACCTGATCCACAAGGACGGCGGCTGGTTGCTGTTTCCGCCGATCCCGTTCAGTGACGACACGCCTAACTATGACCTGGACAAACCCGCGCCAAGTCCGCCGACATCGGTCAACTGGCTGGGCACCGACGATCAGGCGCGGGATGTCTTGGCACGGGTGATTTTTGGCGCGAGGGTGTCGATCCTGTTTGCGCTGATGCTGACGTTTGTCAGCGCATTGATCGGTATTGCGGCTGGCGCATTGCAAGGCTACTACGGTGGATGGGTCGATCTGCTGGGGCAAAGACTGCTTGAGGTTTGGTCGGGGCTGCCGGTGCTGTACCTGCTGATCATCCTCTCCGGTTTCGTCGAGCCGAATTTCTGGTGGCTACTGGGGATCATGGCGCTGTTTTCATGGCTGGCGCTGGTCGACGTGGTGCGTGCCGAGTTCCTGCGCGGGCGCAATCTGGAATACGTCAAAGCTGCGCGTGCGTTGGGCTTGAGTGACCGCAAGGTGATTATCCGGCACATTCTGCCCAACGCCATGAACGCCACGCTCAGCTATCTGCCATTCATTCTGACCGGGGCGATTTCCACGCTCACTGCACTGGATTTCCTCGGGTTCGGCATGCCCGCCGGCAGTGCTTCGCTGGGCGAGCTGATCGGTCAAGGCAAACAGAATCTGCAAGCACCGTGGCTGGGCTTGACGGCGTTTTTCACCCTGGCGCTGATTCTTTCCCTACTGGTGTTCATCGGCGAAGCGTTACGCGACGCATTCGACCCACGATCCTGAAGCGTGACCATGACTGACAACCTGATTGAAATACGAAACCTCAACGTTGCCTTCCAGGGTCAGACCGTGGTGCGCGACCTGTGTCTGGACATCCGCCCCGGCGAGTGCCTGGCGCTGGTGGGCGAATCGGGCTCGGGCAAATCGGTAACCGCCCATTCGATTCTGCAATTGCTCCCCGATTCCGAGGCGCAAACCACCGGCAGCATTCGCTATCGCGCACAGGAACTGATCGGCGCTGATCCCAAGGTTCTGCGTGAACTGCGGGGCAACCGCATCGCCATGATCTTTCAAGAGCCGATGACCTCGCTCAACCCATTGCACACCATCGAAAAGCAGATTGGCGAAACCCTGCTGCTGCATCGCGGCCTCGGTGGCAAAGCGGCGCAAAAACGCATTCTCGAACTGCTCGCACTGGTGGGCATCCAGAAACCCAAAGAGCGGCTCAAGGCGTATCCGCATCAGTTGTCCGGTGGGCAGCGCCAGCGGGTCATGATCGCCATGGCCCTGGCGTGCGAACCGGAACTGTTGATTGCCGACGAGCCGACCACAGCCCTCGATGTCACCGTGCAGCGCAAAATCCTGCTGTTGCTCAAGTCCCTGCAACACCGCCTCGGGATGTCGCTGCTGCTGATCAGTCACGACCTCAATCTGGTGCGCAGCATTGCTCAGCGCGTCTGCGTAATGAAGGCCGGTGAGATCGTCGAGCAGGCGCCGTGCGAAACCCTGTTCAACGAGCCCAAACACCCTTACAGCTGCGTCCTGCTCAACGCCGAACCCGAAGGTGAAGCACTGCCTAGGGATGAGCGCGAGAATGTGCTGGAAGTCGAAGATTTGCGGGTCGAGTTTGTTGTCGGTGGCGGGCTGTTTCAGCGCAAACAGTATCTGCGTGCGGTAGACGGCATCAGCCTGAACATCCAGCGCGGCAAGACGCTGGGGATCGTCGGCGAGTCCGGATCGGGCAAGTCGACGCTGGGTCAGGCCATCCTGCGTCTGCTCGACTCCAAGGGCAGCATCCGCTTCCAGGGCGAAGCACTCGACAGCCTCAATCAGAAGCAGCTACGACCCTGGCGTCGGCAGATGCAGGTGGTGTTTCAGGATCCGTTCGGCAGCCTCAGCCCGCGAATGTCGGTGGCACAGATCATCAGCGAAGGCCTGGAGGTGCATCGCGATTCCACCGCCGATGAATGCGACGAGCAAGTGATCCGCGTGCTCAAGGAGGTCGGCCTCGATCCGCAGAGCCGACATCGCTATCCCCACGAGTTTTCCGGCGGGCAACGCCAACGCATCGCCATCGCCCGCGCACTGGTGCTGAAACCGGCGCTGATCCTGCTGGATGAACCGACTTCGGCACTGGACCGTACGGTGCAGAAACAAGTGGTCGCCCTGCTCCGCGATCTTCAGGAAAAGTACGGGCTCACTTATCTGTTCATCAGCCACGACCTGGCGGTGGTCCGCGCCTTGGCCCACGACATGATTGTGGTCAAGGACGGCAAAGTGGTCGAGCGCGGCGCCAGTCATGAGGTGTTTGATTCGCCGCAGCATCCGTACACCCAAGAGTTGTTGGCGGCGGCGCATTCGAGGTAGGCATAATCGGCGCACGACTTGAAACCGTTTCTAGAACATCGCTGGCAGGCCAGCGCCCACAGAGTCTTCTGTTGTAGACATAATTTGTGAACGCCCGTGAAACCTGTGGGTGCGGGCTGCCCGCGAAAGGGCCGGTACTGGCAACACACAATCAGGATCAGTCTGCACATGAACACCACCGAAAGCCTCAAGGACTACCAACGGGTTCGCACCCTGGCGATCCGCTCGCTGTTCGAAATCATCGAGCAATCGAGCGAAGGCACGGTAATTGTCGACCGCGATGCCAACATCGTCTGGATGAACGAGCGTTACGCCCGGCGGTTTGGCCTGGAGTCCGCCGCAGGCGCGATCGGCAAGCCTTGTGAAAGTGTGATCCCCAGCAGCCTCTTGCGTGAGGTGGTGCGCACCGGACGGCCGATTTTGCTCGACATGCAAGACACGCCAAAAGAACCGTTGGTGGTAATGCGTCTGCCGATTCACGACGACGCCGGCACAGTCATCGGCGCGATAGGCTTCGCCCTGTTCGATGAGTTGCGCACACTGTCCCCGATGCTCAAGCGCTACCTGAGCATGCAGGAAGAACTCGCCTCGACCCGCTCACTGCTGCGCGCACGTCAGACCAAATACAACTTTGCCCACTTCATCGGCACCAGTGCGGCCAGCCTCGAAGTCAAACGCCGTGCGCGGCGCAGCGCCAGTGCTGATTCGCCCGTCCTGCTGCTCGGTGAAACCGGCACCGGCAAGGAGCTGCTGGCTCAGGCGATTCACAGTGCCTCGCCCCGGGCGCACAAAGCTTTCGTCAGCATCAACAGCGCGGCGATTCCGGAGGCGCTGCTCGAAGCCGAGTTTTTCGGTACCGCCCCTGGCGCATTCACAGGCGCCGACCGTAAGGGCCGCACCGGCAAGCTGCAGATTGCTCAGGGGGGCACGTTGTTCCTCGACGAAATCGGCGACATGCCGCTGCCGCTGCAAAGCAAATTGCTGCGGGTGTTGCAGGAAAAGGAATTCGAACCTGTAGGCTCCAACGAAGTGATCCAGAGCGATGTGCGGGTGATCGCGGCGACCTCCACCGACCTTCAAGCAGCGATCAAGCGTGGCGAGTTTCGCGCGGACTTGTATTACCGCCTCAACGTGCTGCCGATCCAGGTGCCGCCGCTGCGTGAACGACTCGACGATTTGCCCGCGCTCAGCGAAGCCATTCTCGAAGAGCTGCGCAGTCAGCATGAACTGCACCGTGAAGCGTTGGCATTACTGGGGCAACATGCCTGGCCGGGCAATATTCGCGAGTTGCGCAATGTGCTGGAGCGGGCGGCGTTGCTCAGTGATGACTTGATGCTGACGCAGAGTGACATTCGTGCGGCTGTCGGCACGTTTACTCCGGTTGAACGTGCGACGACGCCGACGGTTGAAGCGCTGACCGAGGAGACATTCGCTCAGGCGCGAGAACGGTTTGACCGACAGTTGATTCAATCTGCCCTGGCGCAATGCGCGGGGAAGGTGCCGGAGGCAGCGGCTCGGCTGGGGCTCGGGCGGTCGACGCTGTACAAGAAAATGCTGGCGCTGGGGATCACAGAGTCTCAACAAAGAGACTTAACTCTCTGAAGAAAGACAAAATTCAAAGCACCGCTGGCAACCCAGTTCCCACAGGCTGATCACTGCGTCTGCAGGAGCAGACTTGCCAGTGAAGACACCCGCACACCCCATAAAAATCTCAAAACATAGACTAGATATTGTTTCCACCCTTCTGAAAACTCATTAAACCCATACATTTCAATACGTTACGAACCTGGCACAAAACTCGCTATAGCCTCTCCCACACCCGTTTCACCCACAAAAATAACAATTCTGGAGAGACACACCATGAGTGTGATCATTGCCTTGGCAGCCCTCGCGTTGCTGATGCTGGCGGCCTACCGCGGCTACAGCGTTATTCTTTTTGCCCCGATTGCCGCCCTCGGCGCAGTCCTTCTCACCGACCCCTCCGCCGTAGCGCCTGCGTTTACCGGGGTGTTTATGGAAAAAATGGTCGGTTTCATCAAGTTGTACTTCCCCGTTTTTCTGCTCGGTGCCGTGTTCGGCAAGTTGATCGAGTTGTCGGGGTTCTCGCGATCGATCGTCGCGGCCGCCATTCGCCTGCTAGGCACCCAGCAGGCCATGCTGGTGATCGTGCTGGTCTGCGCACTGCTCACCTACGGCGGCGTTTCGTTGTTCGTGGTGGTGTTTGCGGTTTATCCGTTTGCGGCGGAGATGTTCCGCCAGAGCAATATTCCCAAACGCCTGATCCCGGCGACCATCGCCCTTGGTGCATTCTCGTTCACCATGGACGCCCTGCCCGGCACGCCGCAAATCCAGAACATCATCCCCAGCACCTTTTTCAACACCACCGCATGGGCGGCGCCGTGGCTGGGTTTGGTCGGCACGATCTTCGTCTTCTGCGCTGGCATGCTGTTCCTGCAGCGCCAACGCAACAAGGCCCAGCGTGCAGGTGAAGGTTACGGCACGGCGTTGCGCAATGAGCCGGAAACGGCTGAAGACCTCAAGCTGCCCAACCCGTGGATTGCGCTGTCACCGTTGCTGGCGGTGGGCATCATGAACCTGCTGTTCACTCAGTGGATTCCGCAGTGGTACGGCAAGACCCACAGCCTCGCGCTACCGGGCATGGCCACGCCCGTCACCACCGAAATTGCCAAACTGACAGCGATCTGGGCAGTCCAGGCCGCGTTGCTGATCGGTATCGTGATGGTGCTGGTATTCGGGTTCAAGGCGATTCGCAGCAAGTTGGCCGAAGGCAGCAAAAGCGCGGTCAGCGGCGCGTTACTCGCTGCGATGAACACCGCTTCCGAATACGGTTTTGGTGCGGTGATCGCTTCGTTGCCGGGCTTTCTGGTGCTGGCCGACTGGCTCAAGCAGATCCCCAATCCGCTGGTCAACGAAGCCATCACCGTCACCCTGCTGGCGGGTATTACCGGCTCCGCGTCGGGCGGCATGAGCATTGCGCTGGCGGCGATGTCCGAGCAGTTCATCAGCGCCGCGCACGCAGCGAATATTCCACTGGAAGTGCTGCACCGCGTGGCCGCCATGGCCAGCGGCGGCATGGACACCCTGCCGCACAACGGTGCGGTGATCACGCTGTTGGCCGTGACGGGCCTGACGCACCGTGAAGCCTATAAAGACATTTTCTGTATTACGCTGATCAAGACCCTGGCGGTTTTCGTAGTGATCGGCACTTTCTACGCCACTGGCATTGTGTGAGGTATTCATGACGACTCTTACGGGCAAGACCGCACTGGTGACCGGTTCCACCAGCGGCATCGGTCTGGGCATCGCGCTGAGCCTGGCCAAGGCTGGCGCCAACCTGATCCTCAACGGTTTCGGTGATGCCTCCACAGTCATCGCCGAAGTCGGCCAATTCGGCGGCAAGGTCGGCCATCATCCGGCCGATGTCAGCGACCCGGCACAGATTGCCGACATGATCGCCTACGCCGAGCGCGAATTCGGTGGCGTCGACATTCTGGTCAACAACGCCGGCATCCAGCATGTCGCTGCCGTGGAAGAATTCCCGATCGAGCGCTGGGACTCGATCATTGCGATCAACCTGTCTTCGGTGTTTCACAGCACTCGCCTTAGCTTGCCGGGCATGCGTGCCAAAGATTGGGGGCGGATCGTCAACATCGCGTCCGTACATGGCCAGGTCGGGTCCACCGGCAAGGCTGCCTATGTGGCGGCCAAGCACGGGGTGATCGGCCTGACCAAAGTGGTGGGCCTGGAAACCGCGACCAGCAATGTCACCTGCAACGCCATCTGCCCGGGCTGGGTGTTGACGCCACTAGTGCAAAAGCAAATTGATGACCGCGCGGCCAAAGGCGTTGACCCACAGCAGGCGCAGCATGATTTGCTGGCCGAGAAGCAGCCATCGCTGGAGTTCGTCACGCCCCGGCATTTGGGTGAATTGGTATTGTTCCTGTGCAGCGAGGCTGGCAGCCAGGTGCGCGGCGCGGCGTGGAATATTGATGGTGGGTGGCTGGCGCAATAAGCCGCGATACCTTCAGAAAACAAGAGGCACACAATGTCCGACATCCTCTGGCAACCCGACGCCAAACGTATCGCCGATTCGCGCATGGACGCGTTCCGGCGTTTCGCCAATCAGCGCCATTCGCTGAACCTGGACGACTACCCGGCCCTGCACCAATGGAGCATCGATCAGCGCGAAGCATTCTGGCAGGCCATCGTCGATTTCTTCGATATCCACTTTCATGACCAGCCCGATGCCGTGCTGCGCGAAGGTGCGCAAATGCCCAGCGCCGAGTGGTTTCCGGGCGCCACCCTGAACTTCGCCGAACACCTGTTGCGTCGCCGCGATGATGCCGTGGCAGTCGTCGCGGTGGCGGAAAACGGTCAACGTGAACAGTTGACCTGGGCCGAACTGGCCCAACACGTCGCCGGATTTCAAGCCAGCCTGCAAGCGGCGGGCGTCGGCCTCGGCGACCGGGTCGCCGCGTGCATGCCCAACACTTGGCAGACGCTGATTGCGATGCTGGCCACCACCAGCCTCGGGGCGATCTGGTCGTGCTCTTCACCAGACTTCGGCACCCACGGGGTCATTGACCGCTTCGGCCAGATCGAACCGAAAGTGCTGCTCACCTGCGCGGGCTATCGCTATGCCGGCAAAGCGATCGACCAGACCGACAAAATCAACGGGATACTCGAGCAACTGCCCACATTGAGGCAGTTGATTATCGTGCCTTATGCCCGGCCGCAAGCCCGCGTCGAGTCTTACCGGACGCAGGCTGAAGTGACCCTGTGGGATGACTTTTATCAAATCGGTGGCGAACCGGATTTTGTCCCGGTGCCCTTCCATCATCCGCTTTACGTGCTGTATTCCAGCGGCACCACCGGTGTGCCGAAATGTATTGTCCACAGCACTGGCGGCGTGCTGATACAACACGTCAAGGAACACGCTCTGCATTGTGATCTTGGCCCCGGGGATCGGCTGTTTTACTACACAACGTGCGGCTGGATGATGTGGAACTGGCTGGTATCGGCGCTCGCCGTTGGCAGCGCCGTGGTGCTCTATGACGGTTCACCGTTTCATCCGGACAATCAACGTTTGCTGAGCCTGCTCGACGAAGAACGTATCAGCGTGTTCGGCACCAGCCCCAAGTTCCTTGCGACCCTTGAAAGCAGCGGCGCAAAACCCCGCGAAAGTCATGATCTGGGTAGCCTGAAGATGCTGCTTTGCACAGGTTCGGCGCTATCGCCACAAAGCTACGATTTCGTTTACCGCGACTTCAAACCTGACGTGTGCCTGGCGTCGATGTCTGGTGGCACCGATATCGTCTCGTGCTTCGTCAATGGCAATCCAATGTCGGCGGTGCGTCGTGGCGAAATCATGGGCAAGAGCCTGGGCATGGCCGTTGAAGTCTGGAATGACGTCGGCCAGCCAGTGATTGGCGAAAAAGGTGAACTGGTCTGCACCCGGCATTTCCCGGCCATGCCGATCGGTCTGTGGAATGACAGGGACGGAACAAAACTGCACCAATCGTATTTCAGCCAGTTTCCCGGTGTCTGGGCACAGGGCGATTACGCCGAACAACGGCATCACGGTGCAATGCTGATCCATGGCCGCTCCGACGCAGTACTCAATCCGGGAGGGGTGCGCATCGGCACGGCGGAGATCTATCGACAGGTCGAGAAAATCGCCGAGGTGCTCGACAGCGTCGCCATCGGTCAGCTGTGGCGTGATGACGTGCGGGTGGTGCTGTTTGTCAGCTTGCGTGAAGGGCTGGCACTGGATGAGGCGCTGCAGCAGCGCATTCGTCAGATGATCCGCGCCAACACCACACCCAGGCATGTGCCGGCGAAGATCGTTGCGGTCACGGACATTCCACGCACCATCAGCGGCAAGATTGTGGAGCTGGCCGTGCGCGAGGTGGTACATGGGCGGCCGGTGAAAAACACCGATGCACTGGCCAATCCCGAAGCACTGGAGCAGTTTCGGGATCGGCCTGAGCTGGAGACCTAGTTAAAGATATTCGAACCCGATTGCGACACCGGTCTGCTCCAGCCTTCTTCCAGGGGCGGATCAGTTAAATCGTGTGTAGTGGCGACGTTCAGCCTGATCAATACAGGGCCGGCAACGGTGCTACCTTCATTTTTTTCAACGGCTTCGCGCAGTACTTTCAGATTGCTTTCGAAGGTCGCTTTATCAATGCTCATCTGACCAAGAAGCGAAGTGAGTACCGCCAGGGAATCAGCGTTTTCAAAGGCCATGGCACTTGGGTGCAAGAGGCTGTCGGAATCTGCAACCGGCAGTCGCCCCAAGGCAAGATTGAGCAGTGCAGTCACGTCCAACTGCTGCCCCGCCCTGGCAGCGTCAGCGACCTCCTGGGCATAGCCAACATCATGGTTCTGTGCGACGCCATGAAATAGCTCGTGGATCACATCATCCGCCACGACGTCATGGTTCATGCCTTTATCGATAAACTGTCGATTGATATTTGGCGTATTGATATGGATGAACGCAATCGGGTTCTCCCCACCGGTACGTTTCCATTGCTTGTAAGCCTGCGGATCGAACTCAGCGATATCGTTCGTCTGCTTGAGCGGGTCGAGAACAAAGTTGCTGATGGAAACGCCGGCAAAATCAGCCCTGATCGCCCGCAGATAATCCAACACACGATTCGCCGCATCGCCGGACGTTTTGCCCATCAATATCTTTATCAGGGCATCACGCTCAGTTCGATAATCATGGTTCATCAACACACTGATCGCACTTTCTATTTTTACCCGCGCCCGCGGCAGGCTTTGCTCGAGGAAGAGTCGCGTGTAACTGACAGGCAGCGTTCGATTGATGCGTGGTAACTGAATCCTGGCAGTCACGTTGAAGTTATCCAAGGCTGGCCCCCAAGGCTTGCCCAGTCGATCCAGTGCATACCACTTGTAGTTATTGCGCGCCGCCAGGCACGTGAGCGTGTCGGCGACCGAAGCATTCGGCCGCCATGTTCCCTGGGCTGCCGAGGCGTTATCGACTGAGCGGATCAGATTCTTGCCTTTACTACTGCCATGCATAGTGCCCAATTGAGATTTGGCCAGTCCCAGAAGTTCCAGCGTGGGCTTGCTGAATCGCAGCAAACCCTTGTGAACGAGTTTACTGACGCCATATATAGCCGTTGGCACTCCATCGACCGGATTGAAAGCAGATACGGAGGTCGCCACCACGAGTTTTGTCACCCGCGCAGCTTTGCTGGCCGCAGAGATTGCCTTGGCGGAAATACTCAAAGCCTTGACCCCGGCACCGTAGAATGCGCCTCCCAATGCAATGACATCCATGAGGCAACCATAGACGCCATCGACGACTTTGTTGTGCTCACCACTTGAAATGTCCTCGATGCACTTTTTGAAAGGCACGGCCAGATCAACAAAATACGTGGCGATTTTCTCGCCTTTGGCCCGCTCCCTTTCCAGTTCCGTTGGCTCTGCAGCAGCCGCCACCAGTTCGTCAAAGCTGATGATCGGATGATGACTGACGATGAACTCGGCAAGGCGCACAAGTTGTGGATGGCTGAAGTTTCTGTAAACACTGCGCTCCAGCTTTACCGATGTGGAATCGGCATGGAGCACGCCAAGCTTTTCCGCAACTGCTTGACCAGAGCCCGAAACGAATTCCGAACTGTCGCCATACAGGTACTTGGAAAAATCAATATTAAAGGACGATTTGGCGATAGGGTCATCGTGCGCCTTCAGATCACCGTTGAAATCAATCCTGGCGGGTTGCTGAAACAAGCCTTTCTTGACCAGTTCATTACCCAGTTGATTGTTTTTGATCAGTTCGCCTCGCAGAGTGAACAGCTCATAAGAGGTAAGCTCAGCGCCATTTTTCACGCACATCAATAGCCCGAAGCGTCCGGTAGCGGCATCCTTGCCTTGTCGTGTTTCGTAATTCACTTCATAGGTAAGCGGCCCGGCAATACGATGCGAGGAGGTTTCAATCGCGTTGTCGCGGAACGTAAAGAAAGTGACGGTGCCTTGCAAAAACGCCTGCAGATCTGCATGAGGCATGTTGGAAAGCGCCAGTTTCACCGTAGCGATCAACGAGCGATTGAGGTTTGTCTCAAAGACCCGTAATTGGCGATGAAACTCTTGGTCATTGGGGCGCAGGCGACGCAGTCGGGGAAACTCTTCGTGGATACTCGCAACCGAAGGGTCATGTTGTTTTGGCCGCTGGTAATTGGTCACGCCACCGTGCAAGGAAGGAATATTGGAATAGACATTATCCGGGAAGATTTGCGGCCGATCCCACTCCCCTCCGGACAGATCGCCAGACATATGCAAATCGATCATGCAAGCAGCCGTCGGAGACGACCCAAGGCCCGGATGCTGGTGAAGTACTTTATCTTCCAGAAAATCACACAGCGGCGCCGCATCTTCCAGCGCCTGCTTTGCGATCAAGCGCCTGTCCGGCAGACGCCCATTACGCGGTACGAAATGGTCCGCATACCCCTGAAAGGCAGACAGTGCGCGCTCTGTGGTTTCTTTTCCGTTGCTCGCCAATTCAGACGATGTCACCACTTCATTGATCAATGCCCAATCGACCATCGGACCGATCATGGCCAGGTCACGCAGATGCACCTGGGCTTCAGTTAAGGGCTCCAGATCGGCATAAGCGACGATTTGTTCATAACTCAGCACACGTGAGGCGCCCTTGCGTACTGATTCGGCCAGTACCACGGCGCGGCAATAACTCATCCAGTCTACTGAACCCAACAGTAACGAAGACGGAATACCCTTGACCAGGAACTCAGGAGCAATACCCGCCAACAACAAGTGTGCGGCCACTGGCGCCAAATCGATTGATGCCATTTGCTTGGTCACCAGAAGGCTCTGCAATTCCTGGCATATGGTTTTGGAATCGCGTCCGACATTGCTCGGTGCGTAAAGCTCAAGGCCGGCAATCGACTTGCAGACAGCGCTGCCGCCAATTGATGGATCGACATCTAACAAAAGTGCGGTCACCAATAACCGGGCGAGACCGGAATTTGAGGGTGTGTCTCCCGGCTGAGAACCAAACCACTGCAGTTTTTGCAGATAAGCCGTGGCCAGATCGCGCGCAAAGGTGTGGCTCAGTACACGGCCAACCCACCCGGCGACGTTCTCTTCGGTGACGGCGGTTTGTCCAGTATTGCGGTGCAGGACATCCAACAGTTTTTTACCTGCACCCACCAATTGTGCAGTCACCAGACGTATGGCGCGACATTGCTCGGCAGACAGGACAATCAGCGAATGATCTTCAGCATCCAACTGTGTCCAGAAATTGCCGAGCACATCCACTTTCGGATTGAATTCAAAATAACCGATCAGGTTCTTCGTTTGCGCCAACGTTTGCGGAACAGGCAGCCCGTGAAACTTGAGCCATTGATCGATATCGACATAATCGACGTCATAGACATACCCGCCAGCCTGTTTGGCAATATCACCAACGACCAGAACATTTTTATATAAATAAGTGAGCTGAGGAATATTATCGAGATCCACTTCATGCCATTTTTCAGTTTCCTTGCGAAAGACTTCAACTCCACCTTTTTCATTTACCCTGACCAACGCCATATTCAATGCGCGATGGCGACGCAACTCACTCATGATCCGGTCGTTGTTGGCCAACTTGCTCCAGAACACGCGCCCGGGGTTGAACACCTCATAAAAAGACGAGCCTGCCCGCACCTCAACGGTATAACCCTGCCAGCTATAAACCGGATCAACCCCTTGCTCTTTGACTCCATCGCGCAACTGGGCAAGTACGAGCTCTCGCTCTTCAGCATCAAACGCCTTTCGACGCTGATGCTCCTGACAAAAAACGCCATAAGACTTGAACAACTTTCCTGCAACCTCAGATGACATCACAATTTCCTTGTCAATATTTATGCGCTCTAGTTGCGCCTGAAAAGCTAACCCCATTCGCAACTAGATAAGCCATCAGATATTTATAAGCCAATATGTAAGCCACGAAAAAACCAACACCCAACTACTCCAACAACCCCCAATCATCATGCCCTTCTTCCCGATGACTCACACTGTCCATTTGCAACTTAATCTTCAACCTCAAATTAGTTACAGAGTCAGCATGTTTCAACGCCTCTTCTTCGCTGAGCACTTGTTCTTCAAACAGACTGAACAATGACTGATCAAATGTCTGCATGCCCACAGCCCCAGACTTTTCCACGATCATTTTAAGTTCACCTAATTCATTGCGGCCTATCAGATCGCTAATAGTCGGTGTTCCCAACATTACTTCCACCGCGGCCCTCCTCTGCCCGTCAACCGTGCGCACAAGTCGTTGTGAGATACACGCTCTCAAGTTAACGCCTAACGTCTGCAACAACGGCGACCGCCGCTCCTCCGGGAACATATTGATAATCCGGTCCAACGCCTGGTTGGCGTTATTGGCGTGCAAAGTGGACAGCACCAGATGCCCGGTCTCGGCGAACGCCAATGCATGTTCCATGGTTTCACGGTCGCGAATTTCGCCGATCAGCACCACGTCCGGCGCCTGACGCAGAGTATTTTTCAAAGCGACATGAAAACTGCGGGTGTCGACGCCGACTTCACGCTGGTTGATGATCGAACGCTGATGACGGTGGATGTATTCGATCGGGTCTTCGATGGTGATGATATGCCCGCTGCTGTGGCGGTTACGGTGATCGATGAGCGCTGCCAGTGACGTTGATTTTCCCGAATCGGTGGCGCCGACGAACAAGATCAGCCCCTGTTTGAGCATCACGGTTTCGAGCAATACCGGCGGCAGTTTCAAGTCCTCGAAACGCGGAATGTCGAGCTTGACGTTACGGATCACAATCGACACATCGTTGCGCTGTTTAAAAATGTTTACGCGAAAGCGTCCGACACCAGTTCGAGAAATTGCCAGGTTCATTTCCAGATCCCGATCGAACTCCCGGCGCTGCTCGGCGTCCATCACCGAGTTGGCGATTGAGGCTATCTCACCGGGCTTGAAGCGTTGTTCGCTCAACGGCGTCAGCACCCCGTCGAATCGCGCACTCGGTGGTGCGCCTGTTGACAGAAACAGGTCCGAGCCGTGACGGTCCGCCAGTTGTTTGAGCAGTGCATCGATTTCCATGGCAAAAAGCACCCGCGAAGCTTTCAATGAACAGAGAGGCCCGGTGCCGTGACGCGACGGGCCAAATGGCGTCTACCGAACTAGGATAGTAGACGCCGCCTCACCGACCGACGCTCAGGATTGATGTAATGAACGCTGTACCCACCACCGATGACGCCCAGGCACTGATCGCCCGTACCGACTGGAGCCAAAGCCCGCTGGGCGCCTCCGGTACCTGGCCGCAGAGCCTGCGCACGGCAGTGGACATCGTGATTCACTCGCCGATGCCGATGTTGCTGTTGTGGGGGCCGGAGCTGACGCAGATCTATAACAACGGCTTTGCCCTGCTTGCCGGGAGCAAGCATCCGAGCGCTTTCGGACAGCCTGCCCACCAGATATGGCCGGAACTTCGAGACTTCACTGACCCGATTTACAGCGCCGTCCTACAAGGCCAGGTGCGCACCTACAGCGAACGACGCTTCACCCTGCAACACGACGGCAAGGATTCCGATTTCTGGCTCGACCTGACTTACAGTCCGATCCGCGATGAAAGCGCAAACGTGGCGGGAATTCTGGTCACGGCGATTGAAACCAACGAGCGGCGGCGTATTGCTCTGGAACTGCAACGGCGCTCCGACGAAAGCCTCAAAGCCCAACGTGAAACTGAAGAGCGCCTGCAACTGGCGCTCGCCGCAACCGATGCGGTGGGCACCTGGGACTGGGACATCGGCGAAGACCGCTTTATTGCCGACGCGCATTTTGCTCAATTGCACGGCATCGATCCCGCCCTGTCGGGGCAGTTGCCAATCACCGAGTACCTGCAAGGCGTGCATCCCGAGGATCGGGCAATGGTCGCGCGCAGCATCAAGCACTGCATCACCCACGGCACCGAATACGCCGAGGAATATCGTCTGCTGCAACCTGGCGGACAACTGCGCTGGGTGTTTGCTCGCGGGCGCTGCTACAAGGATCACCATGACCGGCCGGTACGCTTCCTCGGCGCCGCGCTCGATCTGACCGAGCGTAAACACACCGAACAAGCGTTGCGTCAAAGCCAGACCGAGTTGCAGTTGATCATTAACGCCATGCCGATCCTGATCAGCTATGTCGACCACGAAGAACGTTTTCGCCTGAACAACGCGGCGTATCTTGACTGGTACGGCCAGACGCCGCAGGAGCTCTATGGCCGCACGATTCGTGAAGTGATAGGTGAAGAGGCGTATTTCCTGCGCCTACCGTATATCGCCGAAGCGCTGGCGGGCCGGCCTTGCTCATTCAGCCTCTACACGCCGCACCGCGACGGCAGCAACCGCCATGCCCTGATGAACTACTTGCCGCGCCTGGGCGCAGAGGGTGCGGTCAATGGTTTCTACATCTTTGTGATCGACGAGTCCGAGCGCAAAAAAACCGAGGAGGCCCTGCGCAACCTCAACGAAACCCTGGAGGAGCGCGTCAGCGCCCGCACCGAGCAACTGGCTCAGGCCAATCAGCGGCTGCAGAACGAGATGTTCGAACGCGAGCGCGCCGAAGACGCGCTGCGCCATGCACAGAAGATGGAAGCGGTCGGGCAGCTCACCGGCGGCATCGCCCATGACTTCAACAATATGCTCACCGGGATCATTGGCAGCCTCGACCTGATGCAGCGCTATATCGCCAACGGCCGGACCGATGAGATCGGGCGCTTCACCGACGCCGCGGTGTCGTCCGCCAACCGTGCGGCGGCGCTGACCCACCGTTTGCTGGCGTTTTCGCGGCGACAATCGCTGGATCGCAAGACGCTGAACGTCAACACGCTGATCCATTCACTGGAAGATCTGATCCGCCGTACCAAGGGCGATCCGATCGAACTGACATTGCGCTTGGCCGATCAGGTGTGGTCGGTCAGCACCGACGTCAGCCAACTGGAAAACGCCCTGCTCAATCTGGTGATCAACGCCCGGGACGCCATGCCTCATGGGGGTGAGTTACTGATCGAGACGGCCAACGTCTATCTCGACGGCAGCGATATCACGACGCTTGAGCCAGTCAAGGCTGGCGATTACCTGATGCTGGCGGTCAGCGATAACGGTACCGGCATGACGCCTTCGGTGCGATTGAAAGCGTTCGATCCGTTTTTTACCACCAAACCCATCGGCCAGGGCACCGGCCTGGGCTTGTCGATGATCTATGGTTTTGCCCAGCAATCGGGCGGGCATGTCAGCCTCGACAGCTTGCCGGGCCAGGGCACTTGCGTACGTTTGTACTTGCCGCGCCTGCATGGCGTTGAGCCTGAGCACCCGGCTATGGAGCCGATTGAGCAGACCCCGAGCACCGTCACCGGGGAAACCGTGGTGGTGGTCGAAGACGATCCGGCGGTGCGCATGCTAGTGCTCGATCTGCTCAACGAGTTGGGCTACAACGCCCTCGAAGCAGAAGACGCGAAGACCGCCCTGCCCTTGCTGGAATCCGGCGTGCGGGTGGATTTGCTGGTCACCGACGTTGGCCTGCCGGGCATGAACGGCCGGCAATTGGCGGAAATCGCCCGGCAGCAGCACCCACGACTCAAGGTGCTGTTCATGACCGGTTATGCGCAGAAAGCCGCCGAGCGTCAGGGTTTTCTGGAGGACGGCATGGACATGGTGGCCAAACCGTTTTCCATTGAGCTTCTGGCCAGCAAGATCCGCACGATGCTCAGCCAAACGCCTTGAGTTGAGGCATAATCCGCGGCCCGCCGTCACCCCGTTATCAGGTATCGCAAGATGAAAGCCCAAGCCCGCCACATCCTGGTGAAAACCGCCGAAGAAGCCGAACAGCTCAAACAACGCATTGCCAAGGGTGAAGCGTTTGATGTGCTGGCCAAAAAATTTTCCACCTGCCCGTCCGGCAAGCGCGGCGGTGATCTGGGTGAAGTGCGGCCGGGGCAAATGGTCGGTGCGATCGACGCGGTGATTTTCAAGAAGCCGCTGCGCACGGTCCATGGGCCGATCAAGAGCAAGTTCGGTTATCACCTGGTGCAGGTGTTTTACCGGGACTGAAGGGTCGACTCGCGGACCGACTGCGCAGCAAGCGGCATCCACCGCTTACCTCGGAATCAGCGCCCCAGGCACCTGAATCACCCGACTCGCCAACCGGTGCCCCGCCGCGGCCGCCTCCGTAGGGCTGCCCCCCAGCAAACGACTGGCCAGATACGCCGCACTGAACGAATCCCCCGCCGCCGTGGTGTCCACCACCTTTTCGACCTTTTGCGCCGGCACCTCAAACACCTCACCGTCGCACCGGATCAGACACGCCTGGGCGCCCCGTTTGAGCACCACTTCCGGTGTGCCGATCAGCGCGTAAGCCTCGAACACGGCATCGCCGTCAGCAAAACCAAACAGCGCCTGGTCGTCATCGACCGTCAGCAACGCCAGATCGACATAGGGCAAAACGCTGCGATAGGCCGCCCTCGCATCCTCCGACGACGCCCACAGACGTGGCCGGTAGTTGTTATCGAAGACAATCCGCGCATCACGCTGGCGGGCCTCGGACAACACTTCGATCAGTCTTTCCCGGCCCTGCGCACCGAGCACGGCCAGGGTGATGCCGCTGAAATACAGCACGTCGTAATCCGGTAACGCCGCCAGAATCGGTTCGGCGGCCGGGGTGGTGAAGCAATCGCGAACGGCCGCTTCGTTGCGCCAGTAGAGAAAACGCCGTTCGCCGTTGGCGTCGGTCTGGATGCAATACAGGCCGGGCAAACGACCCGGCAGGCGTTGCACGAGATCGAGGCCAATGCCTTCGCTGGTCCAGATCTGGCACATGGCGTCGCTGAAACTGTCATCGCCCAGCGCGGTGACGTAGTCAACCTGAGCCTGATCGCCCAAGGCGCGGGACAGGTACACGGCCGTGTTGAGGGTATCGCCGCCGAAGTTTTGTAGCAGACTGCCGTCGGCGCGTTGCTGAAGTTCGATCATGCACTCGCCAATCAAGGCGATGCGCGGGCGGTGTGGGCCCAAGGGGCTGAGGCTGGTCATTTTGTGGGTCTCTGTTTGATCGAGGGTGTCTGGGCAGACGCCTTGGCGAGCCTTAGAAACAGGTCTCCATGCACTCGATCACCGTCAACTGCTCGTCGACCAGCAACCCCACGCGCCATTTATCAAAGGTCAGGCACGGGTGCGAAGTGCCGAAGGAAATGATGTCACCCACGCGCAGCTCAACGCCCGGCGCTACGGTCATGAACGCGTGCTGATCCATCACCGCTGTCACTTTGCACGCGCCGACGTCATCGCCCACCGCCGGCACCACACCGGCCTGGTAACGCAGCAACGGTACCGGCAGACCGGCATCGAACGCGACATCCCGTTTGCCCAGCGCAATCACCGCAAACCCCAGTTCCGGCATCGACTGCACATGAGCCCAGACCTCCAGCGCCGGCCGCAAACCTTCGTGCAAATCGCTGCGCCGATCGAGCACGCAGCACTGCGCCTCTTTGTAGATGCCATGGTCATGCGCGACATAACTGCCAGGGCGCAACACACTGAGGAAACGTCCGCCCGCGTTCTGCGCCTCGAACGATTCGGCAATCAGGTCATACCAAGCCGACCCCGAAGCCGTGATGATCGGCTTGGCAATGGCAAACGCGCCGCTGTCCTGCAACTGCACCGCCAGACGCACCAGCGACGCGGCGAACTCACGAATGCCGCTGACCGCGTGATCGCCATGAATCACGCCTTCGTAACCTTCGATACCGGTCAACGCCAACGAAGGTTGCGCGTTGATTGCTTTGGCCAGTTCGATGACTTCCTGCTCGCTACGGCACCCGCAACGACCACCGACCACGCCGTATTCGATCATCACGTTGAGCTTCACACCGCGCGAGGCAAAGTAAGCACCGAGATCGGCCACGTTGTCCGGGTGATCCACCATGCAATAGAACTCGAACGACGGATCCGCCAGCAGTTCGGCAATCAATGCCATGTTTGGCGTGCCGACCAATTGGTTGGCCATCAGCACCCGGCGTACGCCATGGGTATAGGCCGCACGGGTTTGGGTCGCACTGGCGAGGGTGATGCCCCAGGCACCGGCGTCGAGTTGGCGCTTGAACAGCGCTGGGGTCATGCTGGTTTTGCCGTGGGGCGCCAACTCGGCGCCGCTGTCGCTGACAAACTTTTGCATCCAGCCAATGTTGTGTTCCAACGCTTCGCGGTGCAGCACCAGCGCCGGCAGGCTGACGTCACGCGCCAGGTGCGCGCCGATCGCGGCATCGCCCTTTTGCGCAGCAGTATTGATGGCAGTCGTCATGGTCAAACTCCTCGCAGCCGCGGCCGCAGGCCGCCGCGTTTATTCGTTGATTCGCCGGGCGAGGCTGTTGGCGCTCTCGATCAGAACCCGGCGATAGTCGTCGTAATTGTTCTTCGCATCGGCCCGTGGTGCGACGATGCACAGGGTGCAAATGGCCACGCCATTAGGGTCTTTGACCGGAGCGGCGAAGCAATGGGTGAAGGTGTCGGCGACGCTGTCGAAGGAAAAAAATCCGTCGATACCGGCCTGACGGATCTGCGCCAGAAACAGCTCCAGCGACAAGCGTTCACCGTCGGGCAGGACGTAATCGTCTTCGTCGATCAGGTCGACGATTTGCTGGTCACTCAGGTGCGCCAGTAGCAAACGACCGGATGCCGTCCACGGAATCGGCGCGTTCTCGCCGATGTCGGAAGAAATACGGAAATGCCGTTCACCTTCCTTCATCAACGCCACCGTGTACTTGCGCCCATTGAGCAGGCACATCTGCGCGGTTTCACGGGTCTGGCTGACGATCTCCTGCAAGGCGTGATCGGCCTCGCGGCTGAGGTCGAAATGACGCAGGTGCGCCTGACCGAGGAAGTACAACTGCCGGCCGAGATAGACGTGACCGTCCTTGCCCACCGGTTCCAGAATCCGCCGCTCCAACAAGGACGCGACCAACTCATAGACCGTGGATTTCGGGCTGCCGATGCCGTTGGCGATGTCGTTCGGGCGCAGCGGCTGGCCGATTTCCTTGAGGAAATCGAGGATATCGAACGCTCGGTCCAGGCCACGCGCCCGGCGTTTGATGGTGTCTTCGGTCATTTCTGCAGTCCCCAATGAAAGTGCCGGGAGTTTACCGAGAGTGCCGCATCGACGGTAAGAGCGCTTTGGCGAGCAAGCCCCCTCTCAACCCTTTCTCTTGTACGCAATGCAATCGATCTCGACCTTGCAATCAACCATCATGCTCGCCTGTACGCAGGCCCGTGCCGGGGCGTGCTCAGGTTTGAAGTATTCGCCGAACACCTTGTTGAAACTGGTGAAATCCCGCGGGTCGTCCAGCCATACGCCAGCGCGAACCACATCTTCCAGGCCATAACCGGCCTCTTCGAGAATGGCGATCAGGTTCTTCATGGTCTGATGGGTCTGCTCGACGATGCCGCCAACAATGATCTCGCCATCCACCGCGGGCACCTGGCCGGACACGTGCAGCCAGCCATCCGCTTCAACGGCGCGAGCGAAGGGGCGTGGCTGACCGCCAGCGGCCGTGCTGCCGGTGCCGTATCGAGTAATGCTCATGGGTACTTCTCCTGATTACAAAGCAAAAATTAGAACCGCGTGCTCTTGAGAAACTCAGCCAGCCGCGGTGATTGCGGGCGTTCGAACAGCTCCTTGGGAGGCCCCTGTTCTTCGATCCGCCCCTGATTCATGAAAACGATCTTGTCCGAGACCTCGAAAGCGAAACGCATTTCGTGGGTCACCAACAGCATGGTCATGCCTTCGTCGGCCAGGCCCTTGATCACGTTAAGCACTTCGCCGACCAACTCCGGGTCGAGCGCCGAGGTGACTTCGTCGAACAGCATCAGGCTCGGGTTCATGGCAATGGCCCGGGCAATCGCCACGCGCTGTTGCTGACCGCCGGACAACTGACCCGGGAAGTGATTACGCCGTTCAAGCAGGCCCACCCGCTCCAGCCATTTCTCGGCCAGGACCACGGCTTCGTCCTTGTGCATTTTCTTCACCTTGAGCAGCCCAAGGGTGACGTTCTGCAAGGCCGTCAAGTGCGGGAACAGGTTGAATTGCTGGAACGCCATGCCGGTCATCGCGCGATGACGGGCGATGACTTTTTCTGCGTGGCGCACGCGTTTGCCGTTGACGTCGTCATAGCCGATGGATTCGCCGTCGAGCAGGATCTGCCCGCCCTGGAACTCCTCAAGCATGTTCACGCAACGCAGCAGCGTGGTCTTGCCCGACCCGCTGGAGCCGATCAGTGTCACCACATTGCCGCGTTGCATACTGAGGTCGACACCTTTGAGTACTTCGACCGCGCCGTACTGCTTGTGCAGGCCACGGATGTCCAGCAGTGGCTGGCCGTTTTGTACGTTGGAAACTGGAGCGTCTGTCATGGCAAGGCCACCCGTTTTTCAATGTGCCGGCCGAGTAATTCGATGCCGAAGTTGATGACGAAGAACAGAAAACCGGCGAACAGGTAGAACTCCAGTGTCATGAAGTTCCGAGCGATGATCTGTTGGGTGCTGAGCAGCAATTCGGCCACGCCGATCACCGACAGCAAGGTCGACGCCTTGACGATTTCGGTGGACGAGTTGACCCAGGTCGGCAGAATCTGCCGCAGCGCTTGGGGTAACAGCACGTAGCCGAGGGATTGATAAAACGTCAGGCCAATGGCTTTGCCCGCTTCCATCTGGCCGCGAGGCAAGGCTTGCAACGCACCGCGTACGATCTCGGCAACGTGGGAGCCACAGAACAGCGTCAGGCCCAACGCGCCGGCCTGAAAAGCGCTGATCCGCCAGCCCAGCGCCGGTGCCATATAGAAGCAGGCCAGCACCAATACAAACACCGGCGTACCGCGAATGATGTCGACGTAAAAACGAAACGGTGCGCGCATCCAGAACTTGCCGTAGGTCAGCACCAGACCCGCGACGACGCCGAGCATCGTGCCGAACAAAATCGCCAGCGCCGACACCTGCACACTGGTCAGAAAACCCTGCCAGAGCGGCTCGCGCGCCACCCATAACTCATGCAACCAACTGGGGGATTGGTACATCACTGCCTCCTATCGGCGGATCGCCAGACGCTGCTCCAGATAACGCAGCAGCATGGCGATGAGGTAACAGGCCGCGACATACAGCGCCGTGGTCACCAGCCAGGTTTCGATCACCCGGTAGCTCTCGACGTTGATCTTGCGCGCGTAATAGGTCAGCTCCGGCACCGCAATCGCGGCAGCCAACGAGGTGTCCTTGAACAGCGAAATGAAGTTGTTCGACAGCGCGGGCAAGACGTTGCGCAGCATTACCGGCACGGTGACGTAGGCCTTGACCTGCCATTCACCGAGGCCGATCGCCAGCCCGGCTTCGCGCTGGCCTTTGGGAATGCTCAGCAAGCCACCCCGGAACACTTCGGTCAGGTACGCCCCGGCATACAACGACAGGGTGATGATGAACGACGGGATCTTGTCCAGCCGGATCCCCAGGCTCGGCAACGCAAAGTAGATCAACAGAATCAACACCAGGATCGGCGTATTACGCACCACCGTGACGTACACCGAGGCCAGCACCCGCAAGGCGCGATGCCTGGACAGCAAGGCAAACGCCATCAGCAGGCCGATCACGCAACCGATGGCGATCGACACCAGCGCCAGTTCAAGGCCCAGACCCAGCCCCGCCAGCAAGGTGTCGAAATCGCGCCACACGGCGGCAAAGTTCAACTGATAGTTCATGGTCAGCAGTACCTTGAGCGGGGCGCGTTATGGGCGCCCCACTCTCACAGGATCATTTGAATTCGACAGGGAAACCGATGGCGGGCGATGGCAGGTCAACACCGAACCATTGCTTGAACGACGCCGCGTAAGTCGGGAATTCAACGCCGGTCATGGCTTCATGCAACGCCGTGTTGACGAAGTTCAACCAATCCTGATCGCCACGTTTGACGGCGCACGCGTAGGTCTGCGGGCTCCAGGCATAGCTCGGGCTGCGATAGCGGCCAGGGTTCTGCACCATCAGGTATTTGACCGAGGACTGGTCGGTGGCGGCGGCATCGGCGCGGCCGGAGTTCACGGCCTGATACATCAGATCGACGCTGTCGTACTGATCGACCTTGGCTTTGGGCAATGCCTGATGCACCAGTTCTTCGGCGTATACGTTTTGCAGCACCGCGACCGTCACGCTGTCGCCCGCGGCTTGCAGGTCTTCGATTTCCTTGTACTTGCTGTTGTTCGGCAGCAGCAAGCCAACACCTTCGCGGTAATACGGCAGGGTGAAGGCAACTTGTTGGGCGCGGCTGGCTGTCACGGTGATGAACTGGCAACTCATATCGACTTTGTCGGTGAGCAGATTGGGGATCCGCGCATCGGACGACTGCACCACGAACTCGACTTTGCCCGGGTCGTTGAACAGCCCTTTGGCCACGATCCTGGCGATGTCGATATCAAAGCCCTGCAACTTGCCGTCCGCGCCCTGAAAGTGCCAAGGCGCATTGGTGCTGCCGGTGCCCACAATCAGTTTTCCGCGGGCCAGCACACTGTCGAGCTTGCTGTCGGCGGCCTGAGCCAGGCCCATGACAGTTGAAGAAGCTGCAAGAACAAAAACACACGCTTTGAACAAGGAAGGTCGGCGATGCATGGCAAGCACTTCTGAGACTATTTATTCCGCTACAACGGAACTTGGTTTGTTACTACGGAATAGATAGCAGAAAGTGTGCCACAGGATTCGCCAGGAATCTGCAATGGATTGAAATGCTTGAAGAATCAAAGGGATGCATGATGTGCGGCATTAGGCGCTACGTGAGGTGCCACTGCCCAACGCTACCGAGGGCCACACATGGGCGGGTACTCGGGCAACATTCGGGTGCACCGTGATCAAGCGAGCGCACTGCTTTAGTGATGCCTGCCTGTCAACTCTGACAGTAGATGAGAGGGTTCGATGGGGGTTAACGTTGCAGTCGCGCTCACTCGTTGAACAAGGAGGTTTCCATGCAAACGACAACTCGTCGTTCGGACTTGCCTGCCATTTACCGTAAAGCCCTGAAAACCTGGCGGCCGGTCATCCTGTACTTCGCCAACGAACACTGCCCCGCCTGCGAAAGGGCCGGGCCGATTTTTCGTCAGACTGCCGAGCCGTATCGCCATCGTGCCAACATCTACATGCTCAATACCCGTGAGTCGCCGCGCCATCCGCTGGTCACGGGAACGCCGACGGTGCTGTTCTACAAGAACGGCAGGCTTGTGAAGAAACTCAAAGGGATTGGCACAGAAGAAACACTCGCGGCGGACTTTGCCCGGCACATTGGCAACACCAAGGCACCAGCGGTGCAGCAAAAATCACGGCACGACCTGATCTGGCTTCGTCGTACGTTGCGTCATCTGTGCACCATCACCGGTGCGCGCCGGCAGAGGCGCGGCGCCTGATACATCGCCTTCGCGAGCAAGCCCGCGCCCACACTGGACTTGTGACTGGATCACAAATCATTCGCCCCTCCCAGCCCATGGCGCTGGCGGGGTCTATAGTGATCAGGTCTTGTGCCCAGCCGTCGAGTGCCACCCATGGCCCACACCGAACACCTGATCATCTGTGAGCACTGCGACTGTGTGTACGAAAAAGTCGTGCTCACTCAGCATCAGAAGACCCTTTGCACGCGCTGCGGTGGCGTGTTGCAGCGCTACAACGGTTTGACCGCCGAACAACGGCTGGCCCTGAGCTTTACCGCGGCCATGCTGTGGTTGTTCGCCAATTTCTACCCGGTGATGAGCATCAGCATGAAGGGCCTGAAAAACAGTGCGACGCTGTGGGATTCGGTGCTGGCGCTGAGTCAAGGGCCCATCACGTTCATGGCGATGGTCGCGGCGATTTCGATCATCATCGCCCCGGCCTTTCAATTGGTGCTGTTGATCTGGGTGCTCAGCTTCGCCCTCTCTTCACGCCGAGCGCCGGGCTTCAAGGTCTGTTTGCGCTGGCTGGAAACGTTGCGCCCCTGGAGCATGCTCGAAGTCTGCCTGCTGGGGGCGATGGTGGCGGTGTTCAAACTCGCGGGGTTGCTTGATGTGTTGCCGGGCATCGGTCTGTTTGCCCTTGCCGCACTGAGCCTGATGATGATCCGCATCGCCGGCCGCGACATTCGTGATCTGTGGGACATTCCATGAAACGACCAGCGACGGCCAGCGAACTCAATCTCTGCCTGTGTCACAGCTGTGGGCTGGCCTGTGACATGAGCGACGAGCCCCAAGAGTGCCCGCGCTGTGACGCACCGTTACACCGGCGCAAGCCCCATTCACTGGCTCGCACCTGGGCCTACCTGTTTGCAGCGCTGGCGTTTTATGTGCCGGCCAATCTACTGCCGGTGATGAACACCGTCATGCTCGGCAACGGCGCCGACAGCACGATCATGAGTGGCGTGCTGGAGTTCTGGGACGGTGGCGCGTGGGACATAGCCCTGATCATTTTCATCGCCAGCATCGCGGTGCCGGGCATCAAGTTCGTCGCCCTGTCGCTGCTGCTGATCACCGTGCAGTGCGGCAGCGGTTGGGCGCGTCGCGAACGCTCGAAACTGTTCCGCTTCGTCGAGCTGATCGGCTATTGGTCGATGCTCGACGTGCTGGTGGTGGCGTTGGTCGCAGCGCTGGTGAAATTCCAGGCGCTGGGCGATATCGAGCCGCGCCCGGGCATCCTGTTCTTCGGCATGGTGGTGGTGTTCACCATGCTCTCGGCGATGAGTTTCGACCCTCGGATGATCTGGGACAACGCCCCGGACGACGAACTGCTCAGCGACGCAGAACCGCCAGCAGCACCTGCAACGGATGGCGCAGCGCCTGATCCGACTGGCGCTTGACCTGGCTGCGGCACGAATAACCGGTGGCCAGCGCCTCGCCCTGCGCCACCGGCACATCAACCTGCCGCGCCCACGATTGCTCGTAGATCACCGCCGACGTTTCGCGGTTACGCGCCTCGTGACCATAGGTGCCGGACATGCCGCAGCAGCCGGTGGCCTGAGTCGCCAGTTTCAGTCCCGCGCGTTCAAACACTTGCTCCCATTGCCGAGTGGCGGCCGGGGCGTTGGTTTTTTCCGTGCAATGGGCCAGCAAACGGAACGTCTGGGCATTGCCCTGACGAACCTGTTCCGGCATCACCTTGAGCAACCACTCCTGCACCAGCGCCACTTCCGGGCATTGCTCCATGCCGGGCACTTTCAAGTATTCCTGGCGATACACCAGGGTCATCGCCGGGTCCAGCCCCAGCAGCGGCACACCGACATCCGCCAGTTCACGCAGTTGCCGGGCATTACGCAGCGCCGCGCGGTTGAACGCCGACAGGAAACCCTGAACATGCAGGGGTTTGCCGTTGGCGCTGAACGGCGCCAGATACACCTGATAACCCAGACGCGAAATCAGTTCGATCAGGTCTGCCAGCAGCGGTGCTTCGAAGTAACGGGTGAAGGCGTCCTGCACCAGCACCACGCTGCGCTCACGTTGCGCCGCGCTCAGTGCAGACAAGGTCGCCACCGTCGCCGGTTGCACCTGCCAACGGCGCATGGCTGCGTGAAAATCAAAGCGACTGAGCAGCGGCACATCGACCATGCCCCCCAAGCGTTCGAGCAGGCGGCGAATAAACGAGGCGCCCATCAAACCGTTGTACAGCGCCGGAATCCGCGCCATGTACGGGATGCTGTATTCCAGCGAGGCAATCAGATAGTCCCGTGCCGGACGCAGATAACGGCTGTGATACAGCTCAAGAAACCGCGAACGAAACTCCGGCACGTTGACCTTGACCGGGCATTGTCCCGCGCAGGACTTGCACGCCAGGCAACCGGCCATGGCGTCGTAGACCTCATGGGAGAAGTCTTCGGACTGCGCACGGCTGTTGCGCCAGCGCTGCCACAGCGATGAGAAAAACGCCGGGCGGCGAATGGCATCCGACAACACATCAACCCCCGCCTCGCCCTGCAACCGCAGCCACTCGCGAATCAACGAAGCCCGGCCCTTGGGCGACTGCGAACGTTCACGGGTGGCTTTCCACGACGGGCACATCGCATCGTCCGGGTCGAAGTTATAGCAGGCACCGTTGCCGTTGCAGTGCATGGCCGCGCCGTAGCTCTGCCAGACTTTTTCGTCGATCTGCCGATCCAGTTCGCCGCGCAAAGTCACTTCGTCGATTTTCAGCAACGTCGCATCGGTATTGGCGGCAGTGGCGATCTTGCCCGGGTTGAATTGGTTGAACGGGTCAAACGCCGCCTTCAGGGCTTGCAGTGCCGGATACAGCTCACCGAAAAACGCCGGTGCGTATTCCGAGCGCAGGCCTTTGCCGTGCTCGCCCCACAGCAGGCCGCCGTAGCGTTGAGTCAACGCGGCAACACCGTCGGACACCGGGCGCACCAGCGCCGCTTGCTGCGGATCTTTCATGTCGAGAATCGGCCGTACGTGCAGCACGCCCGCATCGACGTGGCCAAACATGCCGTACTGCAGGCCATGGCTGTCGAGCAAATCGCGCAACTCGGCGATGTACTCGGCCAAATGCTGCGGCGGCACGGCGGTGTCTTCGACAAACGGCTGCGGCCGCGCTTCACCGGCGACGTTGCCGAGCAGACCAACCGCCCGTTTGCGCATGCCGTACACCTTGCTCACGGCGGCCTGCCCGACGGCCAGCGTGTGGCCCAGCCGCTCAACGGTTTGATCGCTGATCAAGTGTTCGATGAAGGTCTCGACCCTGCGCTGCAAGTCTTCGGGATCATCACCACAGAACTCGACCAGGTTGATCCCCAGGGTTGGCCGCTCGGCGCTTTCCGGGAAATACTCGGCAACGCCGTGCCAGACGATGTCCTGCATCGCCAGCAGCAGGACTTTGGAGTCCACGGTTTCGATCGACAACGGTTTGAGCGCCATCAAGGCCCGGGCATCGCGAAGCGCGTCCATGAAGCCTGCGTAACGAATGTTCACCAGCATCGTGTGCTTGGGGATCGGCAGCACATTCAACTTCGCCTCGACCACAAACCCCAACGAACCTTCAGCACCGCACAGCACACTGTTGAGGTTGAAACGGTGATCGGCTTCACGCAGATGCGCAAGGTCGTAACCGGTCAGGCAGCGGTTGAGATCGGGGAAACGCTCTTTGATCAGTGCGCCCTGCTCATCGATGATCTGCCGGGCGCAGCGATAGACGTCGCCAACCCGGTCTTGCCGGGCACACAGCGCTGTCAACTCGCTTTCCTCCAGTGGCAGACCGTGCAGACGCTCGCCACCACGCAGGATCATGTCGAGTTCGAGCACATGGTCGCGGGTCTTGCCGTAGGTGCAACTGCCCTGGCCGCTGGCGTCGGTGTTGATCATGCCGCCGACGGTGGCACGGTTGGAGGTCGACAACTCCGGTGCGAAAAACAGCCCGGCGGATTTCAGCGCGGCGTTGAGCTGATCCTTGACCACCCCGGCCTGCACCCGCACCCAGCGCTGCTCAACGTTGATGTCCAGAATGCGGTTCATGTGCCGCGACAGGTCGACGACGATGCCGTCGGTCAGCGACTGCCCATTGGTGCCGGTGCCACCGCCGCGTGGTGTGATCACCACTTGTTTGTAAGCAGGCTCGGCGATCAGCCGTGCAACCCGCGCCACATCCTCGGCATCCATGGGAAACACCGCCGCTTGTGGCAGGCGTTGATAGATCGAGTTGTCGGTCGCCAACACCACGCGGCTGGCGTAGTCGGCGCTGATTTCACCGCGAAAACCGCTGGCCTTCAGGGCTTTGAGGAACTGCTGGTAATCGGCGGTCAGTGCGGTAGCGGGCGACAGTTGGGCAATCATCGGTCAGGGCATCTCAGGGCAAATTCGGGTCGTGTGGCGGTGAACAGTTGTACGCAACGAATGATTGCGTCACCCTCCGCCATCTAATGGTGCCAATGTTCATTGTTGAAGGACGCTGGGACAACCGTAAATTCGACCCGCTATCAATGACTTTTACGAATGAATCCGCGAACGCTCACGCCCTCCATGTCGTTATTGCTGGCCTTCGAGGCCGCCGCACGCCATGAAAGCTACACCCGCGCCGCCCATGAGCTGTCGTTGACGCAAAGTGCGGTCAGCCGTCAGGTGCAAATTCTGGAGAAGATGCTCGGCATGCGCTTGTTCAATCGCGAAGGTCGCAAAGTCGTCCTGACCGATGTCGGGCGCATGTATCAACGCGAACTCGCCGAAGCCCTCGGGCAGATCCGCAGCGCGACCCTGCAAGCCATGGCGTTTGGTTCCGGCATCCACAGTTTGCGATTGGCAACGCTGCCAACGTTTGGCTCGAAATGGTTGTTGCCGCGCCTCAAGGACTTCTACACCGCGCACCCGGGCATGACCGTGCACCTGCACTCACGCATCGAAGCGATTGACTTTGATACCAGTGAAATCGATGCCGCCATCTGCGTCGGCGGCGGTGAATGGCCAGGGCTGACAGCCCTGCCCCTGCACACCGAAGAACTGGTGGTGATCGCCAGTGCACAGTGGTCTGCCGCCGAGCGCAATGGCGCAGAGCAACACATCGCCGGGCAATTGCTGCTCAACGTCAGCAGTAATGCCCAGGCATGGGCGGAATGGTTCAGCCATCACGCCTTGCCGCATCGCAGCATGCGCATCGGGCCGAGCTTTGAAATGACGTCGCACTTGATTCAGGCCGTACGCGCGAATATCGGCGTAGGCCTGGTGCCACGAATTCTGGTCGAGGAAGAGTTGTTGAATGGCGAGTTGCTGCAACTGGGAGAACCCATCACCAGTCGGCGCAGCTATTACCTGGTCTATCCACCGCGCAACGAAACTCTGCCGTCGCTGAAGGCGTTTCGGGACTGGTTGGTGGATACGCTCTGACGGTGCTCCTCAAGCAGTCGTCAGAGGCAGTCACGCACCGATTTGCGCAACGAACCGGACTTGGCCCACGGCGGCCCCTGATACAGCGATACGCGGCTGCCGTCCTTGTATTTCACGATATCGAGAATCTCGTCAGCGGTGATGATGCTGGGCGCCGTAACGCGGTAGCCGTTGGAAATCGACGTCTGCGAAGCCTTTGCAACATCCTGCTGCCATAACGGCAATACACACGCGGCATAGTCTTTGGGTGCTTTGTCACTGGTCTTGCTGAGATTAGGCTCACCCGGCACCAATGAAGCCGGCAACGAGCAACCGGCCAACATGACCAACGCCAAACTCCCGATCCATATCCGCATCATGTTTTCCTGCTTAAAAAAAAGCGAATGTATCGCGTAACGGAGTACACATCCATCATGGCCCCGCGCCCTCAATGGTGATTGGGCAATTTTCATGTCCTTTGAGCCGATGACAGACGAACTGCGCACACACCGTGAAAAATGCGACTAGTCTTTTCTACCGAGAATGTTCTGGAGATGACCATGCGGCTCAATGAATACGAACACGAACTTCAGCGTGACTTGCAAAGTGTGGCCTCGGATCTGCGATGGTCGGCCGTCGACCTCAAACGTATCGCCGAACAGTTGCGCCAGTCCGGCAACGAGGCGGATGCTCAGACCGTACTGAGATCCTGCGAGGTACTGCAGAGCGATGAAGAGCGGCTGCAACTGTATGCCAAGGAAGTAAAGGCTCGCGCCATCAGCCGTACCAAGGTTCACTGAGGCCGACGCAGCCCAAAACACAAGCCCCGGCATAAACCGGGGCTCTTTCGTTACAGGTTACAAATATTTAGCTCACGCTCTCAGTTTGAGCACGTGTCGAGCGCTTTTTGTAACCGGGGAGCGCCGCTGCATACGCCAGCGCCTCTTCTCTGCTGCGAAACGACGCCAGCCGGTCACCCTGGGTGCAGACCCGCCACGGGCCGTTGTTCACGCTGAGCACGTCATAGCCGTTCATGTGCATTTTGTTCAACATGGGAATGCTCATGGACACCTCCTGTCCGCTAACGGTTGGTTCAGCTACACGCTTTTACCTTACACCCTGATTGCGCCGAAGTGCCGACCGAGTGTCGCTATGCTGTCTGTCAGGGGTTTGGCCGTTTTCGTACAACCAAAAGCGCCAAAACCCAAGGAACCTTGAGCAAGGACCCGGCTCGAATATTGCTGTTTTATTTCATGCTTGTGACGGGCCGCCAAAAAGGTAACAAATGAAAGTACGCGCAACCGTTATTTGCGAACAGGATCGACACGTACTCCTGGTGCGCAAACCCCGCTGCCGCTGGACATTGCCCGGCGGCAAGGTCGAGCCTGGGGAAACCCGAGCGGATGCGGCCATGCGTGAATTGCAGGAAGAAACCGGACTGGATGCCGACGATGTGCTTTACCTGATGGAACTGCAAACCGGGAGCACGCGGCATCACGTCTACGAGGCATCGGTATTGAACATTGACCAGGTACGCCCGCAGAACGAGATCACCGATTGCATCTGGCATCCACTGGACGCGGTACAGAACCTGGAAACCAGCGACGCGACGTTGCGCATCGTTCAGGCGTTTCAGCGGCGTTTATGAGGTTTAACCGGCAAAAGCCCTGCGTCCCGCATTGATCTCCGTGCGTAACTCACCGATGAAGTTGGAAATATCGCGGATCGTGACGAGATGTTCCGGGGAAACACCATTGAGCAGTAACTCGACGTGACCGCTGTCGGGCTCATAGACTTTGATTTGCAATAGCCCCTGCGGCGTAGGAATGCAGTCGCATTTAAACGCGGGGAAGCCGGATTCGACAATGCGGCAAATATCGGCGATGGCAAGCATGGGCTGACGCCTCGCAGGCGATGAGAGAATCGGTCAACCCAGAAAGCATAGATGAGCCATTGGTGTCCTGCTCGATACAAAAATGCCAACCGGATCACAACATTGACCCGACGACTCAGTGGGCGTCATGATCCCAGACCCAGTTCCAGATGCCCGGTAACTCCACTTGATCCGAACTTTGCTGAACCGTGCGCGCCAGCGCGGCCTTCTCCAGCGCAGCGTGGTCATCGTAGAACGGCTTGTCCGCCAGCCTCACGCCTGTGGCGGCTGCACTGTCCAGCAGGATTTGCAGATATTCGCGAGTATGCCGCGCGGTGTAGCGATTGAGGTCATGGAAGGTCACCACCACCGGAATGACCCCGTCCACGGTTGGAAACTCACCAAGAGCGATGCGCTCCCGGACTTGCGACAACTGCCGCAACAGGTTCGCCCGGCGCCGCGGGCTGGCGTTAAACCCCCAAATCTTGCCGTCATTAGCGCTCAAATCCGTCAACAAGACGTGTAATCCATGTTGTTGATAGGCGGCAAAAGTGCGCTTGTCGTAGTTCCAGAATGGCGGACGCAATAACCGGGGTGGCGCCCCGGTAATGGCGGCGATGTCAGCCGTACCGTTGCTCAGCGACGTTTCCAGCTCCCGCGGGTCGAGCAAGCGATGATTGGTGTGCCAGTGGGTCGCGGTGTGAAAACCGAGGATATGCCCCTCCTCATGCTCGCGACGCATGATGGCGCGGCCGATCTCGCTGTCGCCTGCCCTGGGCGCACGGGTCTGGACGAAGAACACCGCTTTGATGCCCGGTTGCAGGGGGTTGTCTTTGAGGCTGTCGAGGACCGTGGCCGACGGATTCCAGAAACTCGAGGCGCTGGGGCCATCATCGTACGTCAGCAAAAAGCGCACCGGCGCTTGAGCTTTCAGGCGTGTTTCGGTTTGCGCGGTCAATTCGATGGGCGCGGCAATGCAACCGGCCAACCCCAAAACAATGGCTGCTGCACAAAGAAGTCTGAATCCGGTTGTCATGTTTCGCCTTGAGTCCGACCGCTGCGGTCACGTTGTCGATTGGCAAAACTCCTTCGCCCTTACCCTTCCCTGCGCCCGGTTCTGCGAGCCGAGGCTGGATAAGGTACACAGGGTTTGGTTCCGGCGCTCGCTCAGTTAGCCAGTGTCTGCTCAAGACAAGGATTGAGAGCGCATCAGCGACTAAGCTGAAACCGTCCAACCGGAGATTCAGCCCATGTGCGCAAGACTCTCGCAGTACCGTGGCATTCACGATTTCGTTGCTGTGCTGAGCATCCCGGATGCGTTGCTCAATCATGTGGGCGACGCGCCGCTGAATCGCTACAACGCGGCCCCGACCACTTCGCTGGCCGTGCTCCATCAGCACGATCAACGACTGTGCGCTGACAACCTGCGCTGGGGCTGGCGCCCACACTGGGCCAAGGATCGCGCAGCGCCAATCAACGCGCGAGTGGAGAAAGTCGCCCATGGCCCATTCTTCCGGGCCATCTGGCGGGATCGCTTGATCGTCCCGGTCGACAACTGGTTTGAGTGGGTGGATGCCGAGGATAAAACCCGACAACCGTGGCTGATCCGTCGGGCCGATCACGGACCAGTTTTCTGCGCCGCCATCGGACAACTTCCTACATCCGGCACGCAGGCGCGGGACGACGATGGATTTGTGATCATCACTGCGGACAGCGTCGGCGGCATGCTTGATATCCATGATCGTCGACCTGTGGTGTTCTGCGCAGATTTGGTGCGCGAATGGCTCGATCCAGCAACGCCCGTCGAACGCGCCGAACATATGCTTCTGTTCGAAGGCGAACCGTGGGAGACGTTCGAATGGTACAAAGTCGCTAAAACCGTAGGAAATTCACGCAATCAGGGCGCCAGGCTAATAGAACAACTGACCTGAATGTTCTTTGCATCAATTTATTTAAAAAGATTCGAATCAATAGTGATTCCGTTTCATTACAACAAGCGTTTCAACAATGACACAGCCCAACGCGAAACAGTCGTTTGAACGAACTAACCGCCTGTCAGACATTTCAACCGTCATACATACATTTAGAGGCGCTAGCGATAGCATGCGCGCCGCATTTCCATTTGGCATATCAGTTGACCGAAGAGTCAACAAAACCAGGAATCCCCAACAACTTTTTCAAACCTGCAGAGAACCAAGTTGCGCGACGATTTTGCAATCAAACAGGCCAACGACCTGGAGTGTATTCATCTGTCCATGACAGAACGCTTTCAACTCGACTGTTTTATCGGCCACTACATAAAAACCCGAAACCTGCGTGCCGTTCCCGACATCGAACGTATCCTGCGCACCACCCTCGAAGAGTATCCTGGTCAGGCACCGGTGATGGTCAACGAACTCAATGCCTGGATCGACAAAACCCTGGGATATCGGGCCTCACACCCCGATTTCACGCAGATGGACGATCTCTGAAATAACGAAAAGCCCCGCTCAGGCTTTGATGCGGGGCTTTTTCGCAAGAATCAATTACAACTTGCGATCAGGCTCCGATAGCTCTCTGCCGTCATCGTGTTTCCAGGTTTGCTCCTTGTGCTTCTCCCGCTCTATTTCTTCTTGCGTCGGCTCATCCGTCTCATCGTCATCCCGTTCAGGATGCTCTTGCTCAGTCGTCATGCACACCTCCTGCCACAAGTAAATTACCCTCCTTACAGCGTAGAGCAGTTTCACGCGGGCAACTTACAACCACCAGCGTCTTGAAGAAACCTACTGCGCGGCAACCGTGAATCGCAGATAACGCTCTCCATCCAGAAAAGCCGTTGATAACGGTGCCATTAAAAAACCTCTCTGGATTGAACAAGCTTGCGCCATTGCCCAAGGCCTGCGCGTAACATAACGCCTTTCACAATCGCGTCAGGGAGACAACATGCTGTACCGAATCGCAGCCGACGGGCTGGTGCTGTTTCATTTGTTGTTCATTGTGTTCGTGCTGTTCGGCGGGTTGCTGGTGCTCAAGTGGCCACGGCTGATGTGGTTGCACTTGCCCGCCGCCGCGTGGGGCTTCGCGGTCGAGGTGTTGCACCTGACCTGTCCGTTGACCTACTGGGAAAACCTGATGCGCCACGCCGCCGGACAGACCGAATACGCCGGTGGATTCATCGAGCATTACATCTGGCCGATCATCTACCCGGCCGGGCTGACACCGCAGATTCAACTGGCACTCGCCAGCGTGGTGCTGGCGGTCAACCTGTTGGTCTATGGGCGGCTGATCCGCTCGTGGAAACTGCGCCGAGCCAGGCGCATTCCGTTTTAACGCGACGCGGATTTCAAGGCTTCCAGCCACGCCGGATCGAGGCGTGGCTGATCGATATCAAGCCCCAACGCCTGCATGCTTTCCTTATGCTGCTCAACTTCCCGCCATAGTTGCCCGTGATCACTGGAGTTACCGTCCAGTTCATGCATCTGGGTCAGCCCCAGATGATAGAAGCGCAACACCTTCATCGCCGTCGGATCGTTTTTTTCTACCGCCGCCGTCACCTGATGCATCACATTGGTGACACTCATCAGGCTACGCTTGAGCCGCCAGCTATAAACAGCCGGGGCCATCCAGCTCTGATTCCAGAATCGCCCGCGCAACAGCCCCGCCGTCAACAGGAACGCGACAAACACCCCACCGACATTGAACCGCAGATTATCGCCGCCAGGCTCACCGAACAGCGCCACTGCCACCGCCGAAAACAACATCGCCAGCACCAGAAACAGCACGGCGATGATGATCGTGCTGCGGCGGGTCTGCTGGCGAAAAGTAGCGGCATCCATCGGCTGAATTTCAAACATCACGAATGACTTCCTTGAGCGGCAAAAAAGGGCAACGGAAAAAACCGGCCGGGGCATTATCGCCTCTGCGGCGGATTTAGCTATGCTGGGGCTCCTTTTCATCTTTTTATCAATCAACGGGGACATGGCGGTACAGCGCAGATCGTGCCATCTTCATTCATGGATACACACTATTCGGATGCCATCGCCTCGTCTTGAGATGACATCGTTTTAAGGATCATTGCATGACCCAACGACACGTAATCAACGCCTCGGTCAGCCCGAAGGGCAGCCTGGAAACCCTTTCTCAACGTGAAGTTCAGCAACTGAGCGAAGCCGGATCCGGCAGCACCTACACCCTCTTCCGCCAGTGCGCCCTGGCCATCCTCAATACCGGCGCGCATGTCGACAACGCCAAGACCATTCTTGAAGCCTACAAGGATTTCGAAATCCGCATTCACCAGCAGGATCGCGGTGTGCGCCTGGAGCTGCTGAACGCTCCCGCCGACGCCTTCGTCGACGGCGAAATGATCGCCAGCACCCGGGAAATGCTGTTCAGCGCTCTGCGCGACATCGTCTACACCGAGAATGAACTCGACAGCCAACGCATCGACCTGAGCACTTCGCAAGGCATCAGCGACTACGTCTTCCACCTGCTGCGCAACGCTCGCACCCTGCGCCCGGGTGTCGAGCCGAAAATCGTGGTGTGCTGGGGCGGCCACTCGATCAACACCGAAGAGTACAAATACACCAAGAAAGTCGGCCACGAACTGGGCCTGCGCAGCCTCGACATCTGCACCGGTTGCGGCCCCGGCGTCATGAAAGGCCCGATGAAGGGCGCGACCATCGCCCACGCCAAACAACGCATTCATGGCGGTCGCTACCTCGGATTGACCGAGCCGGGCATCATCGCCGCCGAAGCGCCTAACCCGATCGTCAACGAACTGGTGATCCTGCCGGACATCGAAAAACGCCTCGAAGCGTTCGTGCGCGTTGGCCACGGCATCATCATCTTCCCGGGCGGCGCCGGTACTGCTGAAGAGTTTCTGTACCTGCTGGGCATCCTGATGCACCCGGACAACGAAGGCCTGCCGTTCCCGGTCGTACTGACCGGGCCGAAACATGCCGCACCGTATCTGGAGCAACTCGACGCGTTTGTCACCGCCACCCTTGGCGAAGCCGCAAAACAGCACTACGAAATCATCATCGACGACCCGGCCGAAGTCGCGCGCCAGATGACTCAGGGCCTGAAAGCCGTGAAGCAATTCCGCCGCGAGCGCAACGACGCCTTCCACTTCAACTGGCTGTTGAAAATCGAGGAGGGGTTCCAGCGTCCGTTCGATCCGACCCACGAAAACATGGCCAACCTCAAACTGCACCGCGATCAGCCGCCACACGAACTGGCGGCCAACCTGCGCCGGGCGTTCTCCGGGATCGTGGCCGGCAACGTCAAGGACAAGGGCATTCGCTTGATTGAAGAACACGGGCCGTACCAGATCCGTGGTGACGCAGCGATCATGCAACCGCTCGATGCGCTGCTCAAAGCTTTCGTTGCGCAGCACCGGATGAAACTGCCGGGCGGCGCGGCGTATGTGCCGTGTTATCAAGTGGTCGCGTAAGCTTTCAGCCGCTACACAACCCTGTGGGAACTCGCTTGCTAGCGAATAGGCCAGACCAGTAGACAGAGATGTTGAACCTGCTGGCCTCTTCGCAGGCAAGTCCGCGAAGAGGCCCTGATCAGCAACCTCAATCCTCAGCCTTGCTCAGCACACAATCGCATCGCCAACGCCTTCGCCTGTAACGCCACATCGGTCACTGCCGTACTCTCCCACCACATCCCGCGCAACGGCGGGCCCATGGCGAACAGCCGATTCGCTGCCTGCCCGTGTTCGTTCAGCACTGCACCATCAATCGCAGCCGCGATCCCCAACGCCAACGGCCCCGGTCGCACCAATCCCCGCGCCAGCAACTGCTGCGGCAACGGTCGCGCCACCCGACGCCAGTCATACTCGATGCCACTGGAATTGATCAGCGCAGCGCCATGAACTACACAGGTTTGAGCCTCACCACGGCGACGAATGCGAATACTCACACCGTCCGCCACGCACGTTTCAAGCCCTTTGAAAGAAGCCGCCTGAATCCGCAACCGCCCCTCGCCCTGCAGCCGTTCGACCAACTGCGCACTCAGCGGCGGCGAACGATGGTGATGACTCTCCCACCACGGCCGCACATGCCGTACGAATTGTCGACGCTGCACGTCAGTCGCCTGACTCCACAAGCGTCCGATGTGAGCGCGCACCGTGTCCAGAGGCGCCTGCCAATCAATGCCTTGGGCGATGGCCTCACGGCAATGCCGACGCAATTCGCGCAGCAACTGCCGTGGCGAGCGAATGCCAGGATCTTCAGCGAGGAAATCCACCCAAACCGGTGGTTGGCGCCGTACGTGAGGCAGCAAGCCGTGACGGGAAAACACCTCGATAGGCCCGCGATGCCCGGCCTGTTCCAGTGAGACCACGGCATCGACCATGGTCAGGCCGGAGCCGATGATCAGCACGGTCGATTGCGGATCGAGTTGGCGCATGGCCGCGACGTCCCAAGGGTCAAGTGCGGTGGCGTTGAGGCCACTAGATTCTTTCTGCGGCGTGCGTGCGGCGGGAAACATGCCTGTGGCGAGCACAGCAAATGCGCCGTGTAAAAGTTGACCGTCACTCAAGGTCAAGTGCACTGAATCCGCATCGGCGTGCAGATCGACGACCTCCGCGCGGACATGCTCGACTGTCGAGCCTTGTTGCGCACCGGCATTGCGGGCTTCGGCTAACCGTTGTTGCACGTAAACGCCGAACAATCCACGAGGCGGGAACAACTCACTGACAGGTACATTTTGCTCAGCCGACTCCGGCCAGCCACCAGCGGCAATATGCTCGGTCAGCCACTGCGTCAGGTCATTGGGGTTATCCGGGTCGACGCTCATTCGCGCCGCGTTGCCATTAAGCGTATGGCCAGGTTCGACTGCGCTGTAAGCCTCGCCGCGCCCCACTTCGGCGCGCGGTTCAATGATCAGAATCTTGCGTTGACCGGGCAGACGCAGCAATTGCACCGCCAGCATCGTGCCGCTGAGGCCGCCGCCAATAATCAGGATATCTGCGCTCTGACTCATTCAGATCACCACATTACGGACAAACCGCGCCGCCACATCCCCATCATTGCGATAGGCGTGCGGCTGGTTGCTGGCGAACATGAAAAACTCACCCGCGTTGATGTGCTGCGGTTGATCGCCGAGCATCAGCGTCAGGCAACCCGCAAACACATAAATCTGCTCACTCCAACCGTCGGCATCCGGTTGCGAGGGATAGACCTCGCCGGGTTGCAGGCACCACTCCCACTGTTCGACTTCGCGAGTCGCCGTGGCTTTGGACAGCAGCACCGCTTTACTGCCAGGGATCGTGCCCGCCCACGCCACTTCGTTGATGCGGCTCGGATCGCGCGCGTCGGATGCCTGGATCAGATCACTGAAGGCGACGTCGAGTGCTTCGGCGACTCGGTCGAGGGTGGTCAGGCTGACATTCTTTTCGCCCGCCTCGATCGCCACCAGCATGCGCCGGCTCACCCCGGATTTTTCCGCCAACGCGGTCTGGCTCATGTCTGCCGCGTGGCGCAGACGCCGGACGTTCTGGCTGACGTGTTGCAGGACGGACGCTCGTTGGCTGGAATCTTTGGGCACTATATTGCTCACTCGGTGGGGTTGGGCAGTATACTGCGCAACGTTGGGCGCATTGTGCGTCCTGCCTTTTATAGTGCGCAAGGTCATGACGTCAGTGAATCGCCCCGACACCTCCCTCCGTTTCTCCCGTTTCAGCAAAGCCGAGTGCGTGCTGGTGCTGATCACCATGGTCTGGGGCGGCACTTTCCTGCTGGTGCAACACGCGATGACCGTCAGTGGGCCGATGTTTTTTGTCGGTCTGCGATTCGCCGCTGCGGCGTGCATCGTGGCGCTGTTCTCTTGGCGCCATCTGCGCGAACTGACCCTGTTCGAACTCAAGGCCGGCGCCTTCATCGGTGTGGCGATCATGCTCGGCTACGGTTTGCAGACGGTCGGTCTGCAATCGATCCCGAGCAGTCAGTCAGCATTCATCACCGCGTTGTACGTGCCGTTCGTCCCGTTGCTGCAATGGCTGGTGCTCGGGCGGCGACCGGGGTTGATGCCGAGCATCGGTATCATGCTGGCGTTTACCGGTTTGATGCTGCTGTCGGGGCCGTCGGGGGCCTCGCTGAATTTCAGCCCCGGGGAAATCGCCACGCTGATCAGCGCCATTGCCATTGCGGCCGAAATCATTCTGATCAGCACTTATGCCGGGCAAGTCGATGTGCGCCGGGTGACCGTGGTGCAGTTGGCGGTGACGGCTGTCTTGTCGTTTCTGCTGGTGGTGCCGACGAACGAAGCGATTCCGGACTTTTCCTGGACGCTGCTGGTGACCGCACTGGGACTGGGCGCCGCGAGTGCGGCGATTCAGGTGGCAATGAACTGGGCACAGAAGAGTGTATCGCCGACGCGGGCCACGTTGATCTATGCCGGTGAGCCGGTGTGGGCCGGGATTGTCGGACGGATTGCCGGTGAGCGCTTGCCAGCGATTGCACTGCTGGGCGCTGGGTTGATTGTGGCGGCAGTGATTGTCAGTGAGTTGAAGACCAAGGGTAAAGCTGCCGAAGCAGAGACTGAGCTGGAGCGGGAAACTCAGGGTTAAACCAGGCTGGGTGCTGTCCAAAGCATTGCCTTCGCGAGCGAGCCCGCGCCCACAGGTATTGTTTGTCCCCCGTGAGCGTAAGCCTTCTCGCGATGGGGCCATCACTGGCAACTTCCTTTCCTGCGAAACAATGCCAAACAGAAATTTCCAGACTATTTTGTAGGATTCTGAGACATCCTGGCGTTTGGTGATCGGGGAGCTGGCACGTATGATGCTTCACAAACTTCCGCAGATTAGAAGCCTATGTCCCTGATAGTTCTACTGCTTCTGCCTTTCATAGGCAGCTGTCTGGCAGCGGTGCTGCCACACAATGCGCGTAATACCGAATCCCTGTTGGCAGGTCTGGTCGCTCTGATCGGCACCGTCCAGGTCGCGATGCTGTATCCGCAAATCGCCGATGGCGGCGTCATCCGCGAAGAGTTCATGTGGCTCCCCAGCCTGGGGTTGAACTTCGTCCTGCGCATGGACGGCTTCGCCTGGTTGTTCTCGATGCTGGTGCTCGCCATCGGCACGCTCGTCTCTTTATATGCCCGTTATTACATGTCTCCGGACGACCCGGTGCCGCGTTTCTTCGCGTTTTTTCTGGCGTTCATGGGCGCCATGCTCGGGCTGGTGATTTCCGGCAACCTGATCCAGATCGTGTTTTTCTGGGAGCTGACCAGCCTCTTCTCATTCCTGTTGATCGGCTACTGGCACCACCGCGCGGACGCCCGCCGCGGTGCCTATATGGCATTGATGGTTACAGGGGCCGGTGGACTCTGTCTGCTGGCGGGGGTCATGATCCTCGGCCATGTCGTCGGCAGCTATGACCTGGACAAGGTCCTGGCCGCCGGCGATCAGATTCGCGCACATGCCCTCTACCCTCTTCTATTACCTCTCATCCTCATCGGCGCACTCAGCAAAAGTGCCCAGTTCCCCTTCCACTTCTGGCTGCCCCATGCGATGGCGGCGCCAACGCCAGTCTCCGCGTATCTGCACTCGGCAACCATGGTCAAGGCAGGGGTTTTCCTGCTCGCGCGCCTGTGGCCGTCGCTGTCCGGCACTGAAGAATGGTTCTACATCGTCAGCGGTGCCGGCGCATGTACGCTGTTGCTCGGCGCCTATTGCGCGATGTTCCAGAACGATCTCAAGGGTCTGCTGGCCTACTCGACCATCAGCCATCTCGGCCTGATCACCCTGCTGCTGGGGCTGAACAGTCCGCTGGCCGCCGTCGCGGCGGTGTTCCACATCCTTAACCACGCCACGTTCAAGGCCTCGCTGTTCATGGCGGCAGGCATCATCGACCATGAAAGCGGTACTCGCGATATCCGCAAACTCAGCGGCCTGATCAAACTGATTCCGTTCACAGCGACGCTGGCCATGGTTGCCAGCGCTTCGATGGCCGGCGTGCCGTTGCTCAACGGCTTCCTGTCGAAGGAGATGTTCTTCGCCGAAACCGTGTTCATCAACGCCACCGCGTGGGTCGAAGCGGCGTTGCCGATTGTCGCGACCATCGCCGGTACGTTCAGCGTTGCTTACTCGCTACGCTTCACCGTCGATGTGTTCTTTGGCCCGCCAGCCACCGACCTGCCGCACACCCCGCACGAACCACCCCGCTGGATGCGTGCGCCGGTCGAACTGCTGGTGTTCACCTGCCTGGTCGTGGGGATTTTCCCCGCGCACGTGGTCGGCCCGCTGCTTGCAGCCGCCGCGCTGCCCGTGGTGGGTGGCACCTTGCCGGAGTACAGCCTGGCGATCTGGCACGGTCTGAACGCCCCGATGATCATGAGCCTGATTGCCATGTCCGCCGGCATCGTCGTCTATTTGTTGCTGCGCAAGCAGCTCAAGCGCGGGCGCTTCAAATATCCGCCACTGATAGGCCGCTTCAACGGCAAGCACCTGTTCGAGCGCAGTCTGGTCGTCATGATGCGCATGGCCCGCAGGGTAGAGCGCCGACTCGGCACCCGTCGCCTGCAAATGCAATTGTTTCTGGTGGTATTGGCGGCGGTGCTCGCGGGCCTGATTGCGATGTTGCACAGCAGCCTGAGCTGGGGCGACCGGCCGAAAATCCCCGGCTCCATCGTCTTCGTGACCCTGTGGCTACTGGCAATTGCCTGCGCCCTTGGTGCCGCCTGGCAAGCCAAGTATCACCGTCTCGCGGCTTTGACCATGGTCAGTGTTTGCGGCCTGATGACCTGCGTGACCTTCGTCTGGTTCTCCGCACCGGATCTGGCCCTCACGCAATTGGCGGTCGAAGTGGTCACCACGGTACTGATCCTGCTAGGCCTGCGCTGGTTGCCACGACGGATCGAAGAAGTCTCGCCACTGCCGAGCACCCTGCGCAAGGCGCGCATTCGTCGTCTGCGCGACTTGCTGCTGTCGATTGCCGTCGGCGGTGGCATGGCACTGCTGTCGTACGCCATGCTCACGCGCCAGACACCGAACGACATTTCCTCGTTCTACCTCAGTCACGCCATGCCTGAGGGCGGCGGCAGCAACGTGGTCAACGTGATGCTGGTGGACTTCCGTGGCTTCGATACCCTCGGCGAAATCACCGTGCTGGTCGCGGTGGCACTGACCGTGTTTGCCTTGCTGCGCCGCTTCCGCCCACCGAAAGAGAGCCTGCAACTGCCCGCACAGCAACGCCTGCTGGCGCCGGACGTGGTCACCGATCTGGTCAACCCGCGTACGGCCAGCGATACCGCGCTCGGCTTCATGATGGTGCCAGCGGTGCTGGTACGACTGCTGCTGCCGATTGCTCTGGTGGTGTCGTTCTACCTGTTCATGCGCGGCCACAATCAGCCGGGCGGCGGTTTTGTCGCCGGCCTGGTGATGTCGGTGGCGTTCATCCTGCAATACATGGTGGCCGGTACACAGTGGGTCGAGGCGCAAATGAGCCTGCGACCACTGCGCTGGATGGGGACGGGGTTGCTGTTCGCCACGGCGACCGGACTCGGAGCGCTGGCGGTCGGCTACCCGTTCCTGACCACGCACACCTGGCATTTCGCATTGCCGCTGCTGGGCGAGATCCATATCGCCAGTGCGCTGTTCTTTGATATCGGCGTGTACGGCGTGGTGGTCGGTTCGACGCTGTTGATCCTCACCGCCCTCGCCCACCAATCGGTGCGCGGGCACAAGACCGCATCGTTGCCCAAGTCCGTCGCCAGCAAAGGAGCCGTCTGATGGAAGAAGTCATCGCAATCGCCATCGGCATCCTCGCCGCGTCCGGCGTCTGGCTGATACTGCGACCACGGACCTTTCAGGTGGTCATGGGCCTGTGTCTGCTGTCATACGCGGTCAACCTGTTCATCTTCAGCATGGGCAGCCTGTTTATCGGCAAGGAGCCGGTGATCAAGGACGGCGTGACGCAAGATTTGCTGCACTACACCGACCCGCTGCCACAGGCTTTGGTATTGACGGCGATCGTCATCAGCTTCGCCATGACCGCGTTGTTTCTCGTCGTTCTGCTCGCCTCGCGCGGCCTGACCGGCACCGACCACGTTGACGGCCGGGAGCCTAAAGAATGATGGCGATGACTCACCTGATCGCCGCACCGATTCTGCTGCCGCTGCTGACCGCCGCCATCATGTTGATGCTCGGCGAAAAACACCGACCGCTGAAGGCGAAAATCAACCTGTTCTCCAGCTTGCTTGGCCTGTTCATTTCCGTGATGTTGCTGCAATGGACGCAGACCACTGGCGTGCCCGGCTCGATCGGCGTGTACCTGCCGGGCAACTGGCAGGCGCCGTTCGGCATCGTGCTGGTGGTCGATCGCCTGTCAGCGTTGATGCTGGTGCTGACCGGGATCATCGGCGTCAGCGCCCTCCTCTTTGCGATGGCGCGCTGGGATGGCGCGGGCTCAAGCTTCCACGCATTGTTCCAGATTCAGTTGATGGGCCTGTATGGCGCGTTCCTCACTGCTGATCTGTTCAACCTGTTCGTGTTCTTCGAAGTGCTGCTGGCCGCGTCCTACGGTCTGTTGCTGCACGGCTCCGGCCGGGCGCGGGTGTCGTCGGGTTTGCATTACATCTCGATCAATCTGCTCGCCTCGTCGCTGTTTCTGATCGGTGCGGCGCTGATCTATGGCGTCACCGGTACGCTGAACATGGCCGATCTGGCCCTGAAAATCCCACTGGTGCCGGAAGCCGACCGCGGTTTGCTGCACGCCGGTGCGGGGATTCTCGCGGTAGCGTTCCTGGCCAAGGCCGGTATGTGGCCGCTGAACTTCTGGCTGGTGCCGGCGTACTCTTCGGCCAGCGCGCCGGTGGCGGCGATGTTCGCGATCATGACCAAGGTCGGCGTTTACACCCTGCTGCGCCTGTGGACCCTGCTGTTCTCCGGGCAGGCTGGGGCTTCGTCCTTCTTCGGTGGCGACTGGCTGATCTACGGCGGCATGGCGACGATTGCGTGCGCAGCGCTGGCGATTATTGCTGCGCAACGGCTTGAGCGCATGGCCAGCCTGAGCATTCTGGTGTCGGCGGGGATACTGCTGTCGGCCGTGGGTTTCGCCCAGCCGAACCTGATCGGCGCGGCACTGTTCTATCTGGTCAGCTCGACCTTGGCGTTGAGCGCACTGTTCCTGCTGGCTGAGTTGATCGAGCGTTCACGCTCGGCCAACGAGATTGCGCTGGAAGACGAAAGCGAACTGCTGCCACGTCCACAGGAATCCCTGCAACCGCCCAAAGGCATCAACCTCGATGACGAGCAGAAAGCCGTGGTCGGTCAGGTCATCCCGTGGACCATGGCGTTTCTCGGCCTGAGTTTCATCGCCTGCGCGTTGCTGATTATCGGCATGCCGCCGCTGTCCGGATTCATCGGCAAACTCAGCCTGATCGGTGCGCTGCTCAATCCGCTGGGGCTGGGCACTGACGCGCCGATTTCCAATGCGGCATGGGCACTGCTTGTGCTGCTGATCCTTTCCGGGCTGGCGTCGTTGATGGCCTTCTCGCGCCTCGGCGTCCAGCGATTCTGGACGCCGCAAGAGCGCCCTTCACCGCTGTTGCGCAAACTCGAATGCACGCCGATTTTCCTGTTGCTGGGGTTGAGCATCCTCCTCACGTTCAAGGCTGAGCCGCTGCTGCGCTACACCCAAGCGACCGCTGATGCCTTGCACAACCCGCAGCAGTACGTGATGGCCGTGCTCGGCACTCGCGCCGTACCGAGCCCGGAAGCCAAAGCCGCCATCCTGGAGGTACAGCCATGAAGCGCGTGTTTCCTGCACCGTTGTTATCCCTGGCGCTGTGTGTTTTGTGGCTGACGCTGAATCTGTCGGTCAGCCCCGGTAATCTGCTGCTCGGCATGATGCTGGGTTTTGCTGCGCCGCTGATGATGCGTAAATTGCGTCCCAAACCCGTGCGCATTCGCCGTCCCGGGACGATCCTGCGTATGCTCCTGCTTGTCGGCCGTGATGTGGTGATGTCCAACCTGATCGTGGCGTGGGGCGTGCTCAACGCCGGCCGCCGCCCGCCGCGCTCGTGTTTTGTCAAAGTGCCGCTGGACCTGCGCGATGCCCACGGCCTGGCTGCGCTGTCGATGATCTGCACGGTAGTGCCCGGCACGGTGTGGTCGGAACTGTCGCTGGATCGCAGCATTTTGCTGCTGCACATTTGGGATCTGGATGATGAAGCGCAGTTCATTGAGCACTTCAAGACTGCTTACGAGCGGCCATTGATGGAGATTTACGAATGAGCCCATTCCTGTCGAACGCGATCCTGCTGACGCTGTTTTTGTTCTCGCTGGCAATGGTGCTGACCCTGATCCGCCTGTTCAAAGGGCCGTCGGCGCAGGATCGGGTGTTGGCACTGGATTATCTGTACATCGTTGCAATGCTGATGATGCTGACCCTGGGCATTCGTTACGCCAGTGACACTTACTTCGAAGCGGCGCTGCTGATTGCGCTGTTCGGCTTCGTCGGCTCGTTTGCCCTGGCGAAATTCCTGCTGCGTGGCGAGGTGATCGAATGAACGCTGAATGGTCTCTGTGGGTCGAGATTGCGGTGGCGATCCTGCTGGTGCTCGGCGGTGTGTTTACGCTGATCGGCGCGACCGGATTGCTGCGGATGAAAGATTACTTCCAGCGCATGCACCCGCCAGCACTGGCTTCGACGTTGGGTGCATGGTGCGTCGCACTGGCGTCGATCATCTGCTTTTCAGCGCTGAAATCCGGGCCGGTCCTGCATGCCTGGTTGATCCCGATTCTGCTGGCGATCACCATGCCGGTGACCACGCTGCTGCTGGCGCGGGCGGCGTTATTCCGCAAGCGCATGGCAGGGGATGACGTGCCGGCTGAAGTCAGTAGCCGGCGGACTGAGAACGGCAGTTAGTTTGCAATCATCCGTGTCAGGGCGAACCTCTTCGCGGGCAAGCCCGCTCAGCCTCAAACCCACGCCACCGCCAACAACCCCGCCCCCAATACCAGACACAACGGCGAATACACCCAGGTATCCAGCCGCGCAAATCGCGAGCCCTTCACTTCCTTGAAAAACCCCACCAGATTCGAATCGCCAATGGCTCGGGCGAACATCAACAGCGCAATCGCGCTGATCACCCATTGCAATGCCTTGTGATTCACCGCCGGGAAGCCCCAGCCAACCCGCAGACACACCAGTGCAGCAATCAGCAATAACCCGGCCGCCACCACCAATGTGATCCAGCCCGACGGTTTGAACGCCGGCCGCACCGTCGCGACAAAACCGTCCACCGGAATTTGCGGTACCGCCGCCACCGCCGCCCATTGCCCACCCAACGCCCAATACACATGCACCAGGGCGATCACCGCAAAAGTGGCCGCCATCCATTGAGCCAACACAAACGTCATGATTGAAATCCTTGAAAGGGATTTGAACAAATGATCCTAGTCGCATTTTTTTCAAGTGCACGACCGATCGGCGGTACGGTAAAGTGCCGCCCCATGAAATTCTCCAATACCGATCGCTCACTGCTGGCCTGGATGCTTTATTGCTGCGTCCTGTTCAACGTGTTCGCGTGCAGCATCGGTCACGGACAAATGGTCGCAATGCAGCTCAACGGCATTGGCGGCCAGTTCTGTACGGTGGACCCGACGACGCAAGCGCCGCTGGCATCCAATCCCACCGAAGAAAAACTGCCGACCCTGTCCAAAGCTTTCGGTTGCCCGTTGTGCTCCACCGGCGGCATGGGCCCGGCGTTCAACTCCAGCCTGACCCTGGCAGTCCTCCCCGAACAACACAGCCCGCCGCTGGCCCCGATTGTCAGCGCCGACCTCCCTGCCCGCTTCACCTGGCCCTCGGCCAACCCACGCGCCCCGCCGCTCGCCTGAGTGCCCTTGCCTTTTTGATTGTTCAGCCTACTGCGCCAACGCGCGGCGTTTGCCTGTGCGCTGATTCCTAGACAAGTATTCAGGATTCTTTGATGAAACAACTCACTCTGCTGGCGAGCCTGTGCGGCTGCCTGTCCGTTAACGCCTGGGCGCAATCCACCGTGGATCTGGCGCCGATCACCATCGATGGCGAGGCCGGCACCGAACCGGGCCTGAGCCTCGACCAATCCAGCGGCATGGCTTCGCGCCTTGGCTTGAGCGTGCGCGACACGCCCGCCTCGGTGGCCATCGCCAATCGCAACGACATCGAACGCCATGGCGCGCAGAACTTCCAGGACGCCGCCAACACCCTGCCCGGCGTCAACGCCAGCGCACCGCCGGGTTTCGGCGGTTTCATTTCCTATCGCGGCTTCACCAGCAGCCAGATCACCCAGATGTTCAACGGCATCAACGTCTCAGGCGGCCTCGCCCGGCCGGTGGATGCGTGGATTTATGATCGAGTGGAGTTACTCGGCGGCCCGTCTTCATTGGTCAACGGCGCAGGTTCGGTGGGCGGCTCGCTGAACTACGTGACCAAACTGGCGACCCGCGATGAACAAGCGGTTGAAGGCAGAGTCAGTTACGGCCGCTATGACACCACCGAAACCGCGTTCGGCCTCAACCACGCCCTGACCGACCCGAGCGCCGACGTGCAGCACTACGCGCGCCTCGACGTCAGTCACAACACCAGCAACGGCTACATCGACCGCCAGGAGCGCGATGCCTGGAGCGTGGCGTTCTCGCTGCTCAGCGATCTCACACCCGACCTGTCGCACACGTTGGCCCTGGAATATCAGGATGAACACGAAGACAGTCCGTACTGGGGCACGCCCGTGCTCAATCCCAAGGCCGGCGAGTTGAAGATCGATAAACACAACCGCTTCAACAACTACAACGTCGAGAACGGTCGCTACGAGCAGCGAACGATCTGGGTTCGCTCGATCGTCGACTACCGGATCAACGACAGCACCACTCTTCGCAACACGCTGTACCACCTCAACAGCCAACGCGATTACCGCAACCTCGAAACCTACCAGTACAACGCCGATATCACGGCGGTGAATCGCTCCACGGCGTATCAGGTACGCCACCAGGGTGAGCAGAACGGCAACCAGTTCGAACTGCGCCACGACAGCACACTGTTTGGTCTTGATACGACGTGGTCGAGCGGCTTTGAATACAAGGTCAACCAGACCACCAACTCGCCGCTCAACATCAGAGGCGCGAGCACAGTGGACCCGAACCACTATCGACCGGGGCACTTCTACGACATTCCCGGCACCCACCCTCAATTGATCAGCGACAAGACCAACCAGGTGACCACCAAAGCGCTGTTCGTGGAAAACCGTTTGGCGTTGACCGACAAACTGTCGCTGCTCACCGGCCTGCGTTATGACGACATCGATCTCGACGTGACCAACCACCGAGCCGTGACCGCCGCCAATCCCAAGCATCTCAAACGCCGTTGGGAGCCGGTCACCGGCCGCGCGGGCCTGACGTATCAATTCATCCCTTCGGCCAACGTTTATGTGCAATACAGCACCGCCGCCGAGCAACCGAACGGCACTCAGGATTTCGACGTCTCGACGGGCAAGCAATGGGAGATTGGCAGCAAGTTCGACTACCTGAACGGCCGTGGTTCGGCCACGGTGGCGGCCTACACAATCGAACGAAAGGACTTCGCCGTCACCGATCCGCTGGACCCGACCAGCAGCATTGCAGTGGGCCAGCAAACGTCGAAAGGGATTGAGATTGCCAGTTCGCTGCAAATCACCGACCGGCTGTTGGCTGAAGGCAACTTTGCCTGGGTCGACGCGCAGTACGATGACTTCACTGAGAAAAACGCCGCTGGCGTGGTGGTATCGCGCAAAGGCAATACACCCACCAATGTCCCTGACCGGGTCGGCAATCTGTGGATGACCTACGATTTTTCATCGCAATGGCAAGGTGGGGTCGATGCGCGATACGTAGCCTCGGTGTTTGCCGATACCGCCAACACCATGACCGTGCCGTCATACACGCTGTTCGGCAGTTTCCTCAGCTACAAGGTTGATTCGCACACGACCGTGACCGGGCGGGTGCGCAATTTGACGAATGAGGTGTATGCCGAGTTCGCGCATGTTTCGCCAGCGTATTACCTGGGTACGCCGCGCACCTTTGAATTGGCGGTGCAGACTCGACTCTAAAAGCTTCGCGAGCCAGTCCACTCCCACCGTTGAATGCATTCCACTGTGGGAGTGGACTGGCTCGCGTTGAGGCCAGCAGGCTCAACCCTTATTTCAGATCAGCCGAGACCTTATCCGCTACATCCTTCGGCAACCAGGCCTGCCACACATCCGGATGCGCCTTCATAAACGCTTCCGCTGCCTGACGCGGCGCGGTGTGGTTCTCGCTCATTTGCGCTAATGCCTTGTTCAATGGCCCAATCGGAAAATCCACTTTGCTGAAGAACTCGGCGATCTGCGGATACTGTTTCTGAAATGGCGTAGACACGCCAATCGACAGCTTCGACGCCAGTGAGCGGGTCGGTTTCGGATTGGGATTATCGGCATCGGTCAACGTCTTCCACGCCTCGGCATCGAACGGCGGCTCTTGCAGTTGTACCAGTTTGAATTTGCCCAGCAACGGCGTCGGCGACCAGTAATAAAACAAAACCGGTTTACCGCGACGAATCGAGGAGCTGATCTCAGCATCCAGCGCCGCCCCCGAGCCACTGCGGAAATTGGTGTAGTCATCCTGCAAGCCGTAAGCCGTCAGCTTCTGTTTGTTGACCACCTCAGACGTCCAGCCGATCGGGCTGTTAAGGAAACGCCCCTTGCTCGGGCTTTCCGGGTCCTTGAACACGTCTTTGTATTTGGCCAGATCATTGACACTGCGCAAGTCCGGCGCCAGCGGCTTGATGCCCTTGGCCGGATCACCCTTGATCACGTACTCAGGCACCCACCAGCCTTCGGTCGCCCCCTTGACCGTATCGCCCAGGCTCACGACTTTACCTTCGGCCTCAGCCTTGACCCACACTGGACTGCGCCCCGCCCACTCTTCGCCAATCACTTGAATGTCATTGTTGGCCAGCGCGGTTTCCAGGGTGATGGTGGTACCCGGCAATGTGTCAGTCGGCAGTCCGTACCCCTTCTCGACGATGATGCGCAGAACATCCGTGATCAGGCTGCCGCTTTCCCAGTTCAGGTCGGCAAAATGGATCGGCGCGGGTGCCGCCATCACCGACTGCGCTGACGTCAGCAAACCGAATGTGGCCACGCTGGCAGCCAATAACCGTCGAAATCCGTTCATGCATTGCACCTCGTGCTGTTCACAGCAATGGCGGAATGGCCTGACAGAAGACCGCAAGCCTCTGAATACTCAGTCAACTGACTTTAGCCGAGGTTCCTGCTTTTTCAGGGCCAAGCCCCGAACGATGTCAGGTTTCAGACATTTCCCTGCAAACTTTGCAGCTCGCGTCTGACCATGCTCGCGTATTCCGCCGGGCGCAACGTGTAAATCTGCGACGCCACCCAACCCAGCCACGCACCTTGCAACTCGGCCTTGGCAGCAAACAAACGCCGGGCCTCTTCGCGTGCGCTTTCGAGGTTCTGCGCGTGGAAGTCGGCGCAGCTCAATCCACCGATCACTCGCTGGCCTTGAACGTCACCAGTTCGCCCTTGCGCCACTTCGCGGCTTTGGCAGTAACGGCTTTCAGAGTCTTGGTCAGGCCTTCCTGCAATTGCTCATTGGCGGCGAACACGGTCACCACGCTGTGACCTTCCTTGAACAGGATCGCGTGGCCATCGGCAGTGTCGACGAAGGCGTAATCGCCAAGCCCATAGACCGTCAGTTTGATTTCGCGAAAGCGGATATCCATCTTGCCGCCTTCGCGGCTGGGCAGGACCGATGCGCTGAAATGATCGCCGACCTTGAGCTTGAGCCCCGGTTTGTCATCGACCACCAACGCACTGTCGGTGTCGATTTCGGCAACGTAAATGCCTTCGGCATTTTGCTCGGTGATGTAAACAAAACGCGACTGAAACAGCTTGACCAGCTTCGCACGCAAATCACCCAACACGAACAAAGCATGCATATCGAGATTACTGACTGCCAAAGAAACATCCCCAGATCTGAAAAAACCGCACACGGAAAACGCGCACGGCGAAAAAACGGCCAGGCCGATGGAACCGCCAAATGACTCTAATAAAAGCTCGAACAGAGCAGACCGCTCATCCAACGCGAGGTTTCGTAAGACTACTGGATTGTCACTCGCGAAACTCACCCCGATGTCGCCAAAGCTTGAAGGAATAATCCTTACCGTCGGCCAGAGAACGCCGACTACAAACTTTAGGGAAAATTCTCACGAAAAAAAGCAGTTTTCCGACATATCGCTCGCGAAAAATTGCTTTAGATAAGCCCCATCGTCAACAGGTACTGGCGATTCTAGAGCAGCGATGCTCATTACGACTACCCGAAACGGCCTGTAAATATCGGCCAACTGATGAAAAGGACTTCACATGTGCACTCTGACTCACTTCGCCATGCCCGCTGACGCCCGACTCAAATCAACTCTGATCATGCATGTCGCCGCGATGAACGATCTGCCGGAACACGCACAAAACGATCATGCTCCGCGCTTTCAAGTGGTGCCGGCGGGCAACGCCTTTTTCCACATCAAGGAAAAATCCACCGGACGCGTAAGAGGTTTCCGCGAAGATCACAATGAAGCCTGCGCCCTCGCCCGCTCGCTCGAAATCCAAATCGAACTCCTGGACAACGACTGCCTCAGATAAAGGAAGTGATCGACTGCGCCATCCCGGCGCCAATCAGAAGGAGTACACGATGGACTTGCCGACCTATGATCTGAAAACCCTGTTCGATCAACTGGGACTGCCCTCAGAAGGCACAGCAATCGACGATTTCATCGAAGCCCATCCACTGGACGCCGAAACCAAGCTGATCGACGCCGATTTCTGGACGCCATCACAAGCACAACTGCTCAAGGAATGGCTGCGCAACGACGGCGAAGAAGCCGTTGTGGTCGACGAGCTCAACGTACGTTTGCACGACGGCAACTAACCCTGATCAATGCAGGCTGTCGCCAGGCTCGGCCTTCAACTGCGCGAGCCACGCAGCCCTGCACTCCTCGGCCTCATCGCGGCTGGCAAACGCGGTGCCGCGTCGCTCACCGTCAAGCAACACCACCCAGCAAACGCTTTGACCCATCGCACGCAACGCGGCGGGCACGCCACTGCCGATCATCACGGCGACATCAATTCTGCAGGGCATGCAGACCTCCCGACTTCATTAGCAACCTAACCAAGTCGGCATGTTAATGATTTCACTGCGCAGGAAACAGCGACGCCCGTGCACAGATTCATTGCATCAATCGCAACAATCAATCAGCGCGGACTTTCCGGCTTATAGCCCAAACGCAAACCGCCCCAATGCCGCCCCTTGATCATGATCGGCACCGACAAGTCGTGCATCAGCTCGCCAGTGTCCCGCGTATAGGTTTGCAGCAACACCGGTTGCTGATGGCTGCCGCAGCGTATCCCGGTGCGGTCGGCAAACTTGCGTTTGGTGCGATTATTCACCGCATCAACCTGTGCATCCCCGGTCAACGGCTGACTGAACGCCTGATTGTGTGTCGGCACATAACCCTGCTGCGTGCAGGCGATGGCAAACACCAGCCCTTCATGACGCGGCAGTAATGGCTCCTGAATCGCCGGCAGCACCTGATCGGTATAACGGTCGAATCGGGTCTGATACTTGGCCGGTTGAGTATTCGCAATCGCCTGATACTGACGGTCGAAAAGATCCTCAAGACTGATCAGCCCCTGCTCGACGTCCGCCTCGAACCGCGCCGCAATCTGGCTCGCCCCTTCACGCGCCAGGTCATAAATACGCTGGTGATAATCATCCAGGCCGACTTCGGCCAGACGCTCGCTGATGGTTTCCGCCTGCCCTTCCATCTGCACTGCCGCTTCGGCGAGGTGACGGGTCTGTTGATCGCTGATCGCCAGATCGCTGCGCATCTGCTCAATGGCCTTGAACAGGCTGTCGAGTTGTTCGCGATTGGTCTCTGCGCCGCGTGCGATCTCACCGACCTGACTTTCCACTCCCGCCGCCAAGCGCGCGATATTTTCCAGATGCTGGCCGGTGTGCTCGACCTGTTCGACGCCCGTGTGCAGATCACTCGACAGTTCGCGGATCTGCTCCACCACCTGAGCGGTACGTTGCTGAATGTCCGCGACCATCTCACCGACTTCGCCCGTCGCCGACGCCGTGCGCGCCGCCAGCCCACGCACCTCATCCGCCACGACCGCGAAACCGCGACCATGCTCGCCGGCTCGCGCCGCTTCAATTGCTGCGTTCAACGCCAACAGATTGGTCTGGCTGGCAATCGACTGAATCACCAACGTCACTCGCTGAATATCATCGCTGCGCAGGCTCAAGGCCTCGATCAATTCACGGCTGGCGTTGGCGCGCTGACTGAGCTGATGCATGCGCGAAATCGAGTCGACCAATTCGGTTCGCCCCGCCGCACTGCTGTGATGCGCCTCGCTGGCCGCCGCCAGCGCTTCGCGGCTGAGCTGCGAAGTGGCGTGCTCGGTGGCGATCATCACCTCAGCATTACTGACAATCCGCGCCGCTGCATCGAGTTGCGATTCCAGTTTGCTCGCCAACGCCTTGACCGAAAACGCGACGCCGGCTGCCGACAAGGCGTTATGGCTGGTGGTGTAGGAAAGATCGCGGGTCAGTTCGGAAATGGCGCTGCCGGTGTCGGCAGGCAGTGCAGCGGGAACGGCTCGGACGCGCAGGCGCGGCAGCCAGACAATCAGTACCGCCAGCGGCATGCCGACGTACAGCGACCCTCCACCCAAGGTCATACCGGCGAGCAACAACATCAGGGCGATGCTTTGCAAGGTCGGTGCGATCCAGCGGTTCTTCGGCAAAAGCACTGGTGCAGGCAAAGCCCCAACCAGAGATCCATCTCTCGTCATATCAACACCCCACGCTTGTTCTCATTATTGTGACTGCATTAAACGCCACTACAACGCCATTATCTATGGTCCGTTAGTCGTGGGGTCTGCAGCAGGTCAATGGAACGGCAGGGAAATATGGCGGACGATAAAAAGCGTCGCGGGCAAGCCCGCTCCCACAGGTTCAATGCAAAACCTTGTGGGAGCGGGCTTGCCCGCGATGGCAGTGCCCGGGAAATCAGGCCTGACGCTGGTGCTTGTCGATCTGCTCGTGACGTTCTTGAGCTTCGATGCAGTATTTGGTGGTCGGACTGATCAGCAGGCGTTTCAGACCGATGGCCTCGCCGCTGTCGTCGCACCAGCCAAAGCTGTCTTCCTTGATACGCTCAAGGGCTTGTTCCAGTTGAGGCAGCATGCGCTGGTCGCGATCGATTGCGTTTACCAGCCAAGTGCGCTCTTCTTCAACCGAAGCCGCGTCCGCCGGGTCGGCCGGGGTGTCCAGGCTTTCGATAGCGATACGGTTTTGCTCAATGCGCTCATGGGTTTCGACTTTCATGTTCTGCAACAGCTCACTGAAGAAAGCGTGTTGCTCTTCATTCATGTAGTCATCTGCCGGCATGGCCAGCAACTTGTCCTTTGTCATTGATATCTCTATAAAAAAACGTGCATTAAGGCGAATTAGGGAGCGTTCCGGCGAACCGTGTCCGGTCGACGAAAAGGCATCGTTTATTGCAAACGCCACCCGGCACTCAATTTACGAGGGGCGGCAGTCTAAGGCCCGATTGAGGCCTCAGCAACTGTAAATACAGGGAATTTGTCCGACAACGCCCGGAATCTGCACTCACACAAGCTTCACAACGGTCATCGGAGTGCGTTTATAGCAAGAAATTCAGTCGAGCGGCTGTATATAGAAGACAAACGGCTATCGACGACCTGCGACCAAAGGCTATCGGCAGGCCAGCGCTTTTATTCAGAGCGACCTTGAGACCGCGCAAAGCCAGCATTCGCAAGGGTTTGCCGACCGCCACCGTTGCGCCGCAATTGAATGTCGACTGAATTCACGAACAAGCCGTTTTCGACACCTGACATTTCCCTCAGGCTCAGCTAGGTTATGCCTACCTCACCGGTTCGACTTGAAGGAACGCGTCATGAAATTGATCGGTATGCTCGACTCCCCCTACGTGCGCCGCGTGGCGATCAGCGCCAAACGCCTGGGGATCGACCTCGAACACGAGTCAGTCTCGGTGTTCCGACACTTCGAGCGATTCCAGCAGATCAACCCGGTGGTCAAGGCCCCCACCCTGATCCTCGACGACGGCGTCGTCCTCATGGACTCGACCCTCATCCTCGACTACCTCGAAACCGCCGCCGGCAAAAGCCTGCTGCCCTCCGAACTCAAGCAACGCGCCCACGCCCTGCGCCTGATCGGTCTCAGCCTCGCCGCCTGCGAAAAAGCCGTGCAACTCTATTACGAACGCAACCTGCGCCCAGCCGAAATCCAGTACCAACCATGGGTCGAACGCGTCGAAGGCCAACTCGCCGCTGCCTTCACTGCCCTGGAACACGAACTCGAAAAACACGGCCTGCCCACCGACGGCACTCTGACCCAGGCCGGCATCAGCCTCGCCGTCGCCTGGAGTTTCACTGATCTTGTCGTGCCGGACCAGATTGATGTTGCGCGCTATCGCCATATCGCCCAATACACCGCCTACGCTGAAACGCTTGAAGCGTTCGTCAGCTCGCCGATGAACTGATCATGAGTGCAACTGAAAATGCTGCGCCGGCCCTCAAGGAAATCTTCAACGCCGAACGTTTGAAACACATTGCCACCGAAATGAGCGCCGTGTACCCAGCGTTCAAAACCAAAGCTTTTCTCAAGCAAGCCAGCGACGGACTCGCAGACCTGTCCGTCATGCAACGCATGGCCCGCGTCAGCGAAAGCCTGCACACCGTGCTGCCACTGGACTACGAAGATTCCCTCCAGGTCCTGCGCGAACTCGCCCCACGGCTGAACAGCGGATTCGTCAGCATGTGCCTGCCGCATTACGTCGCCAGCTACGGCGCTCACGCATTCGATACCTCCATGGAGGCCCTTAAGTACTTCACCACCTTCGGCTCCTCCGAATTCGCCATCCGCCACTTTCTGCGCAGCGACCTGGAGCGCACGCTGGAACTGATGCACGACTGGACCCAGAGCGAAAACCACCACGTCCGCCGCCTCGCCAGCGAAGGCAGCCGCCCGCGCCTGCCATGGTCGTTCAGGCTGGAAACGGTGCAGGCTGATCCGCAATTGGCCGCCGGGATACTGGACCGGTTGAAGGCGGATGAGAGCTTGTACGTGCGCAAATCCGTGGCGAATCACTTGAATGACGTGACCAAGGAACATCCAGAGTGGGTGCTGGATGTGATTGAAGGGTGGTCACTGGCAAACAAACACACGGCGTGGATTGCCAAGCATGCGTTGCGCAGCTTGATCAAGCAGGGGAATTTGCGGGCGCTGACAGTGATTGGTGCGGGTGCGAAGCCTGAGGTTGAGTTGCTGGATGTGAAGATCGAGCCGGCAGTAGTGCGGCTGGGGGAAGCGATTACGTTGTCGTTTACGGTGAAGTCCACGGTGCTGGAAGAGCAGCGGTTGGTGATTGATTATGCGATTGACTATGTGAAGGCGAATGGCGGGGTTTCGGCTAAGGTTTTTAAGTTGAAGACGTTGGTATTGGCGGGGTTTGAGAGTGTGGTTGTGGGGCGCAGACAGGTGATGAAGGATTTTACGACGCGCAAGCATTTCGCTGGGGTACATGCGGTTCGGGTGATGGTTAATGGGGAGGTGTTGGCAACTACCGCGTTCAACATCATCGCGGGATGAAGCCTCAAAAGGATTCAGTGGATCTGACAAAGGTTGAACAGGTTTGAAATGACGGGCAGATATCGGCCAGGCGCTCATGATGTGGTCCGGTAAACATCAAGAATCCAGTGTGCCCGCGATGAGGCCAGCGCTTCCATTGATGTTGGCTGACACGACGCCATCGCGAGCCGGCTCGCACCCCGCAGGGGGCCTGGGTGTTTGGACAATTGCGCGCCGTCAGGGGCTGCACTGACATGGGCGCGGCGTCTTCCTGCGCTTCACCCATTGCTGGCGTCGATAGTCACCACTGCGCCAATGAAGCCCTAATACAAAATCCTCGGCTCAGCATCTTGTCGATGCTCGTCTGCGTTAGCCCAGGGTGGGTTTCTGATCAACGGCAGAGTGAGCGGACAGGGCTGAACGACCCGTAACCTCATATCAGCGCTGCGCCGCGTTTACATTCGAGGCTTTCACCTAAGCCACGGATCATCTCCATCAATGCCTTCACCCGCAGCGGCAAATTTCCGGGCGGGTACACCGCGTGCATCTGTGGGCTCTCACCGCTGCTGGAGGTGAGCTTGTACTCGGGACAAACCCGCAGCAGGCGCCCCGCTTCCACTTCGGGCTCCGCCATCCAATCCGCCAGGCGGGCGATCCCGACGCCCGCCAGGGCTGCCTGGAATACCGCCAGACCGGAGCTGAAACGAAATTTGGGATGAACCCGAAAGCTGATGGCCTGCTCCTCACTGCGAAAATTCCACTCCTTGAGAATCCGTGGCGCCGTGTGCAGGATCAGCGAATGCGATTCCAGTGCCTCGATGGAGTCGGGCATGCCGTTGCGCTCCAGGTAGTAGGGGCTGGCATACAGATAACGTGAGTAACGCCAGAGCGCAAAGCCGATCAATTCGCTGGATTGTGGAAACGCGCCGCGAATCGAGAAGTCCAGCTTGCTCTTGCCCGGGTCGATGATCTCATCGGTGAAAATCACATCGATGTTTACGTCTGGATAACGCTCACAGTATTGCGCGATCAACCGGGGCAATACCCCGTTTCCGAGCAACTCGGGGGCGGAAAAACGGATCCAGCCGGAGGCCAGGCCGCTGAGACCGGCCAGGTCTTCATCCACCTCACGTTGCAGATCGAGCATTTTGTACGCGTGGGGCAATAAGCATTCACCCGCTTCGGTCAAGCTCACGGCATTGGACGAGCGATTGAACAACTTGAGCCCCACACTTTCCTCCAGGGCCTGAACGGCCCGGGTCAGAGCGCTGGGGGAACGTCCCAGGGTCCGTGCCGCGGCGACGAAGCTGCGCTTGCGAGCCACGGTCGCGAAGGCTTCAAGTTCCCCCAACATATTCAATGCCACTCTCCACCTCATTGCATTTTTCACAACGCGGCATTGCAACACAAAAAAGGCCCTTCCGTTAACCTTCCCGTTCAACTTACAAGGATGGGGCAAACAGGAGCGCAAGGACGTGTCGAAGCTGGATAAAGAAATCGGGAAAGCTGCAGCTTGTGTTGATGAAGTCATTCATGAATGGCTGGAAAAAAAATCAGTGACTTCGATTCGACGCGAGATACCGCAAATTCATCTGTCGCTCGAAGAACAACGCACACTTCAGACCGGTCTGGCATCGCTGGACGTGACCGATAGCGCCTCGGGTATCCGTCACATGCCGGTCCTGGGGCAGTTGCTGGAAAGAGTCTTGTGCACCGAGAAAATCCAGCAGCTACGCAATTTTCCACAGGCCCGAGACGTGGCGATGATCCTCAGGGGGCTGCCGCTGGACCCGCAACTGCCCGCCACGCCCTACGACCTGGAGCCGGGTATCGAGAACGTGTCGACTCTGGCCTCGGCTATTTTGTCCGTGCTGCAAATTCTGCAAACCCGTCCGCTGGCGTACGAGGGTGAAAGCCACGACACCGTGTTCCGTCACGTTTCGCCCAAGCAAAAGCGAGAGACCGAAAAGAGCTCCTATGGCTCGCGCGCGGATCTGGGCATGCATGTCGACAACCCACACCTGCCTTTGACCTGCGAACCCGTCTCGCAGTTGTCGGCCTGTCCGGAGTACCTGTCCCTGACCGGCCTGCGCTGCGAGCTCGACGTGCCGACGCGCATCGTCGCCATTGACGAGGTGCTGGCCATTCTGCCGACCTGGGTCGAAGAAGAATTGTCACGGCCGAAATTCACCGTTCGCCGGCCGGCTTCTTTCGGCAAACAGGGGAATGTGCTGGAAAACGTCCCCTTGCTGTACAGAAGCGCAACCGATGGCCTGTATTGCCGCTACAACAAAGCGAGTGTCGAAACGACCTGCGCCAATGCGAAGTTTGCCCTCCAACTGTTCGCCGCCGCCGCCAATCATCCCGATGTCGTGCACCACATACTGCTGCAACCAGGCGACATGCTGATCTTCAAGAACCAGCAAACCCTGCATGCCCGGGATGGTTTCACCCCCCGCTACGACGGCCGTGATCGCTGGATGTTGCGAGTCTTCGGGGTCAATGATCCGGCACGCGTGGTGCCGCTGAACCCTCATCAACCCTACATCGTAAGAGCCTGATTCATGGTCGATATTGTCATCCTTTGCGTGTTCGCCTTCGCCGCCGGTCTGATCGATGCGGCGGTGGGCGGCGGCGGACTGATCCAGATTCCGGCGTTATTCAACGTGCTACCCACCGCTCAACCGGCGGCGCTGCTGGGTACCAATAAGGTCGCGGCCGCCTGCGGCACCGCATTCGCGGCCCGGTCCTTCGTGCGCAAGGTGGTAATCGACTGGGGCCTTGTGATCCCCGCCGCCTGCGCGGCTTTTGTCATGGCCTTCTTCGGAGCCGCCACGGTGTCGTTCGTACCCCAGTCGATGGTCCGGCCGGCGGTGCTGGTGTTGATCGTACTGATGGCGATCTACACCTTCTGGAAAAAAGATTTCGGCGCCCTGCACAAACCCATGCGCATCGGTACCAAGGAAAAACTGCTGGCGATCGTCATCGGCGGCGCCATCGGTTTCTACGATGGTCTGTTCGGTCCCGGCACTGGCAGCTTCCTGATCTTCCTGTTTATCCGCTGCTTCGCCTTCGACTTTCTCCATGCCTCGGCATCAGCCAAGCTGGTGAACATCGCGACCAACGTAGCGGCACTGATGTTCTTCATTCCGACGGGTAACGTGCTCTACCTGATCGCAATCCCCATGGCGGCATTCAACATCCTGGGCGCACTCACCGGCACCTGGTTGGCGGTTCATAAAGGCGTGCCCTTTGTCCGGGCTCTCTTCTTGGTGTTGCTGGTGATTCTGATCAGCAAACTGTCCTACGACCTGTTCCTGTAAACCAGAGGAAAACCGCATGCATCCCATGTTCGATCGCCTCGTGGCACTGCTCGATGCCCGCTCAGCCTCCTACCGGGTGTTGATGCACGATGCCGAGGGCCAGTCGGCGCGCGTCGCCGAAATCCGTGGCACCGAGCCCGGCCAAGGCGCGAAGGCCATGCTTTGCTCCCTCAAGGGGCAGGCCGGCCCCTATGCACTGGTGATCCTGCCGGGCGACCAGAAGCTGGACATGAAGAAAGTCGGAGCGGCCCTGGGCGGCAAAAAAGCCGAGTTAGTGAAGGCCGAAACGGCCATGGAACTGACCGGGTGCCGGATCGGCGCCATCCCTCCTTTTGTCTTCGATGAGCGAATTCAATTGATCGTCGATCCAGCCTTGACTAAAGGCTACGCTGAAATAGCCTTCAACGCGGGGCGGCTGGATGCGTCGATGGTGCTCGATACGCAGGATTATCTGGCGATTGCCATGCCTCGATTGCTGGATATCAGCCAGGCCTGAGCAAACGTTTTTCACATGTGCCACAAAAAAAGGGGACGGATTTATTTTCATATTGCTTAAAAAATAGACCTAAAAAAATCACTTACGCGCGCTCAATGGGAGACGTTGCGGGGGTGAAAGGGGCGCTCACTCATCCAGGGATGTTCCAACCCAAAACCCGCGTTGAGCAAACCCGGCTAGGCATGCTCCCGTCGTTATGGTCGACTCTATTGCCGACCGTACTTCCAGGAGCTTGTCCCAGTGCCCGACACGCCGATCAACGTCGCTTACACAAAGCGCTTCAACGCCGTACTCGCCTACATTGATGAGAATCTCGAAGGTGATCTGTCGGTGAAGACGTTGAGCCATGTGGCGAATTTTTCGACGTTTCACTTCCATCGCCAATTCACCGCGTTCGTCGGCGTGCCGGTTTCACGTTATGTGCAACTGATGCGGCTACGACGCGCCGCCCATCGCTTGGCCGCCGTAGCGGATCACTCGGTACTGGAGGCGGCACTCGGTGCCGGTTTCGACAGTCCCGAGGCATTTTGCAGGGCGTTCAAGCGAGCGGTCGGCATGACGCCGAGTGCGTTCAGGAAGGCTCCGAACTGGCAGGTCTGGCATGCGGTGTTCGCCATCCCTCACTTTTCCAGGACGATCATCATGCAAGTAAGAATCGTGGAATTCCCCAACGTCCGGGTCGCAGCGCTTGAACATTGCGGCTCCCCCGGGCTCGTCAATGAGAGCGTGAGCAGGTTCATCGAGTGGCGCATGCAGAGCGGGCAGTCGCCGGTGGCATCGAGTCGCAGCTTTGGCATTCCCTACGGCAACCCAGACACCACGCCAGCAGAAGCATTCCGCTTCGCCATTTGCGGCGAGATTCACGAGGCGGTGAAACCGAACGCGTTCGGCGTGCGCGAGCGGGTCATCGCTGGTGGTCGCTGCGTCGTAGTGCGGCACGTGGGGTCGCCGGACCACATCGGCGAATCGATCTATCCGATCTACCGCGATTGGCTGCCTGCCAGTGGCCCCCGGTGTCAGGATAGTTGTCGCCTCTCCGGTTTTTCCAAAAAAAGCATATCGGGGGCGGAAAGAGACTGGTCGTGCCGTACTATTCACCTGAACGCAGAGCCGCATTACTTAAGATGCTGCT
>NZ_CAXAPN010000038.1:0-75110 GCF_963971015.1 Pseudomonas sp. RA_15y_Pfl2_54
GGTCTGGCCAGACAAGAAACTGGGAGCCGATGGGCACTGTGATGTTGAACCCGGATCGGCAGCAGCAGACCAAGAAAAGAGCGGCATAGTTAGACGGCGACGCGACAACAACCTTGAAAAACGCCGAAACCAGCAAGTAGTACCGACTGGTTTCCTTTTGGTGTTGGGTGATTCAACGCACCGCGCTAACACCATCCAGCGTCGAGAACGAGGTGTCCTTGGCCGTCAGCAGAAAATCGCGCATGTACGGCGCATCGAGCATATCGGCGCGAATCCCGGCGTACAGCGTGGCAAACAAGCCTTTCTCCCCCAGCCGTTTGCCCTTCACGTAACCGCGTGAGCTGTATTCATGCAGCGCCCAGTGCGGCATGCCGCAGACGCCACGGCCGCTGGCGACCAGTTGCATCATCATCACCGTCAGTTCCGAGGTGCGTACCTGCGCCGGTTCGATGTCGGCCGGTTCAAGGAAACGGGTGAAAATGTCCAGGCGGTCGCGTTCCACCGGGTAGGTAATCAGCGTTTCGGTCAGCAGGTCTTCGGGGACGATGTAGGGTTTGTTCGCCAACGGGTGCTGATTGGCCACCGCGAGCATGGCTTCGTAGGTGAACAGCGGCACGTAGGTGATGCCGGCGATGTCCAGTGGATCAGAGGTCACTACCAGATCCAGATCACCCCGGGCCAGGGCCGGCAGCGGGGCGAAGGAGAAGCCCGAGGCGAGGTCGAGTTCGACTTCCGGCCAGGCGTCGCGGAACTGGTCGATGGTCGGCATCAGCCACTGAAAGCAGCTATGGCATTCGATGGCCATGTGCAGGCGCCCGGCGGTGCCGCCGGCCAGTCGGGCGATGTCGCGTTCGGCGCCGCGCAGCAGCGGCAGGGTCGCGTCGGCCAGTTGCAGCAGGCGCAGACCGGCGCTGGTGAAACGCACCGGTTTGGTCTTGCGCACGAACAATTGCATGCCCATGCGCTCTTCCAGCTCCTTGAACTGGTGGGACAGCGCCGATTGGGTCAGGTGCAAACGGTCGGCGGCATCGACCAGGCTGTCCGCCTCGCGCAATGCGTGCAGGGTTTTGAGGTGACGGATTTCAAGCACCGGCTGGCTCCATGAACAAAACTTGTGATCAACACGAAAAGGTTGAGTTTGTCTCATGTTGGCCTGGCTGTCGACAATGGCGCCATCTTTTACTCATGGAGCACCTTCGACATGGCCGTGGCCCACACCCTTGGTTTTCCGCGCATTGGCGCCGACCGCGAACTGAAAAAAGCCCTCGAAGCCTACTGGAAAGGCGATCTCGATCAGGCCGCGCTGAACCAGGTTGGCCGTGATTTGCGTGCCACTCACTGGCAATTGCAGAAAGCGGCCGGCATCGACTTGCTGCCGGTCGGCGATTTTGCCTGGTACGACCAGGTGCTGACTCACTCGCTGACCTTCGGCGTGATCCCCGAGCGTTTCGACGGCGTGCGCGATGAGCACGGCCAGCCGAGCCTCGACACCCTGTTCGCCATGGCCCGTGGCGCTACCTCGAACTGCTGCGGTAGCGAACACGGCCAAACCCGATATGCCCAAGAGCTGACCAAGTGGTTCGACACCAATTACCACTACCTCGTCCCGGAATTCAGCGCTGATCAACAGTTCAAGCTGAGCTGGGAGCAGTTGTTCGATGAAGTCGAAGAGGCCAAGGCGTTGGGCCACAACGTCAAACCGGTGATCATCGGCCCGTTGACGTATCTGTGGCTGGGCAAGGCCAAAGGTAACGATTTCGACAAACTCGACTTGCTGGAGCGTCTGCTGCCGGTCTACAACCAGATCCTCGTGCGCCTGGCCGAGCAAGGCGTGGAATGGGTGCAGATCGACGAGCCGATCCTCACCCTCGACCTGCCGCAAGCGTGGAAGAGCGCCTTTGAGCGCGCCTATCACATCCTTCAGTATTCGCCGTTGAAAAAACTCGTGGCGACCTACTTCAGTGGCCTGCAAGACAACCTTGGTCTGGCTGTCGGCCTGCCGGTACAAGGGCTGCACATTGATGCGGTGCGTGCGCCGGAGCAACTCGGTCAAGTGCTGGATCGCCTGCCGACCTACAAGATTCTTTCGGTGGGCCTGGTCAATGGGCGCAACGTCTGGCGCTGTGAACTGGAGCAGGCGCTGGCGCAATTGCAACCGGCGCAGGAGCGTTTCGGTGACAACCTGTGGGTCAGCAGTTCCTGCTCGTTGCTGCACAGCCCGGTGGATGTCGAGCGTGAAGACAAGCTCGATCCGGAACTCAAGAGCTGGCTGGCATTTGCCGTGCAGAAGTGCAGCGAAATCTCCGTGCTGCGCGATGCGTTGAACGACCCGCAAGCGCCCAAGGTACAAACCGCACTGGCCCAAAGCCGAGCGATTCAGGCAAGCCGTGCGCAATCACCGCGCATTCATAAAACCCAGGTGCAGGCGCGGATCAACGCGATCAATGCCAGCGACAGCCAGCGCCATTCGCCGTTTGCCAAACGCATCGCCAAACAACAGGCGCGCCTGCAATTGCCGACGTTCCCGACCACCACCATCGGCTCGTTCCCGCAGACCGCTTCGATCCGTCTGGCGCGTCAGGCCTTCAAGCAGGGCAAGCTGTCGGCCAACGATTACCACGACGCCATGCGCAGTGAAATTCGCCACGCCGTGCAGGTGCAGGAACGCCTGGGGCTGGATGTGCTGGTGCACGGTGAGGCCGAGCGCAACGACATGGTCGAGTACTTTGCCGAGCAGCTCGACGGTTACCTGTTCACCCGTTTCGGCTGGGTGCAGAGCTACGGTTCGCGCTGTGTGAAACCGGCAGTGATTTACGGCGACCTGAGCCGGCCGCACGCCATGACGGTGGACTGGATCAGCTACGCGCAAAGCCTCACCGACAAAGTCATGAAAGGCATGCTGACCGGTCCCGTGACCATGCTGATGTGGTCGTTCCCGCGTGAAGACGTGTCGCGCAAAGTCCAGGCGCAGCAATTGGCGTTGGCGCTGCGTGATGAAGTGGTGGATCTGGAAAACGCCGGGATCAAGATCGTGCAGATCGACGAAGCGGCGTTCCGCGAAGGCCTGCCGTTACGCCGCGCGCAATGGCAGGAATACCTCGACTGGGCGGTTGAGGCGTTCCGCTTGACGGCTTCGGGCGTCAAGGACGAAACGCAGATCCACACCCACATGTGTTACAGCGAATTCAATGACGTGATCAAAGCGATTGCCGACATGGACGCCGACGTCATCACCCTCGAGACCTCGCGCTCGGACATGGAACTGCTCGAAGCCTTCGAGGCGTTTGATTACCCCAATGACATTGGCCCGGGTGTCTACGACATCCACTCGCCACGGGTGCCGGACACCGCCGAGATGGTCAAGTTGATGAGCAAAGCGGTGCAGCGGATTCCGGCCGAACGGTTGTGGGTCAACCCCGACTGCGGCTTGAAGACCCGGGCGTGGCCGGAGACCGAAGCGGCACTGGTGAACATGGTGGCGGCGGCGCGGCAGTTGCGCACCCGGCTGGCGTAAGCGCTGGGGGTGATCGAAAGCCTGCGTGGCGAGAGAGTCGATCTCTCGCCACAGGCGTCCCTTGCCACCGCGTCAGTTAACGTCTGGCAGCATCAAAAAGTAATCGAGGATGGCCGATCCCCTGCCAATCTGCCCGGCAGGCAGGTCGGGGTTTTCGGCGCGGGTGACAAAGCGGTGTTCGGGCAGTTTCAAATGCGCTTTTTCGAAATCCCTGAACGGCACGCCCGGCCTTCGATAGTGAAAGTGGGCGTACCAAAGCAATTGTGCTGGGTCCAGCGATATGTCCCAGATCTCGTACTCCTGCATATGATCTGGTTTGTTCGGGGTTTTGGTGAGGTTCTGCAGGGGGCTGACCCTGCGGATCTCCACGACGTCGTGATCGATAAGATCCTGCAACATGCCATCGGTAGGCTGCTGGCTGGTCAATGATCGCTGGGTGCGTATGGATCGGCCGGTGACAATCAATTCGTCGGCCTTGTTGCGCAGTTGCTCAATGATCGGGAGCTGTGCCGACCTGGCCTGAATCAGGTTGGCGCGTTGATTCAACTCGCCGGCCTGACTGACCATCATGTGTTCCAGGTCGACGGGAAGCATGCCCAGATCGGCATTGCTTTCAACCGTGGCCCGGTAGGCTGCCTGGGCGTCCAGACGCCGTTGCGCATCGCTTACAAGGACGGCGAGCGCCACCTGTGGCGGTGTGGGGGGCGCAATGTTTTGCGGGTTCGTCAGACGGATTCTGCCGTCGGCGCCTTGTTCCCAGATTTCCTTGTATCCCCCGCGCCCGGTGAACACGTACTGGCGTGCCTGGGTCACCGGATGCCATTGCTCAACGCCATAAAGCACCTGATTGTCGGCGGTGGTGAAGACCCGCTGCACTACCTGCCCTGTGCGCCTTGGTGCAGGGGGATCAATGATGCCCCGGCGGGCACGGTCGCCCAAACGCTCGATTCCGCTCAGCAGCGGTTCAACCACATCCAGGTGGAAGTGTTGCGGATAGTTGGTGGTCCAGATCGTCATCTCGAGACGAAACCGGGAATACAGGTTGAGGCAATTTTGCAGAATCTGGTTGCGTTCGGCCTGTGACGCAATGACGTTAGGCAGGTTGTGCTGCGTGTACAAAGCCAGGTCAACATCGTCGCGAAGTTCGCGTGCCTGGGCCAACAGGTAGAACCACGACAAATCATCCGTGCTGCCATAGTTCTTGACCATTTCCAGTCGATGGGCGGTTTTCAGATACAGCAGGTTGGTATCGCTGTGGTTGGTATTGAGCTCCTCGACCAAGTGCGTCATGTTTTGTTTGTCCGCTCTGACGCGGATGCGGTCATACCAGAGGTTGACTTGCCCCCTGAGTGCCTCCATCTGCTCCAGCCATTGCACCATCTGTACACGCAACGTGCGGGTTTCTTCCAGCATCATCAACCGCTGGTGGAGCGTATCGGGCAGTAGATCGTCCATCGCATCACTCAGCACTTTGATTCTTTCTGACAAGGCTTTGGCTCTGTGTGAAAGGTGCAACGCGCGGCGCCTGTGCCGGTCAGTGATCAACCATGCGGTCTTGCTCTGCATTTCGATCAGGGTTCGTTTCTTGTTGCCATGGGTCAGTGGCATCAGGTCAACCAGTGTCTGATAGCGTTTGCTCGCCAACTGGATATCGCCGACACAGGCGGCTTCGACAGCCGGTTGCAGGACCGCTCGATCCGCCAGCGAGGCGCTAGCGTATTTATTGATCAAGGCATCGCTTATCTCTCCCCGGGCCTGGAGTTGGTCGGCGAGGTCGTCAACCGCCTGCGTCAATTGATGGTGTCGGCGAAATGTACGGCTGGCCCACCATTGCGGCAGTCGTTGTCGAATGGGGGCCGGCCAGTGCGGATCAAGTGCATCGGCCAGATATCCGACGATGTTGCCGCCGCCGAGCATGCCGCCTTCCAGGGTGGTGCCATACACGCCGAACCAGGTATCCCACTGGCCGGTTTCGTCCAGGGCGATGGGCTGTTTGTAGGTTTTTTGCGAGTTGCCACGCAATCGCCAATTGCGTGAATCGGTGCTGGGCTGAACTTCATAAATCCGCCCCTGACGCACGATGAAGTCACCGTCGGCGTGGCGGTAAACGCCGCGATAAAGGCCGCTGGTCCCCGGCTCCAGCCCGGCCAGGGAAATCGGACGTTGATACTCGTAGCCGGCAAAACGGGCGATCAAGTGGCGGGCCTGGCGCTGCGAAGGCATGTGCATCGCCGTCGCCGAGGTCGCCAGTGCTCGGGCCTGGCGTGCCCGCACCAATGAGCGAACCCCGCGCGAGACTCCCGAAAACACCATTTCACCGGGCAACAGATCCATGGCAGCGTCAATCAATGACACCAGTACCGACTCGATTTCGGCCAGGCCGTCACCCACGTCTGCGCGCAAAAAAGCCGCCACGGCCTGATTAGCCGCCGTCCAGGCATCGTAGAGCGCCAGGGCGGTGCCGATGAAAGGCAGCATGCCCAGGGCCATTTTGATGTAGTTGAATGCTCGCGGCCCTTTCAGGGCATAACGCTCCATGTACAACGCATCGTTGGAGCGAGAGGTCGAACGATGGGCTTCGATCAATCGGCCCATGTGCGCATCGAGCAGGTGGGCGGCAAACGAAGTCGTGGCCGGCCAGCGCACGCCGACGCCGATGATGGCGTCAAAACGCTTGAGCACGGCCTGCGCAATCCGGCCTTCATGTGCCCGCACGGTGCCTTGCAATGCCCGGCCGGCCAGATAAGAGGTCCACTTGTCTGTCTGACACAGCGTGTACAGGCCCAGGCGGGCCGCTTCCAGGTTGTCGTAACGGCGCAGGAATCGCTCATCGGGGCTGTCGGGCAGATACAGCAAGGTCGTGCCGCTGACTTGCTCTTCAATAAAAGTCACCCCGGACAATGTGGCCGGGCCCTCGTTGTGCGTGTCCTTGCCACCCGCGCTCAGATAGGCCGGGCGGATCACCACACGTTTGTTATCGGCATGCCAGGCCTCAGCGGTGTTGGCGTCGATGGCAATTTTCAGAATCTGCAACTCGTCCAGGCTGATCTGCTTCTGCAGATGGGCGAATTCACCTTGCAGTCTGAGCATGACCTGCCAGGGCTCGATCAGGCATTCGCGGCGATGTTCGCGCACATAAGCGGACTCATCCACCGACCCTGTGAAGGTATCGCGAATGAGTTTTTCATAGGCGTTGGGCAGATCCAGTTCCGGAATGACACGTTTGAGGTACGCAAAGGTAATGCCGTCCTCCAGCGTCTGGCGTTCGGTGGCATCGGTGGCGGTGATTTCGGTCTGGACGAAATTCAAACGCAACGAAAGCGGTTCGAGTTGCATGGACGGGGTGTTGTCGATGTTGAGCTGAGCAAACTCCACCAGGGTCATTTTGCTGCGGGCGGTACTGGGCACCATCACCAGTTCATAACCGGAATGTCCCGGGGCGGGCTTGAAGCGTTTTTCGTATTTCACAGACTCGGGCAGGTCGAGCGTCACCTCGAAATCGCCCTTGATCGAAAAATCATCGCCCAGTCGCTTCAGCAAATGTTTGCGGGTGAATTCGTCTCGCGATTCCAGCGCCAGCGCCAGTTGTTTATGGCTGCGGTGCATCGCCGAAATAAAGCGCTGGATCAGGTCCTTGAGTGTGCCCCGGTCTGTCTCGGACAGATGCTTGAGCCAGCCTGGCAGACGGGTGGCGAGCGTGTCGCTGCGATCCTGCTCCAGCACATGAGCGAAGGTCAGGTTGCGCGCGGCATTGACCGGCACCTGCAAGGCGGCGAGGGTGCGTTTACGCAGGATTTCCAGCTCGTCGGCGTGTTCGCTGCGGCCACGCAGTGCGCTGGCGTTCGACTCGAACTCACTGATCTGCGCATCAAGGCTCGAGTGCAGCGGATCGGTGTCGATCCGGTTCAACAGCAGCGCCAGTTCGGGGTCCTTTTCCTGGATCTTGAACACTTCGCGTTCCAGTTCGCGGCGATTGGCAAAGCGTTGCAAGCCGCCTCCACTGCCGGGCCAGTAAAGCAACACACTGCCTGTTGAGTCTGGGTCGAGAAGCGCGGCTTGCCGCATCACAACAAGCGGGCCCTTAAGTGTTTCGGTCTGCTTGGTGGTGGTCGGGTCAGACGTTTGAGTCATTGTCAGGGTCAGGCTGGCAACCGTGAGCTCAGCGTCGCGCTCGGCTGCGAGGGGCGTGTCCAGAATCGCCTTGAGCAGATTGTGCTCAGCGCTATCGAGTTGACCCAGTGCCAATTGCACTGTTGCCTCGGCGTGCAAGCCGTCCTTGTGCGCCTGATGAATCTGATTGAACGCTGTATTGAACGTGCTCAGGTCCTGTGGTCGCGCTCGATACAGCAGGGCCGTCGCGGCCGTGTCGCAGGTTTTTTCTGCTGCTTCCAAGGCTTTGAGTGCGTCTTTGCACGCTTGCTGACGATGTCCCCTGCCGTCGTTTTCAAGCAATGCGTCGAGTGCGTCGCGCGCTCGTTTGAGCGACGCCTGTCGCACCGACAACGGGATTGCTGCGCGCAGGCTGCCGAACAGCGATTGTTCGTCGGTTTCGATATCGAGTTGTGCGGGCACCGGGTTTGGCGGCAACGCCACGATGATCGCTTTGCTGCGCTGGCTATCGAGCAGGTCTGCCTGAACAAGCGAGTGCGCGCCATGCTCCATCAGCCCGGGCTTGCCGTGGTTGGCGTTGCGTAACGCGCTGATTTGAGCCTGTGGGCGATCGGCAAACAGGTCGCTTGAGCCCGTGATCATTGGATCGGCAGCGGCGCTGTAGACAAAGCGCAGGTCCTTGGTCGGCAAACCGGTCGGGACAAGCGCCTGGCCGCTCAGCCAGTCTTCCATGACTTGGCGTGTGCTGAAGGCCTGGATGGCAACGGGGTGGGAGGGCAGATACAGCAAAGGGCTGGCCTTGGCCGGATCGCCCACGCTGATGACCCACGCGCCTTTGAGTTTGACTTTGCTGTTATTGCTCAGCAGCAGTGCCAGTTGTTCCGTATGGATAGGCTGACCGTCCAGTGTCAGTACCCCGGTGCGGGTGTCGATGATCTGTTGCAACGGTTTGAGTTGTTCTACGGTCAGGGTCCTGCGGGCAAATGCCACCTGGGCAGTGGCTTCGAAGTGATCACGGTAAAGCTGAATTGCCCGTTCGCGTCGAGTCACCGGGGTGCCGCGCGCCCGCGCGTCCCAAAAACTCAACCAACGAGCCTGGTGTGCCTGTTCGGTGCTCATGGCTTTGAGCTGTTCAAGCATTTGCAGCGGCTTCAAGGTGGCCAGCGGATGAGCCACAGGCACGCCGGTCACCCGGCTGTACCGATCGACCGACGCCTCCAGTGTCGGGTGTTGCACAACAAAAGCACAGGCATCGGTGAGGCAGACAAAACGCTCTGGCTGGTTATCCGTGGCGGTCGAGCGCAGGCCGGCTTGCTCGCCATCAAGATCCAGTTGTTGGCGCAACAGTTCATTGATCGAGTCGCGCAGTGCTGGCGTCGCGGCAACCAATTCGCGCAAACCCTGGCTGCTTTCGCGCCAGCGGGCCGTGGCCTGCAGCAACAGGCTGTCATCAAGATGTCTGGGCAATGGGGCGGCGGGTGGCAGCGCCAGCGGTGGTGGGTAAGGCAGATCGGGGAAAAGGCTATCGGGCATGGCGGCATATCTCGCAATGGGAGCGGCGGTTCCACTCCTTGAGCAAGCCATTTAAAAGGGATCGCGAAGCACCATGGCGGTAGATAGTTATGGCATTGACGACCGCTCGGCACTCTTCATCAAACTGTCATCGAACTGTGGCAGCGCGCTTGTACAAACTTCATCAGACTCGCGCTCTACTGGGGTTCCGCGTTTCGGTGTTTTTCATGTACAAGGTTTTTCTATCAGTCGCGGCCATGTTGGCCGCGCTTTTGTTCGGTTTACCGGCATCTGCGGCGTCGCGTTGTGACGTGAATGTACCGACCGAGCGGGTTGATCTGGCGCAGGTAAGCCTTGCTTACCAGAGCATCGGTCGTGCCTCGGACCCGGCGCTGTTGCTGGTGATGGGCCTGGGTGGGCAATTGATCCATTGGCCGGATGAGGTGGTGGTTGCGCTGTGTCAGCAGGGCTTTCGAGTCATCCGCTATGACAACCGCGATGTCGGCTTGTCGACCTGGCGGCAGGCACCGGCGGAGGCCAACCTGACCTTTGAAGTGCTGCGCTACAAACTCGGTCTGCCGGTGGCGGCGCCCTACAGCCTGACCGACATGGCCGAGGATTCACTGGGTTTGATGGATGCGCTGCACATCGAGCAATTCCATGTGCTGGGCGCGAGCATGGGCGGGATGATCGCCCAGCACATCGCCGCCATGGCGCCGCAGCGGGTGGAAAGCCTGACGCTGATCATGACCAGCTCCGGCGCCGAAGGTTTGCCGGCGCCGAGTGCGGCATTGGTGCAACTGTTGTCACGGCGCAGCGCACCGAACCGTGAAGTGGCACTGGAACAACAGGCGGATTTGCTGGCGGCGCTGGGCAGCCCTTCGGTCACCGATGATCGGCAGGCGTTGTTGCATCAGGCGGCGGTGTCCTATGACCGGGCGTTCAATCCCGAAGGCGTGAAGCGGCAGATCATGGCGATCCTGGCCGAGCCGAGCCGGGTGGCGCTGCTCAATCAACTGCGCGTGCCAACGCTGGTGGTGCATGGCACGGCTGATCCGTTGTTGCCGGTGATGCACGGCGTGCACCTGGCGGCGCATATTCGTGGCAGCCAGTTGAAACTCATTCCGGGATTGGCCCACCGGTTTCAGGAGGCGTTCAAGGCGCCGTTGCTGGCGGCGGTGTTGCCGTATCTGCAGGCGCATCGTGAGGACACGTCGCATTGGGCGCAGATCGAACCGGTGGCGGCGGGGAATCTGTTGTAGCTGAGGTTTGGCGGGGGCCCTTGCGGGAGCAAGCTCCCTCCCAAAGGGGAACGCATTGCCAATGTGGGAGGGGGCTTGCTCCCGAAGGGGCCAGCACTGTCGCCGCAAGACCGGACAGGTGTATCGTCTGGGTTTTGCGGCGCGAGGTGGCTCATGAATTCCACTCTGAAAATCGATTTTGTCAGCGACGTGTCCTGCCCATGGTGCGTCGTCGGTCTGTATGGCTTGTTGCAGGCGCTGGAAATCCTGCGCAACGAAGTGCAGGCCGAGATTCATTTTCAGCCGTTCGAACTGAACCCGAAAATGAGCCCAGAAGGCCAGAACATCGCCGAGCATATCCAGGAAAAATACGGATCGACCCCGGAGCAGTCGCAGAAAAATCGCGAAGCCATCCGTGTCCGTGGCGCTGAGCTGGGGTTTGCCTTTCGCACCGATGGCAACAGCCGGATCTACAACACCTTCGATGCCCACCGTTTGCTGCATTGGGCGGGGCTGGAGGGGTTGCAGTTGCCGTTGAAGGAGGCGTTGTTCAAGGCGTATTTCACCGATGGCGGAAATCCGTCGGATCACGCGCAATTGGCGCAGATCGCCGAAGACGTCGGGCTGGATCGGCAACGCGCCGAGGCGATTCTGGCGGCGGACGAGTTTGCCGGGCCGGTGCGCGAAGAAGAGCAGGTATGGCTGCAGCGCGGGGTGAGTTCGGTGCCAACCGTTGTGTTCAACGGTCAGTACGCGGTGACGGGCGGGCAGCCGGTGGAGACCTTTGTCGGGGCGATCCGGCAGATCATGGCCGAGTCCAAGGGTGGCACCGTCAACTGAAGAGCTACGAGCCCCTCACTGAAGACCTCTCCCGCAGGGAGAGGGGCTGACAGGCTTTGATCTTAACTGTGAAGACGCACCCAAACGGTCACCAACACCGTCGCCGCCATCAACCACGCCACCGCCGCGACCGCCAGCGAAGCCTCCAGGCGCATTCGATCGACCATCACATACAACGTCGCCAGATATACGAAGTATGGAATGATCGACCACATGCCGAACACGATCGTGGTCTTGAGGTCATCGATTGATCGCCCCTTGCCGACGATATAGTGCGCGATCAAGGCGAACGTCGGAAAAAGCGGCACCAGGCCGGCGATGTAATAGTTTCGGGTCTTGGCCAGCGCCGCCAGAATCACGACAACGGCAGCGCCGAGTGCCGCTTTCAGTAGCAGATCCATCAGTGGCTCAACCCATACTTTTTCACTTTGTCGAACAGCGTGGTCTTGGCCATTCCCAGTTCCAGGCTGGCCTGGGTCAGGTTGCCGCCACTGCGCAGCAAGGCGTCGTTGAGCAGGTTGCGTTCGAAGGCTTCCACCGCTTCGGCGAATGTCAGCCCCTGGCTACCGCTGCTGGCGCCGGACTTCTTGAAGGCCGGCAAGCCGAGGGCGAAGCGTTCGGCGACGTTACGCAGTTCACGCACGTTGCCCGGCCAGTCGTGGCTCATCAGGTTCGACAGGGTCTGGTTGTCCAGTTCCGGCAGGGCACGGTCGAAACGCAGGGCTGACTGCTGGGTGAAGTGTTCGAACAGTTGCAGGATGTCTTCGCGGCGTTCGCGCAGTGGCGGCAACTCCAGGGTCACTACGTTGAGGCGGTAATACAGGTCGCTGCGGAATTCGCCGGCCTTGCTCGATTCATCGAGGTCGGACTTGGTTGCCGCAATCACCCGGCAATCCACCGCCACGCTCTGGTTCGAACCGAGGCGTTCGAGGGTGCGTTCCTGCAATACGCGCAGCAGTTTGATCTGCAACGGCAGCGGCATGCTTTCCACTTCATCGAGAAACAACGTGCCGCCGTCAGCGTGTTCGATCTTGCCGATGCGGCGTTTGCCGGCGCCGGTGAAGGCGTTGGCCTCGTGGCCGAAGATCTCGCTTTCAAAAAGGTTTTCCGGCAGACCGCCGCAGTTCAATGCGACGAACTGCTTGCTGTGACGGCGACTGAAATCGTGCAGGCAACGGGCAACCAGTTCTTTGCCGGTGCCGGTTTCGCCCTCGATCAGGACGTTGGCCGAAGTGTCGGCGACGTTGGCGATCAGCTCGCGCAGGTTTTGCATGGCTGGCGAACGCCCGATGATCCGCCCTTCAAGGGAATCGCGTTCGGCCAGTTGCCGACGCAGCGACGAGACTTCGCGCGCGAGGCTGCGTTGCTCCAGCGCACGCCGCGCAACGTCCACCAGCCGCTCCGGCGAGAACGGCTTTTCCATAAAGTCGTAGGCGCCTTTCTGCATGGCGCCGACGGCCATGGAGATGTCGCCATGGCCGGTGATCAGCACCACCGGCAGGCTGCGGTCACGCTGCTTGAGACGGGTCAGCAACTCCAGGCCATCGATGCCCGGCAGACGAATGTCGCTGATGACGATCCCGGCGAAGTTGTCGCCGACCCGCTCCAGGGCTTCTTCGGCACTGCCGACGCCGATGCAGGGAATGTCTTCCAGCGTCAGCGCCTGTTGGCAGCCGAGCAGGACATGGGGGTCGTCTTCGACGATCAGCACACTAAGGTCGTGGTTCATATTGGCTCGGCAGGAGTAGGGCTTACCAACGGTAAACTGAGGACGAAGGTGGTGCCACCGCTGGCCGGGTGTTCGACACCCAGATGCCCGCCGGTGGCGGCCGCGAGGCTGGCAGAAAGGGTCAGGCCCAGCCCCAGGCCTTGCTCGCCCGGTTTGGTGGTGAAGAACGGTTCGAACAGATGCTTGCGTACTTGGGCGTCGACACCATGGCCGTTGTCGCGCACCCGCAGGCGATATTTTCCGTTGAACTCGTCACCCTCCAGCCACAGCTTGGGCAGCGGCTGCGCTTGCATGGCGTCGAGGGCGTTGCCGATCAGGTTGACCAGAATCTGTTCGAGACGGGTCTGGTCGATCTGCACCTGCACATCTTTGAACTGCCGATGCAGTTGCAGCGCCGAGCTATCCAGGCGTGCGCCGAGTAATTGCAGGGCCGCCTCCACGGCCTTGCCGAGGCTGGCCTGGCCCTGATTGTCACCACGCCGGGCAAAAGAACGCAGGCTGGCGGTGATCCGGCCCATGCGATCGATCAAGTCATTAATGGTCTTGAGATTGGTACTGGCGACATCGAGTTGACCGCGCTCAAGGAAGCGAACGGTGTTGCCCGACAGCGTGCGCATGGCCGCCAGTGGCTGATTCAATTCGTGGGCGATGCTGGTGGACATCTGGCCGATGGCAGCGAGTTTGCCCGCCTGCACCAGCTCATCCTGAGCCCGGCGCAACGTCTCTTCGGCCTGACGCCGTTCGCGAATCTGGCTCTTGAGGCGATCGTTGCTGGCGCGCAGGTCAGCGGTGCGTTCGGTAATCCGACGCTCCAGTTGATTGTTGGCTTGCTGCAAGGCTTCGCGGGCTGCGAGGCGGGTGGCGATGACCTTGCGCCGCTCGTTCCAGGCGATCAGCAGGAAGGCGACCAAGGCAAACGCGATGGCGACCAGAATGCCCTGATTGATCGCTTCGCGGCGCAGATCCTGAAGCGGCGTGAGCAGTGTGAAATTCCACGGTGTATCGCTTAAGGGGCGGGTCTGTGCCAGATAACTGATGTTTTCGTCATCGGACTGTAATTCACTGTTGGCCGGGAACGTGAGTTTTTCCACGCCTTCGGCCAGGGTTTCCCGGGCCAGCGGTTGCAGTTCGTTGAGCGGAAACCAGTAGTACTGCAGGCTGCGGGCGAGTTTTTCCTTGGTCTCATCGCTCAGCGGTACCACCGATTTGAGCCGTCGGGCCGGATCGCTGGAGAGAATGATGATGCCGTTTTCGTCACTGACAAACGCTTCGAGGCGCGCCCGTTGCCAGCGCTCTTCCATGGCTTCGAGCCTGACTTTGACGACGGCAACGCCGATGATCTTGCCGTGTTCTTCCAGGCCATGGGCCAGGTAATAACCGGGTTCGCCGTTGGTGCTGCCGATCCCGTAGAAGCGTCCGGGTTCGCCACGAACGGCTTTCTGGAAGTAGGCGCGAAAGGACAGGTCTTCACCGAGGTAACTGTCGACATCGCGCCAGTTGCTGGTGGCCAGGACGCGGCCAGTGGTGTCCATGACGTAGATGGCCCGACTGCGACTGCGCCGGTTCAGGCCCTCAAGGTATTGGTTGACCGTTTGCCGATGTTCCGGGGTCGGGTCGGCCAGCAGTTGCGGGACACTGGTTTCCAGTTCCAGCAGGCTGGGCAGGTAGGTGTATTTGCTGATCTCGCTTTCGACTGCTCGGGCGTGCAGTTCTAGCTGACGCTGGCCGTTCTCGCCGAGGCTGCGGATACCGAAGTGTTCACTGGTCCAGAAGCCGATGTAACCCAATCCGATCATCAGGGCGATGACCAGCGGCGGCAGGAACAAATGACGAATCAGACGGGGCTTCACGGCAAGTGATGGCGGCGCGGCGCGATAGAGAGTGGGGTCGCATTTCATCACAGATGCCTTGGGTCAACCACAACACAAATCTCAGGATCATCATTGATCCAGTGTGAAAGCGGGCTTGCTCGCCAAAGCGGTGGGTCAGTCAACGATAATGTTGAAAGTGCCGGCCTCTTCGCGAGCAAGCCCGCTCCCACAGAGGGGAGCGGTGTGTTGCTTTTAGTGCTGCAGAATTTTCTCGAGGAAATGCTGCGCACGTTCGGAGCGGGCCTTGATGTCGCCGAAGAACTCTTCCTTCGGGCAGTCTTCGATGATCTTGCCGGCGTCCATGAAGATCACGCGGTCGGCCACTTTGCGAGCGAAGCCCATTTCGTGGGTCACGCACATCATGGTCATGCCTTCGTTGGCCAGTTGCACCATCACGTCGAGTACTTCGTTGACCATTTCCGGATCGAGCGCCGAGGTGGGTTCGTCGAACAGCATGACGATCGGGTCCATCGCCAGCGCACGGGCAATCGCCACACGCTGTTGCTGGCCACCGGACAGTTGCCCCGGGTGCTTGTGGGCGTGGGCCGACAGACCGACGCGCTCAAGCAGTTGCAGACCTTTCTGGGTCGCCTCTTCCTTGCTGCGGCCCAGCACCTTGATCTGCGCGATGGTCAGGTTTTCGGTGATGGTCAGGTGCGGGAACAGTTCGAAATGCTGGAACACCATACCCACGCGTGAACGCAGCTTCGGCAGGTTGGTCTTCGGATCGGCAATGGAGGTGCCGTCCACGACGATGTCACCTTTCTGGAACGGTTCCAGCGCGTTGACGCACTTGATCAGGGTCGATTTGCCGGAACCCGACGGGCCGCAGACCACGATCACTTCGCCTTTTTTGACCTCGGTGCTGCAATCAGTCAGCACCTGGAAGTCGCCATACCACTTGTTGATGTTCTTGATGGAGATCATACGGCAAACCTTTTTTGCAGACGCTTGACCAGCAGCGAGGCGGCAAAGCTGATTGTGAAGTACACGACACCGGCAATAATCAGGAACTCATTGGAACGGCCAATGATGTCGCCACTGGCGCGGGACGCGTTGAGGAAGTCCACCAGGCCCACGGTGTAAACCAGCGAGGTGTCCTGGAACAGAATGATGCTCTGTTGCAGCAGCAGCGGGGTCATCTTGCGAAAGGCCTGCGGCAGGATGATCAGACGCATCATCTGGCCGTAGGTCATGCCCAGTGCCTGCGCCGCACCCATCTGGCCTTTGGGGATCGACTGCACACCCGCCCGGACGATTTCGCAGAAGTACGCCGCTTCAAACATCATGAACGCCACGATGCAGGAGGCGAACGCACCGATCGGGGTGTCTTCACCGGTAATCCAGCGCAGCACGAACGGCACCGCCAGATAGAACCAGGTGATCACCAGCAGCAGCGGGATCGAACGGAAGTAGTTGACGTACGCGCCAGCGATGCTCGAAAGCAGCTTGTTATGCGACAGACGCATCAGCGCCAGGATGGTGCCGAGAATGATCCCGCCGACCACGCCCATGGCCATCAGTTTGAGGGTCATCACCATGCCGTTCCACAAACCGGGAATGGCCGGGACGATGCCACTGAAATCGAATTCCATTATTTACCCCCCACGGAGATCAGGCCGGGCACGGCAACTTTCTTCTCGATCACGCGCATCAGCAGCATCAGGCTCATGTTCAGGGTGAAATAGATCAGCGTTGCCAGGGTGAAGGCTTCGAACAGGTTGGCCGAGAACTCGGCTGTCTGTTTGGTTTGAGCGAGCAGCTCCATCAGACCGATCAGCGAGGCCACGGAGGAGTTTTTGAACACGTTCAAAAACTCCGAGGTGAGCGGTGGAATGATGATCCGGTAAGCCTGGGGCAGCAGCACGTTCCAATAGATTTGCGGCAGCTTGAAACCCATGGCACGGGCGGCCGATTCCTGGCCGCGAGGCAGCGCCTGGATGCCGGTGCGCACCTGTTCGCAGACCCGCGCGGCGGTGAACAGGCCAAGGCACACGACAACACTCAGGTAGGCCGAGGTGGTCGGGTTCAGGTCCTGCTTGTACCACTCTTGCAGATCCGGCGGCAGCAGGTCGGGTACCAGGAAGTACCAGATGAACAGCTGAACCAGCAGCGGCACGTTACGGAACAGCTCGACGTAGCAGGTCGCGATGCCCGATACGATGCGGTTCGGCACGGTACGCATGACGCCCAGGATCGAGCCCAGCAGCAGGGCGATGATCCAGGCGACGATGGCGATGGCGATGGTCCAGCCCAGCCCGGAAATGAACCAGTCGAGATAGGTCTCGCTGCCCACGCCGGTGGACTTGAAGAACACGCCCCAGTCCCAGTTGTAATTCATTAGGGTCTCCCCTCGATTCGATCGATGTACAAGTGCCCGCCTGGGGAAACTCCGTTCCCGGCCTGATCCTGAGGGTCAGGCACACGCGATCGGCTCGACAGACACCGGTTCGAGTGTTTCCAAAAAATGCCAGCAGGGAGTGACCATCCCCTGAAGAGGCAGGTGCCTCTTCAGGGGACAAGGTTAGTCAGAAATCAGGACTTCTTGTCGTCAGCCGCTTTGTCGGTCGGATTGGCGATCAGGGCCTTGAGCTCGTTGCTCATCGGGAAGTTCAGGTTCAGGCCTTTTGGTGGAATCGGCTGCATGAACCACTTGTTGTAGATGGTGTTGATCGCGCCCGAGGCGTAGGTAGCCTTGATGGCGTCATCGACAGCCTTTTTGAACGGCTCGTCGCCTTTGCGCATCATGCAGCCATAGATTTCGTACGACTGTGGAGTGCCGGTCACTTCCCAGTCAGTCGCCTTCTTGGCCTTGGCGGCTTCACCTGCCAGCAACGCGTCGTCCATCATGAACGCAACGGCACGGCCCGATTCCAGCATCTGGAAGGACTCGCCGTGGTCCTTGGCGGAGATGACGTTCATGCCCATTTGCTTGTCGGCATTCATCGACTTGAGGATGCGCTCGGACGTGGTGCCGGCGGTGGTCACGACGTTCTTGCCTTTGAGGTCGTCGAAATCCTTGTACTTGGAGTCTTTCTTGGACAGCAGACGGGTGCCGATTTCGAAGATGCCGACGGAGAAGTCAACTTGCTGCTGACGCTCGACGTTGTTGGTGGTGGAACCGCACTCGACGTCCACGGTGCCGTTCTGCACCAGCGGGATACGGGTTTGCGAGGTCACCAGGTTGTATTTGACCTGCAGGTCTGGAAGGTCGAGGTCTTTCTTGATCGCTTCGACGATGGCCATTTGGATATCGTGCGAGTAGCCGACCGGTTTGCCGGACGCATCAGCGATGTAGGAAAAAGGAATAGAAGCGTCGCGGTGGCCCAGGGTGATCACACCGGACTCTTTGATTTTCTTCAGGGTGCCGGTGAGTTCGGCGGCGAAAACTGGCGTGCTGATCAGAGCGGCAGCAATGGCTGCGCCCAGGATATGGGGAACGATGCGCATCAAATTTTCCTCGACATTGTTTTTTTTATGGAGCCAGTTCGTCGGCCCTTTTGTGCTTCGAATGCCTGACGGCTCCTGAAGGATTGGCTCAACAGACATTCGTCGCGAGAGTGTAGAGCATGAGTCGTGCCAAACCAGTCGAAAGTGGTTAACTGCTTGATCTGCTTGGTTATTAAGTTTTTGTGTCGGTGTTATTCGGGAAAACTGATCCGGTTATCCGAATCGACCGGAAGGTCGCGTTCGGAAAACCGAATACAGCCACTTCAGCGCCAGACCGGCAGGCAATCAAAAACAAACAGCAGGTGCGAAACCGCGCAGATCACCCCGAAAAACAGCACCAAAACGATCATCGGCGTACCGCCCCAGACCCGATAGCGCGGGCTGCCGAAGCGTTGGCGCGAGGCTCTGGCCAGCAAGGCCGGGGTAATCACCGCCCACAGGGTAGCGGCCAGTCCGGCGAAACCGATGGCGTGAAGAAACCCTTCGGGCCAGAGCAACCCACACAGCATCGGTGGCAGGAACGTGACCGCGGCGGTCTGCAGGCGGCCCATGGGGCTGTCATCGAAACCGAGCACATCGGCGAGGTAATCGAACAGGCCAAGGGTGACCCCGAGGAACGAGCACGCCACGGCAAAGTTAGAGAAGAAGGTCAGCAACAGATCGATGTTGGCGCTGTTGAGTCGCGCGCCCAATGCGCTGATCAGCACGTCGATATTGCCCCCTTGCCGGGCGATGTCCTTGAACCCGTCCCGGGGAATGTTGCCCATGCTGCACAGCATCCACACCAGGTACAGGCCAAGCGCGATCAGCGTGCCGCTGACCAGGCAGGCGCGAATCCGCTGTGGGTCCTTGCCGTAATGCTTCATCAGGCTCGGCACGTTGCCGTGGAAACCGAACGACGTCAGGCAGAAGGGCAGGGTGACCAGCAGATAGGGCCAGTAGTGGCTGTCGGCGCTATCGAGATTGAGCAGGGTGGTGCTTTGCACATGGCCGAGCAGCCCGCCGAAGGTCAGAAAGAACGCGAGGATTTTTGCCCCGAACACCAGCGTGGTCATGCGGCTGACTGCCGTGGTGCTGAGCCAGACGATAAACGCCACCAAGAGCGTGAAGCCCAGACCGCCGACACGCGATGACAGATCCAGGCCCATTGATTGCGCCGTATGGCGGATCACCGAACCGCTGGCCGAAATGTACGCGTAGGTCAGGATGTAGAGCACAAAGACAATGCTCAGGCCGTTCAGCCGGTTCCAGTGGCGTCCGAGCAGATCCCGGGTGATGGTGGAAAAACTCGCACCTTCGCGGTAGTTGAGATTGGCTTCGAGGATCATCAGGCCCGAATGCAGGGTGCAGAACCAGGCGAACAGCAGGACCGACACCGAGCCGTAAAACCACAGGCCGGACATGACCACCGGCAACGAAAACATGCCCGCGCCGACGATCGTGCCGCCGATGATCATGGCACCGCCAAGGATTGAAGGTGATCGTTCGACAGCGGGAAGGGAAGCTATTGAAGTGACGCGCATGGCAAGGGCCTGCAATTTGAGTTGTTATAGGTACGGCTAACACGACCCCTGTGGGAGCGGGCTTGCCCGCGAAGAGGCCATCGAATTCAACGTCTCTGTTGACTGATCCGCCGCCATCGCGGGCAAGCCCTCTCCCACAGGGTTTTGTGCACGATGCGATTCAAACGATGTTCAGCAGGTGCGTCAGCAGCCGCACGCTCGCCAACAGGAAGTCGTCCTGCCCCGGCAGCGCATCGAACGACAACCCCACCGGCAACGAACCGGCGCGGGCGACCGGAATGCTGATGCTCGGCGCCGCCAGGTTGCTCGCCGGGTCGGTATTGCGCACGAAGGTCTCGAAATTGCTCTCGTCCGAGCAATCGCTGAGCAACGGCGCGCTGCACGCAACGGTAGGGTAGGCGAGCAGGTCCAGTTGGTGCTGGCCGAACAACGCCCGGTATTCCTTTTCCAGGCGCAGCTTGCTCATCAACGCCTGCACGTAGTCGGTGTAGGAGATCGCCGGGCTTTCCAGTTGGGCGGTGAGAATCCGCTTGATCGCCGGATCGCGGATCTGCGCGAGGATGTCGAGGAACTGCTCACCACGCCCTTGCCCCATGAGGAAACGAGGGAAGTCGATGAAGAACTCATAGATTGGCAACGGAAACTGAATGGCTTCGTTGATTTCACCGATCAGGGCATCGTCGACCGGCACGATGCTCACGCCGCGATCGGCCAGGCTGTCGATCGCGGCGCGGCAGTCGCGTTGCACGTTATCTTCAAGGTCGGCCCACAGGAAACGTTCCGGGATGCCGATGCGCAGCGGCCGATCATCGGCCAAACGGACGGGACGGTTACCGGTGAGGTGGCGGTGAACAAACTGGCAGTCCTCCACGGTGCGGGTCAGCAGGCCCGAGGTGTCCTTGGTCTGCGACACCGGGACGATGCCGTCTACGGGATATAGCCCGGTGGTCGGGCGGAAACCGACGATCCCGCAGAACGCTGCCGGGATACGCACAGACCCGCCGGTGTCGGTGCCGACCGCGCACGGCACCAGCCCGGCGGCGACAGCGGCGGCGCAACCGCCGCTGCTGCCGCCGGCGCTGTGGCGCTCGTTGGCAGGGTTGATCACGGCGCCATGGGTATGGTTGGCCGACGTCACGCCGAACGACAGTTCGTGCATGTTGTTCTTGCCCACGACCCGTGCGCCCAATTGTTTGAAGCGCTGGACGATGCCCGCATCGTGCTGCGGAAAGTAATCGGACAGGCCGGGGGTGCCAGCGGTGGTCGGCATGCCGCTGACGTTGATGTTGTCTTTGAACGACACGGGCAGGCCAAACAGTGCGCTGTCACGCCCGATCCCATCGGCCTTGAGCGCCGCCGGGTCGAAGGTGATGAAGCTGTTCAGGTGTTGCGCCATCGCATGACGATCGCGCAGCGCTTGCTGCCAGGTGTCCAGGCAGAGTTGGCCACTGCGGAATCCGTTGACGAGCGCTTCAATAGAAAGCTGGCTGTACATGAATGTGTCTCGGCGATTGAAAGGGGCGGATTCAGCAGTAGCGATACTGCGAGTGCAGGTCATCGAGCGGGTTGCCGGCAATCAAGTCGCCACCCAGGCTGCTGATCACTGCGCAGGCACCGTTGAGTGCCGTCTGAATCGCACCTTCGGCCCAACCGCCGGTGAACGAGGCGCCGCAACCGGCCAGGTACAACCCGGTGTCTTGATTCGGATCGAGCGCGGTGCGGAATTGATAGAACAGGCGTTCGGAATAAATGTCGTCGCCGGGGAAGTTCAGCTTGAAGGCGCCCAGCGCATGCTTGTCGGTCAGCCAGTCGTATTCCAGAACGTAGCGCTGGTAGTCGCCACCGAGCGGCAGCAGATGGCTGGCAAATTCCGGTGCACTCATCGCCAGCTCATCGACCAGACGCAGGCAGCGCTGCACTTTGTCGGACATCGAGACCATTTTGTGCGAGTCATCTTCCCAGGTGTAACTGATCAGCACCACGCCCCAGGATTCCGGGTCCTGCGGTGCGTAGTCCAGGCAATACACGCCTTTGACCAGGGTGTCGGTCTGGATGTTTTGTGGCAGGCCGTGCTTGAGCCAGAACTTGTCCTTGGTCAGGATGAACAACTTGGACGAACCGACCATATGGGTCTCATTGATTGCCCGCGCCACGTCGCGATTGACGAAGGCCTGGTTCTGCGTGAGCTTGAGGTTGACTTGCAGTGCGCGGGTCGTGGTCGTGGTAATCACCCGGTCGCAGGCGTAGGTTTCGCCGTTGCTGCCAGCCAGCAGGATTTGCCCGTCCGGGCCTTTGTTGATCGATTCGATGCGCGTGCGACAGATCATGTCGCGTACCTGAATACCGTTGAACGAGGTGTCGGCGATCAGTTCGGCCAGCGCCGAGATGCCGTTGGGCACCAGGCGTTGATTGACCTCCAGGGCATTGACCACCAGCCGCAGGATTTCCGTGAACGAGGCGCGATACACCGACTGGAAACCGCCCGAGCCAATCCCCAGCGAACCGAACAGGTGGAAGTCTTCCGGCTTGCGCCACGCCCGGCCGCCGGGCGGATTGTTGCCGGTGAAAATGCGCACCATCGCCGAGTAAAACGAGCTGTCGCCGAAGCAATCCAGATAGCGCTGCCACTCCGGCTGCACTTCGCAGTAGTTGTGCTGCTTGAGCAATTCAGTCAGCAGCAGCGGCGGTGCGAGACTGCTGCCGTCATCGAGTGTTACGCCTTCGCGCAAAAATGCGTTCCAGCCTTGGTGTACGGTGCTGAACAAGGCCGGCGGCGGTTGCATCGCAGCCCAGTGATGGGCCTCGCCACGGTAGTGGATTTCTGTGTCGACGACGCCCGGATCGGGAAACGCTTCGGTGGTTTCGATGCCGAAGCGGTTGAGGTAATGGAACAGTCCGACTTCGCTGGGCGGGAAGCGCATGGCGCCCATTTCGGCGATGAATTGCGGTTGGTCTTCGTCAAAGCACTGGGTCAGCAGACGACCGCCGACGTGTTCCGGTTCGGCTTCGAACAAGGTGACGCGGCGTGCACCCGAGCGCAGCAATTCGTAGGCGGCGACCAGCCCGCTCAGGCCGGCACCGACGATACCGATGTGTTTCTCGGCGGTTTCCACTGGCAGGTAACCGATGGCTTCTTCGGCATTGCGCAGGAACTGGCCGTAGTCATACAGCAGATCGACATAGGGAAAAGACAGGCACGCGGACGCCTGGTTGGAGCCTTTGGAAGTAGGGTTCACAGGGGGGATTCTCGGTCGATCAGATAATGAGCTGCAGGCTTTCAAGGGCGCGTGCGGGGTTGAGCAACAGGATCTTTTTGCCGTGGATTTTCCAGGTGCCATCGATATTGATCAGTTGGTGTTCGACGGTCACCGGGTAATGCCATTCGCTGTCGCCACGGGCTTCGCAATACAGCATGTTGCTGCTGGCGACGGCGCTGTACGACGATTCATCCAGGGTGATGCGCGGGCGTTGGGCGATGTGCAGGCTGCGGCTCTTGGGCTGCTGGGAAAAGTTGCGCGCATTGGCCAGCCGATTGATGCGCAGCGTGGTCAGAAAGCGGTCTTCATACACCAGCGATGATTCATGCAACGGGCTGCGTTGCTCGCGGGTCATGGGGATCCAGTAGGTGTAGTCGTCGCTGAGCAATTGTTGCCAGGCGTCGAAATCCTGCTGGTCGAGCAGGTGCAGTTCGGTCTCGATCAGTTGCTCGATGGCGTGTTGATTAGATGGATCGTGTCGCATGGTCGCCCCGCATCAAGTGCTGCCAACTGTTATAGAAATTACGCATCGCCATTTCGCTGGTGCCGGACACCACCTGGGTCTGCTCGTAGGTTTCATTGGGTTCGAACAAGCGACTGACGTTGACCCATTCGTTGGCATCGCTGCCCAGGCCTTCCATCGCCCGCTCGTACATTTCCACGTCGTCGTGGGCGACCATCGAGCACGGCGAGTTGATCAGGTTGTTGTATTGCACGGTTCTTTCGAGCAACTGCACGGGCGCGCCTTGCAGTTCGAAGATCCACGATTCGACGATGGTTTCCCGGGCGCTGACCGGCTTGATCACGCGCAGCGTCTGGATCGGGCCCTTGACCATCAGATTGGGGAAGTACACGGTGTTATGCCGGGTGTCGTCGAGGATCGCCCGGGCCTGGTCTTCGCCGTAGCTGTCGACCATCAACTCCCAGTAACCGGGAATATCGGTGTAAGCCTTGTGGATCGAGTTGCTGACCCCGGTGTGCCCGTGGCCGTTGGGCCAGACGCGAATGCCCATACCGGCGAAAAACTCGTAAGAAGCCATGAACGGCGAGAACAGTTCGACGGCCATCGGCGGCTTGCCCTGTTCCCCGGTTTCCTTCCACAGACGAATCGCTTCGCCCGCCGAGGACTCGTGAGCGATCATCGGATGGCAGGTATCAGTCTGGTTATCGACGACCATTTTCCAGTTGCAGCGATGGCGGTGCAGCAGCGGTTGGCCGATCACTTTCAACTGACCCCGCGGCGAGCGCATGACCATGTTGTCGAGGGTCGACAGCGATTCGCCGAAGAACTCGTCGAAGCCGATACCTTCTTGCGTCAAACGCACGAACACGAAGCCGCGATAGTTATGCACCGCCGCCACGTTGCGCATGCCCTTGTGCGCGGAACAACTGCTGAGGTCGCAGTCGTCGTATTCCTTTTTTACCGGAATGCTCAACAACTCGCCGTCGGTCTTGAACGTCCAGGCGTGGTACGGGCAGCGCATGAAACGCCCGACATTGCCACGAGTCTCGGCCAGGACTTTCACGCCCTTGTGCGGGCAGCGGTTGTGCAGCACGACGATCGCGCCGTTCTTCTGGCGCACCATCGCGAGCGGCTGCTGGGCGAGGGTGGTAGTGAAGTAGTCACCGGTTTCGGGGATCAGGCTGTCGTGACCCAGGTAACACCAACTCGCGGCGAAAACCCGCTGTTGTTCCTGTTCGAAGAGTGACTGATCAAGGTACAGAGATTTATGCACTTCTCTGCCATTGAAGTAGTTGTCCAACGGGGTGTCCTCTTTAGATCGCCAGCTTCAGGCGTGGGCTTTTCGCCCGTGAAACACAGGGATAGATCCGTGCGCTACAGGCAGCTTCTTGTTCGCTCATGATGAAGTCGCGGTGGTCGACTTCGCCTTCCAGTACGTCCAGTGCGCAGACGCCGCATTCGCCGCGACGGCAGTCGTACAACGGATCGAGCCCGGCCGCTTCCAGGGCTTCGAGCAGCGTTTGCTCAGGGCCGATTTCGACGCTAACGCCAGAGTCGGCCGCGTCGATCACAAAGCCTTGTGCGGCATCGTTGCGGGCAACGTTGAACACCTCAAGATGGATGCGCTCACGGGCCAGGCCGACGGCTTCGGCATGGCTCAAGATTTCGTTGAGCATCGAAGTCGGGCCGCAGACATAGAGACGGTCGTCGGCGTCGAGGTCGGCGAGCAGTTGATTGATCGCCGGGCGGCTGCCGGACAGGTGCAACTGCATGCGCTCCTGCAACTGAGCTTGCAGATGTTCGGCGTAAGCGGCGTCATCGGCACTTTTCGCGAAGTAGTGCAGGAGCGGCGTTCGCTCAAGCGTATGCAGATGGCGCAGGATGCCGGTCAACGGTGTAATGCCGATACCGCCGGCAATGGCGATATCGCGGCCGGTGCTGGCGTCGAGCGGGTAGTTGAAGGTGTTGAACGGGCCTTCCAGTTCCACGCAGTCATCCACGGCCAGAGCGCCGATGTAGCGGCTGCTGGCGGAATCCGGCGAGAGGCGGATAGCAAAGGTGAAGTTGCCGTCGGCGGCCTCATCCAGATGTACCGTCGAATAGTGACGGCAGTCGCTCAGCCCGGGGATCAACCACTTGAAATGCGCCCCGGCATGGCTCATGGCGGCCAGGGTGGCCGGGCCGCTGACCGTTATTTCCTTGATCGACGCCGACAGCATCCGGCATTGGGTGACGGTGTATTTCATGCGGGCTTTACCGGGCTGATTGGCGTTTCGTGCAGGTACAACCATTGGACGTCGTGGTGCTGAACGCAAAGGATCGCTACCGAGATGCGCGACGTTTCAACCTGGTTCAGGCGATGGGTTTCCTTGTAGCGTAGCGCTACTGTCGCGCCTTCGTGCCAGACCGTATGCAGGTCGCTGATCAGGATTTCCAGGCCTTTACGGGCGCCGATTGCACCTTTGAACAACTGTTCGACCTGCGCCCGGCCGACCACCGCGGCTGAGGTGGTGACCATGCTGAAGTGCTCGGCGAAGACCGCCATCAGCGGTTCCACGCTGGCTTCGCCCGTGCCGTCGGTATCGGTAAACACGCGATGAATCAGTTCATGCACGTGGTGAATGCTGTGTTGCGCTTGTTCAACCAGGTTGTTGTTCATGACATTCCTTTGGAGGGTTCAATTGGCTCATTTGAAACAGCGGAAACAGCCCGACCAGCGCCGCAATCGCGAAGGTCGCGTGATAGGCCGCCGTGGTGTCGAACTGCTTGAGCAGCAGGTTGAAGATCATCAGAAACAGCGCGGCACCGAGGCTGAACGACATTTGCCGGTTGATGTTCCAGATCACGCTGGCCTTGTGCGTGTCGCCGCCGGCAAAATCCATCAGCGAAGTGGTTTGCGCGGTGTTGGCGCCGATGCCGCCACCGATGCCCATCAGGCTGTAAGCAATCACGATTACCCACAGATCCGTCGGCGCATTCACCAGCATCAGCGTGGCGATGCCCGCGCTGTGCAAGAGCATGCCGAGGATGAACAGGCGTTTGGCGCCGACCCGGTTGTAGACCCGGCCACAGATCGTCATCGCGATGAATGCGCCGATGGCATAGAGGATCATGAACATCCCGGTCAGCCGGGCGCTGAAGTGCAGGGTGTTCTGCAGGAAGAAAATGCTCATCAGGTTGACCCCGGTGAACACCCCCGGAATCGCGTAATAGATGAAGATCGAAGTGCTGAGTTTTTTGCTCTTGAGCAGGCTCAGTTCGATGATTGCGTTGCTGGATTTACGGTAGTGCGCAAGGTACAGCGCGATGAATATCAGGCCCGCGACCAAGCAGGCGATCGCGGCCGCTGCCGGGTAGTCGCCGCCATACAGCGACATGCCCATCAGCAGGCTGGCCAGTGCTGCGCTGACCAGCAACAGGCCTTTGATGTCCGGGCGGGGCAGGCTGGCGGGTTTGCTTTCCTTGATCCAGAACCACGACAGCCCGGCAGCGATCAACGAGAACGGGATGTTGCTGTAGAACACCCAGCGCCAGGAACTGCTATCGACGATGATGCCGCCGACCGTGGGCGAAATGGCCGGGGCGATCAGTGCCACTGCCATGACCAGCGTGGAGATTTTTGCCCGCTGCTCGCCCTGAAACAGATTGAACGTCAGCGCCTGGCCCACTGGAATCAGCAGCCCGCCGCCGATGCCCTGGATAAAACGCCAGATCACCAGTTCATGGAAGCTGTCGGACAAACCGCACATCCATACGGAACCGGTGAATACCAGCATCGAGGCGGTGAGAATCTCGCGACTGCCGAAGCGGCCCGCGAGCCAGGTGCTCACTGGAATAATCAGGGTCAGGCCGAGAATATAAGCATTGGCGACCCAGGCCACCGACGAAGTACTGACTTGCAAAGTTGCCGAGATACTGGGCAATGCCACAGCCGACATGAATATATTAATGCAGTCAATAAAAAAGCCGATCAAAAAAATCAGCGCGATTTTATAGCGATAGTTCATGTTGTATCCCCTTTGCCGCGCAGCATAGGGGCGGTGGACTTGAAGTGTCGATACGACTATGCTTAAAACAATGTTTGACAGGATTTAACAGTGAGCCATAGCGCCATGCACTCTCATCTTAATCGGGTTCAGACGTTTCTCGCGGTGGTTGATTTTGGTTCTTACACCAAGGCCGCCAATTACCTGAGTATCAGCAAAGCCATGGCCAGCCTGCATGTCAAGGCGCTGGAAGAGGTTTTGTCTGCGACATTGCTTATTCGCAATACGCGCAATATATCGCTGACGGAAATTGGTCAGGACTTTTATGAAGAGTTCAAGGGAATAGTCGCGGACATCGATAATGCCTTCGATAACGTATTGAAGGGTAATAATCGTGTCTCCGGTAAGTTGCGCATAAGTTCCACGAGTGAATATGGCGAAAAGTATATTCTGCCGTTGATCCCATTGTTCTCCGAGCGCTATCCGGAAATTCGCTTGTGCTACAACTTCAATTCTTCATTGAATGATCTGGTGGCGGAAAAACTCGATCTGGTGATTCGCCTCGGCAACTTGGCAGACTCGGCATTCAAGAGCCGCAAGCTGGCGGATTACGAAATTGTGCTGGTCGCCAGCGAAGGGTTTCTCGCTCGTTATCCGGTGAATGAGCCACAGGCTCTGAACAATGTGCCGTGGATCGCCAACAGCAATCTGCAGGCACCGACACAGTGGAGCCTGCGTGACGGGCAAGGGCAAAGCGTCGAGATCAACGGCATCAATCACTTCGAGTCGAATTCCTCCACGGCCATTCGTTCGATGACGCTGTCGTCGCTGGGGGTTTCGGTATTGCCGGTGTGGGTGGTCGAGGATGACATCGCCAGCGGGCGTCTGGTGCGTTTACTGCCTGAGTATGCGCTGCCTTCGCAATCGATCAACGTGGTGTTCCCCAACAGCCCGCACCTGCCGCACAAGTCGCGGGCGTTTATTGATTTTCTGTTGTTGCATCTGGCGCGCTGACCTCGCTGGTCAGCGCCCGATCCGTAGAAAAGAAAAAGCCCCTGAATCTCACGATTCAGGGGCTTTTCCGTTCAAGCGATGATCAGTGATCAGGCCGCTTCAATCTTGCCATTGTGCTCGACCTTGCCCAGATACGCCGCCAGTTTCTCCTGCTCGGCCGCAGTGGTGAACAACCCCAGCTTGCTGCGGCGCCACAGAATGTCGTGCGCGGTAGTCGCCCACTCTTCGCTGCACAGGTAATCGACTTCACGGGTGTAGAGCCCGCCACCCAGGTGTTCGCCCAGGTCGGCGAAGGTTTCCACGCCTTCGAGCATGCGCCAGGTGCGGCTGCCGTAGGTGGTCGACCAGCGGCGAGCGATTTCAGTCGGCACGAAGTCGAACTTGTCGCGAATCAGTGCGCTCAAGGCCTGCGGGGTGGTCATGTCTTCGCCGCCGGGCAGGGTAGCGGTCGCCGTCCAGCTCGGGCGCATCTGGGTGAAGAACGGCATCAACTGCGCCATCGCCGACTCGGCGAGTTTGCGGTAGGTGGTCAGCTTGCCGCCAAACACCGACAGCAACGGTGCTTCTTCGCCGCTGCCGGACAGCGCCAGGGTGTAATCGCGGGTCACGGCCGACGGGTTGTCGGATTCGTCGTTGCACAGCGGACGCACACCCGAATAGCTGTGCTGAATGTCGTCGCGGCTGATCTGCTTCTTGAAGTGGGCGTTGACCACTTTCAGCAGGTAATCGGTTTCGCCCTCGGTGATCGCCACTTTGGCTGGATCGCCGGTGTACTCGCGGTCGGTGGTGCCAATCAGCGTGAAATGGTTCAGGTACGGAATGGTGAAAACGATGCGCTGATCTTCGTTTTGCAAGATGTGCGCATGTTCGCCTTCGTACAGTTTCGGCACGATGATGTGGCTGCCCTGAATCAGACGGATGCCGTACGGCGACTCCATCTTCAAGTCATCACGAATGAACTTGGCGACCCACGGGCCGGCAGCGTTTACCAGCGCTTTGGCGGTGATCGAAAACAGGCTCCCGTCGGCGCGCTCCAGGTTCAGATGCCACAAGCCTTTGGCGCGACGGGCGCTGACGCAACGGGTCTGGGTGTGGACGTGGGCGCCTTTTTCCCGGGCGGCCATGGCGTTCAGAACAACCAGGCGAGCGTCATCGACCCAGCAGTCGGAGTATTCAAAGCCTTTTTTGATTTCGCTTTTCAGTGCGCTGTCGGCGCCGAACTTCAGGCTTTTAGAACCTGGCAACTTTTCGCGCTTGCCCAGGTTGTCATACAGGAACAGACCGGCGCGGATCATCCACGCCGGACGCAGGTGCGGGCGGTGCGGCAGCACGAAACGCATCGGCTTGACGATGTGCGGCGCCTTGGCCAGCAGGACTTCGCGCTCGGCCAGTGCTTCGCGCACCAGACGGAATTCGTAATGTTCGAGGTAGCGCAGACCACCGTGGATCAGCTTGCTACTGGCCGACGAGGTATGGCTGGCCAAGTCATCCTTTTCGCAAAGGAAAACAGAGAGACCGCGACCGGCGGCATCCGCTGCGATCCCGACCCCATTGATCCCGCCACCGATGACGGCGAGGTCGTAGATCTCAGAGATAGGGGGCGTACGCAAGGTAGATGTTGACATCGGCTGGCCTCGGGCTCTTTTGATTTTCTGTATTGGAAATCGAACATTAATGTTCATTTTCGAAAATGGTAGCTCATAAAGACGCGCACAGCCAGTCGACTTCGATTGAAAAAACTCATCGAAGGGCGGTTAAAAGAAGATATTCGAACATCAAATGTGCGCAAGAGCGCGGCAGATGTGCTGTTTGTGAGGGACTCTTCGCGAGCCAGCCCGCTCCCACAAGGGGAGCGCATTCCATAGGTGGGAGCGGGCTGGCTGGCGAAGGCGTCGGTACAGCCGATGAATATTTGAGGGGTTAAACGACTTCCAGGCGAATCTTGTGCTGACTCAGCAACTGCGCCAACGCTGGCACTGGCTGCTGATCCGTCACCAGGCAATCAATCAGGCTGATCGGGCCGAGCCGAATCATCGCATTGCGCCCGAATTTGCTGGAGTCCGCCGCCAGGATCACCTGCCGCGCATTGGCGATGATCGCTTGGGAAACCCGTACTTCCTGATAATCGAAGTCGAGCAGGCTGCCGTCCTCGTCGATACCGCTGATACCGACCAGGGCGAAATCGACCTTGAACTGATTGATGAAATCCACGCTCGCCTGACCGACAACCCCGCCGTCACGGCGCACATTGCCGCCCGTCAGCAACACATCAAAGTCATCCTTGGCACTGAGCATCGACGCCACATGCAAGTTGTTGGTGATGATTTTCAGGTGGTTGTGATTGAGCAGGGCGCGGGCAATCGATTCGGTGGTGGTGCCGATGTTGATGAACAGCGAGGCGTGATCGGGGATCTGGGCGGCGATGGCTTCACCGATGCGTTGTTTTTCATCGCGCATCTGATCGGCGCGCATCGCATAAGCCGTGTTTTCGACGCTGGAGTCATAGGCGGCGCCGCCATGGTAGCGACGAAGCAGATTGGCTTCCGCGAGCTGATTGATGTCGCGGCGAATGGTTTGCGGGGTAACAACGAACAGCGTGGCCATTTCCTCGATACTCACATAGCCGCGTTCGCGGACCAGTTCGAGGATTTGCTGCTGACGGGGAGGCAGATTCATGGGGCTTCCTTTGGGCTGCCGTGCAAAATTTGCCCATGATGCCGCAGGAATCCGCTCCCTACCAGTTAGAACCCTATAAGGATCCCGAGACTGTCTTATTCAGCGTCTTCGCGTTCCCAGTCACGGGTACGGCTGACGGCTTTTTTCCAGCCTTTATAGAGTTTCTCTTTTGCCACTTCGTCCAGGCTCGGTTCGAACTCGCGTTCGATGACCGCTTTGCCGCGCAGTTCGTCCAGGCTGCCCCAGAAACCGCACGCCAGACCCGCCAGATAGGCAGCGCCCAGGGCAGTGGTTTCGCGCATTTGCGGGCGCTCGACCTGCGTGCCGAGGATGTCGGCCTGGAACTGCATGAGGAAGTTATTGGCAACTGCGCCGCCGTCCACACGCAGGGCCTTGAGGCGTTCGCCGGAGTCCTGCTGCATGGCGTCGAGCACGTCTCGGGTCTGGTAGGCAATCGACTCCAGAGCGGCACGGATGATGTGATCCACGCGCACGCCACGGGTCAGACCGAACAGGGCGCCACGGGCATACGGGTCCCAGTACGGTGCGCCCAGGCCAGTGAAGGCTGGCACCAGATACACGCCGTTGCTGTCTTTGACTTTATTGGCGAAGTATTCGGTGTCGTGGGCGTCGTTGATGATCTTCAGTTCATCACGCAGCCACTGCACGGTGGAACCGCCGTTGAATACCGCGCCTTCGAGCGCGTAAGCCACTTCGCCGCGCGGGCCGCAAGCGATGGTGGTGAGCATGCCGTGCTTGGATTTCACCGCTTTGTCGCCGGTGTTCATCAGCAGGAAGCAACCGGTGCCGTAGGTGTTTTTCGCCTGGCCCGGCTCGACGCACATCTGGCCGAACAGTGCCGCTTGCTGGTCGCCGGCGATACCGCCGATGGCGATGCCGCTCTTGGTGCGACCGTAGATTTCCGAGGAGGCTTTGACTTGCGGCAGCATTTCGCGCGGGATGTCGAGGATCTCCAGCATCTTCGAATCCCATTCAAGCGAATGGATGTTGAAGAGCATGGTGCGCGAGGCGTTGGTGTAGTCGGTGACGTGCACCTTGCCGCCAGTGAATTTCCAGATCAGCCAGCTATCGATGGTGCCGAACAGCAGTTCGCCGTTGCGCGCACGTTCGCGGCTGCCTTCAACGTTGTCGAGGATCCACTTCAGTTTGGTGCCGGAGAAGTACGGGTCGGTGACCAGGCCCGTGGTGTCGCGGATGTAGTCTTCGTGGCCGTCACGCTTGAGCTGCTGACAGATCTCGGTGCTGCGGCGGCACTGCCAGACGATTGCGTTGTACACCGGGCGGCCGGTGGTCTTGTCCCAGACTACGGTGGTTTCACGCTGGTTGGTGATGCCGATGGCAGCCACCTGATCGTGATGCAAGCCAGCCTGAGCCAGCGCTTCAACCATCACTGCGCTTTGGGTGGCGAAGATTTCCATCGGGTCGTGTTCAACCCAACCGGCTTGTGGGTAATGCTGGGCGAATTCGCGCTGCGCGGTGCAGACCACGTTCGCGTCGCGGTCGAAAATGATCGCGCGGGAGCTGGTCGTACCCTGATCGAGGGCAATGATGTAGTTCTTATTCTCAATGTCGGTCATGTCGATTGCCTTGGACGAAAAAAGGGAGAGTGGGCCTTGGCGCAGGCTCTATTGGGCAGGAGCCTGCGCCGACTGTTTCAAGAAGTTCTTGGTTTGCCGTCAATGGCCGGTTCTGCATCCTTTGTAGCAGGTGTGGCGCCGGTCAGGTGGCGGGCGATGAGCCCGCGATACCCGGCAGCGCCGAGGCAGGCACCGACAATCGGTGCAAAAATCGGAATCAGGAAGTACGGAATGTCGCGGCCGCCAGTGAAGGAAATTTCACCCCAGCCGGCGAAGAAAGTCATCAGCTTGGGACCAAAGTCACGGGCCGGGTTCATCGCAAAGCCCGTCAGCGGGCCCATCGAACTGCCAATCACGGCAATCAGCAAACCGATCAGCAGCGGCGCCATCGGGCCTCTTGGCAGGCCGTTGTTGTCGTCGGTCAGGGCCATGATCACGCCCATCAGGATGGCGGTGATGATCATCTCGACCAGAAATGCCTGGGCGGTCGACAGCACCGGGTTCGGGAAGGTGGAGAACACCGACGCCAACTCAAGGCTGGCCGCCGAGCCGCGCACCATTTGATGAGTTTGTTCGAAATCGAAGAAGAGATTGCTGTACAGCGTGTAAACCAACAGCGCGCCGCAGAAGGCGCCGGCAATCTGCGAAAGGATGTAGAACGGCAGTTTGCGCTTTTCGAAGTCAGCGAAGATGGTCAGCGCGATGCTCACCGCCGGATTCAGGTGCGCGCCGGAAACGCCTGCGGTGAGGTAGATCGCCATGCTCACGCCTACGCCCCAGATGATGCTGATTTCCCACAGACCGAAGCTGGCGCCCGCGACTTTGAGCGCGGCGACACAGCCAGTACCGAAAAAGATCAGGAGTGCAGTGCCCAGGAACTCGGCCATGCATTGGCCTGAAAGCGATGGTTGCTGTAACGCAGTTGTCATTGAAAACCTCGATTTTTGTTGTTGTCTGGCGCACTGCCGACAGGGCAAGGCGCGATTTTCACCGAGGCGGGATCCCCATCCCGTTCTCGGTCTGCTGCTGGGTGCTGCCGTGATCATAATTCTTACATTATTCAGATTCGAAAAAATATAGACAAGAAACAAACCTGTCAAAGGTCGAAAGTGAACCATTGGTCACAATAAAACTATCAATGCGGTGAATGATCCTATTTGGAGGATGGAAGTTTTTTCGGTTGTTCGCCTGCAGGCCATGGGAAACGTGACTTGTGCTAGAGCCTTTTCGCCGGCGATGGCCTAGAATTCTGCGCAGGATTTTTCTGTCACTGCCGAGCCTGGAGCTGTCATGACCCCTGCGTTGGACTTGTTGAAAAAAGTTCGTGCCGAACATCGCGTGCACAGTTACGAACATGACCCCAAAGCCGCGTCTTACGGGCTGGAGGCCGCAGAAAAACTGGGGCTTGAGCCTGCGCAGGTGTTCAAGACGCTGCTGGCCGCCACTGAAAAGGGTGAATTGCTGGTCGCCGTGGTGCCGGTCGTCGGAAGTCTCGATCTAAAAGGTCTGGCACACGCCGCCGGTGTCAAAAAAGTCGAAATGGCCGACCCGGTGGCGGCACAGCGTTCTACGGGGTATCTGTTGGGTGGCATCAGCCCTCTGGGGCAGAAGAAACGCTTGCGCACTTTTATTGACCGCTCGGCTCAGGGGTTTGCGACCCTTTACGTCAGTGCCGGCCGACGCGGGCTTGAGGTCGAGTTGGCGCCTGCCGCGTTGGCCGAACATACCCAGGCCACATTTGCCGACATCGGCCGCGCATGACCATTTGCACTGTATGAAGAAAATTGGCCGGTTCTGTCACTGGCGCGGATCAGGTGTCAGTTGCATGCTCGATCAACGGACTGAGGGAGAAGGTTATGCAGCTCGAGTTTCATCAGGTCGACGCGTTCAGTGATCGGCCGTTCAGTGGCAATCCAGCGATGGTCTATCGGCTCGACGCCTGGCTGGCGGACGAGTTGATGCAGAAAATCGCCGCCGAACACAATCTGGCGGAAACTGCGTTTCTGGTACGCGAAGGTCAGGCTTGGCATATCCGCTGGTTCACCCCGACCACCGAAGTGCCGTTATGCGGTCACGCCACGTTGGCCAGTGCCTATGTGCTATTCGAAATTTACAAGGAAACCGCCGAACGCCTGGATTTTGTCTGTCAGTCCGGGCCGCTGAGTGTCAGTCGTGAGGGGCGGCGATTGTGGCTGGACTTCCCGTCGATCGAGCCTTGCGAGATTGGTGTGACGCAGGATGTCGAGCGGGCGTTGGGAGTCGAGGCGCTGGATGTGCTCGGCTCCAGTGAGCTGTTTGTGGTGCTGGAGTCGGAGCAGGCCGTTCTGGATTGCAAGCCGGACAGGGTCGCGCTGGCCAAGCTGCCGTGGTTGGGTGCGATCGTCACCGCTCGCGGCAATCAACACGATTTCGTCTCGCGCTACTTTGCGCCAGCGATTGGTATCGATGAAGACCCGGTGACTGGTTCGACCCATTGCAGCTTGATTCCATACTGGTCAAAGAAATTGGGCAAATCGAGCCTGACCGCATGCCAGCGTTCGGCGCGGGGCGGGGAGTTGTTCTGTCGGCTGGAAGGTGAGCGGGTGAAGATTGGCGGTCATGCGACGCTGGTGGCGAGCGGCACACTGCGCCTGGGTTAAGACAAAAACCAATGTGGAAGCGGGCTTGCTCGCGAAGGCGGTGTATCAGCAAACACTCGTGCTGAATGACACGACGCTTTCGCGAGCAAGCCCGCTCCCACATTTTCTATCGTGTTGAATCAGAGCGCGCTGCTGTAGCGGCGCACGCCGTTTTCCACTGCCGGAATCTGCGCTGCCGTGCTACCGGATGCCTGGAACAACACCAGATGTTCGGCTGCAACACGAATCCCCACCTCAGCACCGACGTGGTGATCGGCATGACTGGGGAAGATCGACTCCAGTTGCGCACCGGTCGGCAGTTGCAGGCGATAAAGCGTCGAAGCCCCCAGGAACGTCTTGCCGACAATCCTCGCCTTCAAAGCACTGTCCGGCGCATAAACGATGTCGTCCGGACGCAACAGCACATCCACCGCACCACCCACCGGCCAGGTATAGGCGCGATTACCGCGCAGTTCACCCAGTTCGGTCTGCACCGATTCCGGGCTGCCGAGCTGGCCGCGAATGAAGTAGCCCTGACCGATGAAACTGGCCACAAAAGGCGTCGCCGGTTCGTGATACAGGTTGTACGGGGTGTCCCATTGCTCCAGTCGCCCCTCTTTGAAAACGCCGACGTGATCACTCACGGCAAAGGCTTCTTCCTGATCGTGGGTCACCAGTATCGCGCTGGTACCACGAGCCTTGAGGATGTCGCGTACTTCATGGCTGAGTTTGCGGCGCAGTTCGCCATCGAGGTTCGAAAAGGGCTCGTCGAGCAGCAGCAGTTGCGGCTCTGGCGCCAAGGCGCGGGCGAGGGCGACACGCTGTTGCTGGCCACCGGACAATTCGTGCGGGAAGCGTTTGCCAAGGTCCTTCAGGTTGACCAGTTCCAGCAACTCCTCGGTCACGCGCTCCTTGTGCGGATGCTTGCGAATGCCGAAGGCGATGTTGTCCGCGACGCTCAGGTGCGGGAACAGCGCGTAGTCCTGAAACACCATGCCGATCCGGCGTTTCTCCGGTGCCAGGGTGAAACCAGGGCTGGAAAGGGTCTCGCCACCGAGGGTGATTTCACCTTCGTGCACCGGTTCGAAACCGGCGATGGCGCGCAGGGTGGTGGTCTTGCCGCACCCGGATGAGCCGAGCAGGCAGCCGATATCGCCGGCGTTGAGGTGCAGATTGAGGTTCTGCACCACACGTTGATCTTGATAGCCGCAAGCGAGGTTGCGCAGGTTCAGCAGTAATTCATGGCTCATGCGTGGTGATATGCCGGTTCGACGAGGAACTCGAGCAGGGCCTTCTGTGCGTGGAGACGGTTTTCTGCCTGATCCCAAGCGACCGAGCGCGGGTCATCAAGCAGGTCGAGACTGATTTCTTCGCCACGGTGCGCGGGCAGGCAGTGCATGAACAGCACGTCCTCGGCGGCCAGATCGAGCAGGGCACGATTGACCTGGAACGGGGTGAACAGCTTGAGACGCTTGGCGGTTTCTTCTTCCTGGCCCATGGACGTCCAGACGTCGGTGCTCACCAGGTGCGCGCCGCGCACGGCGTCCTGTGGGTCGCGGACGATGGTCACGCGGTCGCCGGCCTTGGCGACGAACTCCGGGTTTGGCTCGTAGCCTTCCGGGCAGGCGACGCGCAATTGGAAGTCGAACTGGATCGCGGCCTCTATATAGCTGTTGCACATATTGTTGCCGTCGCCGATCCAGGCAACCGTTTTGCCCTGGATCGAGCCGCGATGTTCGAGGAACGTCTGCATGTCGGCCAGCAACTGGCACGGGTGCAGGTCATCGGACAGGCCGTTGATCACGGGCACGCGGGAGTTGGCTGCGAATTCGGTCAGGGTGCTGTGGGCAAAAGTACGGATCATCACCGCATCAAGCATGCTCGACATGACGATGGCGCAGTCGCCTATCGGCTCGCCACGGCCCAGTTGGGTGTCGCGTGGCGAAAGGAAAATCGCCTGGCCGCCGAGCTGGATCATGCCGGCTTCGAAGGAGATCCGGGTGCGCGTCGAGGATTTCTCGAAGATCATCCCCAGCACACGGTTTTTCAGAGGCTCGAACAGTACGCCGCGGTTACGCAGGTCCTTGAGCTCAACGCCTCGACGGATCACGCTGACCAGCTCTTCGGGCGTGCAATCCATCAGGGAGAGAAAGTGCCTTGCGCTCATCATTGACTACCTTTTGCTACACACCGCAGATGCTCAAAGCCTTGTTTAACGGAACAACGGGCGAGACCTGCGGCGTAAGCCGCACGGGGCGACGAAAATGGGGGAAGGCGCGATATTGACACTAAATGTCGCGTTTTTCCAATAGGCTACGGTTTTTTGCGGAATTCGGAGGGCGGACTTGGAGTTGCAGTCGCGCATTTGAAGCCGGGTTCAGGACAGCAGCAAGCCTCTTTGTACACTGGCCTCAAGGGGCTTGGCAATCCGCCGTGGCGCAGATGGCGCTGCTTTGGTCGGTTTACGACCACAGCGGCACGAATCGCTTGGTCGGGTGCTCGGGCTGAAACATTTGCTAAAGCAAAGTGCTGGGTTATAAATACATTTCGAGCGACGCAGGAAGCCTCCGCATGGAATCGAAAGAACAACTGTTAATGGAATTGCTGGGCCACACGGCTCGCTCACTGACCCATCTCACCGCCTCGGTCACCTCGATGTCCTTCGAGCTGCTGCGCAGCGAGGACGAAGTGGTCAAGACTGCCGGTCGGCACATGATCGACCGGATGGCAACCATCAGCGCCGGGCTCGACGAGCATTGGCGTCTTATCGGTGAACTCACCGGCGTGCATATTGCCCACGAACAGATCGAAACCATCCAGGAAATTCAGTTGCAGGCGCCACCGCACTTGCCGCAGAACTGACGCAATGGGCTATCGGCTCGCCTGATAACCGTCGATTCACAAGACGAACGTCGCTGGCGCCCGGCCGGCGCCCGGGCCATAGTTTTGTTCCCGCAGGCGTAGTGCCCGCCCCAGAACAAGACAGAGACTGGCCATGACCAAGACTCTCCATCACCGTGCCTGCCACCTGTGTGAAGCCATCTGTGGCCTGACCCTCGAGACCACCGAAACCGATGGCAATGTTGCGATCACCTCGATCAAGGGCGATGCCCTCGACACGTTCAGCCGTGGGCACATCTGCCCCAAGGCCGTGGCGTTGCAGGATATTCAGAATGACCCCGATCGCCTGCGCCAGCCAATGCGCCGGGTTGGCAGTGAATGGCTGCCGATCGAGTGGGATGAGGCGTTTGCGCTGGTGGCCGAGCGTCTGGCGGCGATTCAGGAGCGCCATGGGCAGAACGCGGTGGCGGTCTATCAGGGCAACCCTAGCGTGCACAACTACGGGTTGATGACCCACAGCAACTACTTCCTCGGTTTGCTGAAGACGCGCAATCGCTTCTCGGCGACCTCGGTCGATCAGTTGCCCCATCATCTGAGCAGTTATCTGATGTACGGCCACGGTTTGCTGTTGCCGATTCCTGATATTGATCACACCGATTTCATGCTGATTCTGGGCGGTAATCCGCTGGCGTCCAACGGCAGCATCATGACCGTGCCTGACGTCGAAAAGCGCCTCAAAGCCATTCAGGGCCGGGGCGGCAAAGTGGTGGTGGTCGATCCACGGCGCAGCGAGACGGCGGCAATCGCTGATCAACATCTATTTGTGCGGCCCGGGGGCGATGCGGCCTTGCTGTTTGGTGTCCTCAACACATTGTTTGGCGAAGGCTTGACCCGCGACAGTCACTTGCCGGTCGACGGCCTGGACGAGGTGCGCGCCGCCGTGGCGACGTTCACCGCAGAAGCCATGAGCCCGTTGTGCGCCGTGCCCGCCGAACAGATCCGCCAGTTGGCCCGCGATTTTGCCGCCGCGCCCAGCGCGGTTTGCTACGGGCGGATGGGCGTTTCAACGCAAGCCTTCGGCACCTTGTGCCACTGGGTGGTGCAGTTGATCAATCTGGTGACCGGCAACCTTGATCGCGTCGGCGGGGCGCTGTGCACGGAGCCTGCGGTGGATCTGGTGGCATCGACCTCGGGCGGGCATTTCAATAAATGGCAAAGCCGTGTGTCGGGCCGTCCCGAGTACGGCGGCGAGTTGCCGGTGTCGGCGCTGGCCGAAGAAATGCTCACCGACGGCGAGGGGCAGGTGCGCGCACTGATTACCGTCGCCGGTAACCCGGTGCTGTCGACGCCTAACGGGCGGCAACTGGAGCAGGCGCTGGACGGTCTGGAGTTCATGGTCAGCATCGACCTGTACATCAACGAAACCACGCGTTATGCCGACCTGATCCTGCCGTCGACTTCGGCGCTGGAGAACGATCACTACGACACCACGTTCAATCTGTTCGCGGTGCGCAATGTCACCCGTTTCAATCGCGCAATTCTCGCCAAACCCGAGGGCGCCTTGCATGACTGGGAGATTTTCGTCGGCCTGGCCAAAGCGTTTGCCGAAAAAACCGGCAAGGAACTGAAGCCAACAATGCCGCCGGCGAAGATGATCGACTTGGGCCTGCGCATGGGGATCTACGGTGACGCGGGCGAGCAGAAACTGTCGCTGGCAACGCTGTTCGATCATCCGCACGGCATTGACCTTGGCGCGCTGAAACCCAATCTCACGCCACGCCTGAAAACGCCGAATCATCGCGTGCAGGCCGCGCCGCCGGAGATCCTCGCCGACCTCGCACGGTTCGCGACATTGCAGGCGCCCGCCGCCGATGAGTTGCTGATGATCGGCCGCCGCCATGTGCGCAGTAACAATTCCTGGATGCATAACTATCATCGTCTGGTGAAAGGCAAGCCAAGGCATCAATTGCTGATGCACCCGGATGACCTCGCCAGTCGTGGGCTTGAAGATGGCCAGTTAGTGCGCGTCAGTTCACGGGTCGGGCAGATCGAAGTCCAAGTGCTCGGCAGTCTGGACATGATGAAAGGCGTGGTGAGCTTGCCTCACGGCTGGGGGCATGCGCGTCCCGGTGTACAGATGGCGATTGCCAGCAGTCAGCCGGGTTCCAGTGCCAACGACCTGACCGATGAGTGTCAGCTTGACGAGCTGTCGGGTAATGCCGCGCTCAATGGCGTTCCGGTGACGGTGGTGGCAGCCTGAGCATGTCTGTCGGGGAGACCGAGCATGGCGCTCGGGATTCCGTTACAATGCGCCACCGTGCCGACCCATGAGTCGGAAAGTTCAGCCGAGGTGCTCCATGGATATCATCGAAACGATTAAAGAGCAGATTGCCAACAACACCATTCTGCTTTACATGAAAGGCTCGCCGAATGCCCCGCAGTGTGGCTTCTCCGCGAAAGCTGCGCAGGCTGTGATGGCGTGTGGCGAAAAGTTTGCGTACGTGGACATCCTGCAGAACCCGGAAATCCGCGCCAACCTGCCAAAGTACGCCAACTGGCCGACTTTCCCGCAATTGTGGGTGGGCGGTGAGCTGGTCGGCGGTAGCGACATCATGACCGAGATGGCTGCAGACGGTTCGCTGCAAAGCACCATCAAAGCGGCTGTCGAAGCCGCTGCTGCGAACAAGTCCGAAGCCTGATCGGCTTTTTCGGGTTTCGGCCAATGCTGAAACCCGAGCAATAAAAAGCCCCGCGCCTCAAAAGAGGGCGGGGCTTTTCAGTGTCTCGCGTTTAGCGGGCGCTAACTTACTCTTCGCCCATCTGCGATTGCAGATAGTTCTCAAGACCGACTTTATCGATCAGGCCCAGTTGGGTTTCCAGCCAGTCGATATGTTCTTCTTCGGATTCGAGAATGTCTTCGAGCAGTTCACGGCTGCCGAAATCGCCAACGGATTCGCAATGCGCAATCGCGGCTTTAAGGTCAGCATGGCCGGTCTTCTCGATACGCAGGTCGCATTCCAGCATTTCCTGGGTATGCTCGCCGATGTGCAGTTTTCCCAGATCCTGCACGTTCGGCAGCCCTTCGAGGAACAGAATGCGCTTGATCAGCTTGTCCGCGTGTTTCATCTCGTCGATGGACTCGTGGTACTCGTGCTTGCCCAGCTTGTTCAGGCCCCAATCTTCATACATGCGGGCATGCAGGAAGTACTGATTGATCGCGACCAGTTCATTGGCAAGGATCTTGTTGAGATGCTGGATGACTGTAATGTCGCCTTTCATGATGGGAGTCCTGCCCTGTATTAGCTGTATATAGGGCGGAGTTTGGGCTGCACTTTTATAAGTGTCAAACCTAAGTTATTGAATAATAAATGAAAATAAATCTGAATAAGAATGTTTGTGTTCCGCGTCTGGAGCCTAACCAATTGATTTTCAGGCATAAAAAAACCGGACATCAAGTCCGGTTCTTTGAAATGAGGGTATTTACGCGGCAGTAAATTCTACCGGGTAGGGGATCGCGGCCTGGGCGGTTTGCAGCTTGGTCAGGGTTTCGCGAACCACTTCCTTGGCCAGGCAAGCACATTTGCCACATTGGCTGGCGACGCCGGTGGCCTGGCGAACTTCTTTGTAGCTGCAGCAACCTTCATAGATCGCTTCGCGGATCTGTCCGTCGGTGACGCCAGTGCAGAGACAAACATACATAAGTGAGAACCGTCGCTGGTTGTGACTCAATTGCGATGGATCTTAATGTTAACGAGAATGATTGTCAAAGTGCTTTCGCAAAGCTTTTGGCCAGAATGGCCAGTGACTGACGAACGGTGACAAGTGGCTATTTGCCTGGCCCTGTAAATGCAGCGTCCTTATTCGCCTGCCCCAAAAAACCTTTAAGGACAGGCCAAAAACGCAGTGTATGATGGTCGGCCCTTGCGAAGGGGGTTCGTGTCACAGGGCTGTCGCCTGAGGGTGGCAGGCTGGCCCGGACCCTGAACTTCAAGTTTTTACACCAGGAGATATCAATGAGCGTACTCGTAGGCAAACAAGCCCCTGACTTCACCGTACCGGCCGTACTCGGCAATGGCGAGATCGTTGACAGCTTCACCCTGTCGTCGGCCATCAAAGGCAAATACGGCCTGGTGTTCTTCTACCCACTGGACTTCACCTTCGTCTGCCCGTCCGAGCTGATCGCTCTGGACAACCGCATGGCCGACTTCAAGGCACGCAACGTTGAAGTGATCGCGGTTTCGATCGACTCGCACTTCACCCACAACGCCTGGCGCAACACCCCGGTCAACAATGGCGGCATCGGCCAGGTGAAATACACCATGGCTGCCGACATGAAGCACGACATCGCCAAGGCTTACGATGTTGAATCCGAAGGCGGCGTGGCGTTCCGTGGTGCCTTCCTGATCGACGACAAAGGCGTTGTCCGCTCGCAGATCATCAACGACCTGCCGCTGGGCCGTAACATGGAAGAGCTGATCCGTCTGGTCGACGCTCTGCAATTCCACGAAGAGCACGGCGAAGTCTGCCCTGCCAACTGGAAGAAAGGCGACAAAGGCATGAACGCTTCGCCAGAAGGTGTTGCGGCTTACCTGACCGAGAACGCTGCTGCCCTGTAAGGCGCAACGTCAAGGTACAAAAAAACCGGCTCACGTAGCCGGTTTTTTCATGCGCGGGATTTATTCGAAAACCATCAGTCGTCGAAGTCTTCCCAGCCGCCCATCTGTTTCCAGCGATTGACGATGCCGCAGAACAGCTCAGCGGTTTTCTCGGTGTCGTAACGCGCGGAGTGCGCCTCACGGCCGTCGAAATCGATATCGGCTGCCTGACAGGCTTTCGCCAGTACGGTTTGACCGTAGGCCAGACCGGCCAGCGTGGCGGTGTCGAAGCTGGAGAATGGGTGGAACGGATTGCGCTTCATATCCAGTCGCGCAACAGCGGCATTGAGGAAGCCGAGGTCGAAGCTGCTGTTATGGCCGACCAGAATCGCCCGTTTGCAGCCGTTGGCTTTCAACGCCTTGCGGATGCCACGGAAGATATCGGTCAGCGCCGTTTCTTCGCTGACGGCCATGCGCAACGGGTGATCAAGCTTGATCCCGGTGAACTCCAGTGCCGCCGCTTCGATGTTGGCGCCTTCAAAAGGCTCAACGCGGAAGAAGTAGGTGTGATCCGGGTAAACGAAACCCTTTTCATCCATGGCGATGGTGGTCGCGGCAATCTCCAGCAATGCATCGGTGGCCGAGTTGAAGCCACCGGTTTCTACGTCGACGACAACCGGCAGGTAACCGCGAAAACGCGCTGCCATTGGATGACGGGAACCGCCGCCGCCACCTTGACCTTCCAGTTCGTCGTCGAAATGGTCTTCACTCACGCGTGTTCCTCCAGCAGGCGCCAGCGCAGCTTTTCACCGGCGCGCAGCGGGATAACGGTCAACTCGCCAAACGGCAGGCTGGTCGGGGCGGTCCATTCTTCGCGAACCAAAGTGATGCGGTCGGTATTGGCCGGCAGGCCGTAGAAGCGTGGCCCGTTGAGGCTGGCGAACGCTTCTAGCTTGTCCAGCGCATTACGCTGTTCGAAGGCTTCGGCGTACAACTCGATGGCGGCGTACGCGGTGTAGCAGCCGGCGCAGCCGCAGGCGGCTTCCTTGGCGTGCTGGGCGTGCGGTGCCGAGTCGGTGCCGAGGAAGAACTTCGCACTGCCGCTGGTGGCGGCGTCGAGCAGGGCTTCCTGATGGGTATTGCGCTTGAGGATCGGCAGGCAATAGAAGTGCGGGCGAATCCCGCCAACCAGCATGTGGTTGCGGTTGTAGAGCAGGTGATGCGCCGTGATGGTCGCGCCAACGTTGGCCGAAGCCTCGTTGACGAACTGCACCGCATCGCCAGTCGTGATGTGTTCGAACACCACTTTGAGCGTCGGGAAACGCTCGACGACACGGCGCATGTGCTCATCGATGAAAATCTTTTCGCGGTCGAACACGTCGACATCGCCGCGCGTGACTTCACCGTGGATCAGCAGCGGCATGCCGACTTCGGCCATGGCCTCCAGCGCCGGGAAGATCTTGTCGATGCTGGTCACTCCGGAATCGGAGTTGGTGGTCGCGCCGGCCGGGTACAGTTTGGCGGCGTGCACGAAACCGCTGGCCTTGGCCTCACGAATTTCTTCGGGCTGGGTGCGGTCGGTGAGGTACAGCACCATCAACGGCTCGAAACCACTGCCGGCCGGGCGAGCAGCGAGAATCCGCTGGCGATAGCCGTCGGCTTCAGCGGCGTTGCGCACCGGAGGTACCAGGTTGGGCATGATGATGGCGCGACCGAAGGTGCGCGCAACATCGGCAACGGTATTGGTCAACACAGCACCATCGCGAAGATGAATGTGCCAGTCGTCGGGACGCAGCAGGGTCAGGCGGTCGGACATGAGGGGATTCCAGGCGGGTCAAACTGAGGGGAATGCTACCCGAAAAGACTCTTGCAGGCACTCGCTATCAAGTTTTGCAGGAACCTTCCGATATCCCATAGGTATGCCGTAAACATGTGTCTATCGGTCTTTTTGTTGCAGAAGCCAATGGAGCCTCCCGTGCGCCAGCGTTATTTAGCCTTGCTCAGTGTGTTTGCCAGCCTTCCCGCGATGGCGCTGACCTACCAGACTCGACTGGAGAACATTGAGTGGACGGTCGCCGGCGATAAGTTCGAATGCCGTCTGACGCAACCGATCACTGATTTCGGTTCGGGAGAGTTCGTGCGCAGGGCCGGTGAACAGGCAATATTTCGTTTGAACGCCTATAACGCCATGCTGGGCGGCGGTTCGGCGACGTTGCTCGCGGCAGCCGCGCCATGGCAGCCGGGGCGCGGCGACATCAATCTGGGCTCTGTCAGGCTGGGCAGCGGCAACATTCTGTTCAGCAGTTCGCAGTCTCAGGCAGGTGGACTGATGAGCGGCCTGATGGACGGGCGCAGCCCTGTTGTACGCCGTGCCTCGGGCGATGGCCGGGTTTCGGAAGTGCGCCTGTTGCCGGTCAAGTTCAGCAAGGCGTTCAACGAATACCAGAGTTGTGTGGCGAAATTGCTGCCACAGAATTTCGATCAGATCAAACAGTCGCAGGTCGGCTTCCCTGGGGGGGGCATTGATCTTGATGCTGCCGCCAAGGCCAAACTGCAGGTCATGCTCGATTACATGAAGGCCGATCCGACGGTCAATCACATCGAGCTTGACGGCCACTCCGACAACAGCGGTAATCGCCTGACCAACCGCGAGTTGTCGCGCCGCCGTGCATTGGCTGTGGTCGACTTCTTCAAGGCCAACGGCATTCAGGAATCGCAGATCACTGTGCGTTTCCACGGTGAACGTTATCCACTGGTGCCGAACACCAATGCGACCAATCGGGCGAAGAACCGCCGGGTGAATGTACATTTGTCGCGCGTGACCCCGACCACGGCTCCAGCGCCTCAGGCCAGCACTCCCGCCAATACCGCGGCGACTTCCTGACCTGCCGGTCATCGTCGCGCTCTCGACAGATTCTGTCGCTTTGTCGTCTTAAGCTGTCGCGCCTCTGTAAATTATCGCGTTGGAGCGGTAGACTCCTCGGCTTTCCGTAGAACCCCGTGGAGTGATGGCATGGCGGACGTAAACAAGGTCGTTCTGGCGTATTCCGGCGGCCTGGACACTTCGGTGATCCTCAAGTGGCTGCAGGATACTTATAACTGTGAAGTGGTGACCTTCACCGCAGATCTCGGTCAAGGCGAAGAGGTCGAGCCGGCCCGCGCCAAGGCTCAGGCCATGGGCGTCAAAGAAATCTACATTGATGATCTGCGCGAAGAGTTCGTGCGTGATTTCGTGTTCCCGATGTTTCGCGCCAACACCGTTTACGAGGGCGAGTACCTGCTGGGTACTTCCATCGCACGTCCATTGATCGCCAAGCGTTTGATCGAAATCGCCAACGAAACCGGCGCTGACGCCATTTCTCACGGTGCGACCGGCAAGGGCAACGACCAGGTGCGTTTCGAACTGGGTGCCTACGCACTCAAGCCAGGCGTGAAAGTGATTGCTCCGTGGCGCGAGTGGGATCTGCTGTCCCGCGAGAAGCTGATGGACTACGCCGAGAAGCACGCGATCCCGATCGAGCGCCACGGCAAGAAAAAATCCCCGTACTCGATGGATGCCAACCTGCTGCACATCTCCTATGAAGGCGGCGTGCTGGAAGATACCTGGACCGAGCACGAAGAAGACATGTGGCGTTGGACCGTCTCCCCGGAGAACGCTCCTGACACCCCGCAGTATCTGGAACTGACCTACCGCAACGGCGACATCGTTGCGCTGGACGGCGTCGAAATGACCCCGGCCACTGTTCTGGCGACACTGAACAAGATCGGTGGCGAGCACGGCATCGGCCGTCTGGACATCGTCGAAAACCGTTACGTGGGCATGAAGTCCCGTGGTTGCTACGAAACCCCGGGCGGCACCATCATGCTGCGCGCTCACCGCGCCATCGAGTCGATCACTCTGGACCGCGAAGTCGCTCACCTCAAAGACGAGCTGATGCCGAAATACGCCAGCCTGATCTACACCGGCTACTGGTGGAGCCCTGAGCGTCTGATGCTGCAACAGATGATCGACGCTTCCCAGGTCAACGTGAACGGTGTGGTTCGCCTGAAGCTGTACAAGGGCAACGTGATCGTGACCGGCCGCAAGTCCGACGATTCGCTGTTCGACGCCAACATCGCAACGTTCGAAGAAGATGGCGGCGCTTACAATCAGGCCGATGCGGCGGGCTTCATCAAGCTCAACGCGCTGCGCATGCGCATTGCTGCCAACAAGGGCCGCAAACTGTTCTGAGATTTTTCAGACTGATGCGCAATGAAAAGGCGGCCTTGTCTTTGAGACAAGGTCGCCTTTTTTATCAATTCTTTGTTTGGTGCTAATCGAGCAATGTCCCTGGTCTGTCTGCTTCTGCGGTAGTCCTCACCCGTCAAACCCGCCCCAGCAGCGTTACCGCTTGCGAGCACAGGTTGTAAACAATACAAAGCGTTGTGCCCGAGCCTTTCTTCGCGTGCCTGATCTGCGATAGCGCACTCTTGGTCAAGGAAACATCCGACACATGATTGGAAAGAAATACGATGGCCCGCGCAGTTTTCTTGTCGGTACGGCGGATCCTTTCCAGCATCGTGTTCAGTTCTCTCGATGCATCAATATTCCTTGCATCGATGATGTGCAGGTGGCTGATGGAGACAGGCAAGTGAATATTGTGTTGAACCGTCAGGTTCGGCGCTGAGCCGATGCCTGGTGGCGGGTCGGGCGCATTGTGGATTTTGCACGACTCCTTGCCTTGGGCTGCGCCGGGTTCGCTGGGCACGATGAAACTTGATATTCCGAAAGTCCCGTGAGCTGGATCCTGCTGTGATGTGTTTCGCTTGTTATCGCGACAATTATTGTTGATGACTTTTAAGAAGCTCTTGTCCTTGCCGAAATCAGAGGGTGAATAGAGTGAGCGGTAGTTGAAGTTTAAAGTGATAAAGAAAAGAAATAACAAGTAGAACGGAAAGCTTATCAGGAACCAGACGTAGATTTCGCGATCTTCGCTATCAAGGAACGGCAGAGAAACGGCGGCGGAGGCCTCGGATATAGCGGCGAATATAGCGATAATCGTCATCGGGTTGGATATTTTGTTTTTTATCTTTAACATTTAAGTGCTCTTTTTTTTGAGTGGTTTTGTTATGGGTGACTGTGTTTTGTTGTTTGTTGGTTAAGTGTGCTGTTGATGTTTGTATTTATAGCAAAAGTGTTTGCTTAAGTATAAATATCTTGTTTCAAGTGTTTATGATTCGGTCGGTTGTATATTAAGGTTGTAGGAGATTGCCGTCATTGCATGATATTTCTGATTGGGAGTGAATTCGTGTTGTGGCGCTGCTATTCGACACAGGTCCCGCAGTTTGAATGTCATGATGCCCGGCTGTGAGACCGCGTTGCACAGGAGTCGGTCGCAAGCTGTTACAGGTAAAAAACAGAAATGTTTCAGGGGCGTGAGCGAGGTGCTTTGTCGGATATTTAGAGAAGAGTGGGATTTTTGTAGGATTAATCCTTAATGCCCGTAGGGTATGTCTCTCGATGCAAGTGCGTGAGAGCGCTGGCATGCCATCAGGCAAGTGACTGGGCTATTGTGCGTGTTCTAAAAATTCGAACAGCGAAACTGGACTTGCCCATGAATAAAGTGCTGATCGTGGATGACCACCCCGTCATTCGTCTTGCGGTACGTATGCTGATGGAACGTCATGGCTACGAAGTCATTGCAGAAACTGACAACGGTGTAGATGCACTACAACTTGCTCGTGAACAAATGCCCGATATTGTTATTCTGGATATTGGAATACCGAAACTTGATGGTCTGGAAGTTATTGCGCGCCTGACTTCGGTCGCGATGCCCATAAAAGTTCTGGTGCTGACTTCCCAGGCGCCCGGGCATTTTTCAATGCGTTGCATGCAATCGGGGGCGGCGGGTTATGTATGTAAACAGCAGGATCTGACCGAGTTGCTCAGCGCGATCAAGGCCGTTTTGTCCGGCTACAGTTATTTTCCCAATCAGGCGTTGCATACAGTACGTACCAGTCTGGGCAATGCCAGCGAAGCCGACATGGTAGATCGCCTTTCCGGGCGGGAAATGATGGTTTTACAACAGTTGGCGCGAGGCAAGACCAACAAGGAAATCGCCGATGGCATGTTTTTGAGCAACAAGACAGTGAGCACCTACAAGACTCGCTTGCTGCTGAAACTCAATGCGCGCTCGCTGGTTGATCTGATCGAGTTGGCGCAACGCAATGGGCTTGTCTGAATACCTCAGTAAGCTGACGGGGTCATGGGCCGATCGAATTCAGCTAGTTATAGAAAGTGAAAAGCCTCCGGTTCGGGAGGCTTTCAAGTATCAGAGATCAAAATCGTAATCGGCCAATTGCTTTTGCAGTCGGCGCTCCTCCAGCAGGTTGTCGATCGTGCGGCGCTTGCTCAGATTGGTTTTGGCGACTTCCACGACCGGTTCCTCTGCATCAGCGTCTGCGGTGTCAACGTCATCTTCTATGTCCAGTTGTTCTTTGTCGCTACTCATAAGGTTAACTCCGGCTAAGACTGCCTTTGGCGCTCCTTATATCGGTAATGCAGCGACGGGTAAAAAAGATTTTTTCAATCGACCAATCAACAAAGCTAATAGCCGCTCAATCGTCCGATGTTTTGGCTTTGTACTCGCACAAGTCCTCGATCCGACAGCTACCACAGCGTGGCTTGCGCGCCAGACACACATAGCGGCCAAGAAGAATCAGCCAATGGTGGGAGTCGAGCAGGAATTCCTTTGGCACAAATTTCATCAGCTTCTTTTCAACCTCGACGACATTCTTGCCCGGTGCAATGCCTGTGCGATTGCTGACGCGGAAAATGTGCGTGTCGACCGCCATGGTCAACTGGCGAAACGCGGTATTGAGTACGACGTTGGCGGTCTTGCGGCCAACGCCGGGCAAGGCTTCCAGCGCTTCGCGCGTCTGTGGTACTGCACTGTCGTGGCGTTCGACCAGCAGACGGCAGGTTTCGATGACGTTTTTCGCCTTGCTGTTGTAGAGGCCGATCGTCTTGATGTATTCAGACAATCCTTCGACGCCCAAGGCATGGATTGCTGCTGGCGTATTGGCCACCGGGAACAGTTTTGCCGTGGCCTTGTTGACGCCAACGTCGGTGGACTGCGCCGAGAGAATTACGGCAATCAGCAGTTCGAAGGGCGAGGAGTAGGCCAGTTCAGTCTTCGGCTCGGGATTGTCTTCATGCAGTCTGCGAAAAATCTCATGACGTTTTGCGGCGTTCATGGGCGATGCGATTCCTTGGATATAGAGTTCGAGCGAGTCCACGCCTGACGGGCCGCGAGCAGTAGCCCCAGCACGATGAAGGCGCCGGGAACCGTGGTTGGCAGATGCAGGCCATCGCTGAGCAAAACAAGACCTTGCCAGTGTTCGGATAGCCCGCGACCGAGACTGCCGTGACCGATGAGTTCACGCAGTGCGGCGAGCGCCAGCATGAGCCCGCCAAACAGGCCCGCTAGCTTGAAGCGCTTGGCCGGCGGTTGCTGGAAGAAGCCATTGTGCTCCAGCACCACGCACTGCAAGGCGATCAGGCCCGTATAGAAACCGAACGCCTGATGCCATGGCAGCAACCAGCGCTGCGCAAGAATATCGGCGCAACTGGTCAGCGAAGCGGCGAGCAGCAAACTGGCCAGCAACGCACTTGCCCCGGTCAGTCGCGAGCGCATCAGCGGCATGCACACACCATAAATCCCCACGACAGTGACAAACATCAGTAGCGTGCCCAGCGCGGCGGCCAGCGTTTGCGTGGCGCCAAGCAGCAGCACCAGCATCAGCGTGTTCGACAGCTTCATGATCCACTCCCCAGCAACGCCGGCCTATGCTCATCGAAGTAGCGCAACGCATCATGGATCGCGTTGATCGCTGCACGGGAGGTGATGGTCGCCCCGGCCATCTGATCAAATTGTCCCTGATCGCTTTTCAACGCCCAGCCTGCGTTCGTCGGCTCATGGCTCGATTGGCCGGTGAACGCTTGCAGCCAGGCATTTGGCCAGTCACCAATAACCCCTCCCAGCGCCGGGGTTTCGGTTTGCTTCAGGGTTTTCACACCGAGCAATTTTCCGTCGGCATCAATGGCGATCAACAGTTCTATGACACCGGCATATCCCTCGGTCAGGCTACGCAGCAGCACCGCAACCGGTTGCCCGCCTTTGGTCGCCCGATAGCCGCCCGCCAGCGTGCTGTGGCTTAAGGCAATGTCGGTCAAGGCCAGAGGTTGGTCCAGCGGTTGATTGTCGTAAGACTCGGCCGGGATCACATCCAGTAATTTGCGGTTATCGATCAGGCGTTGTTCGGCGGCGATCTGCGGCGCATTGCTACGCTGCACGAGATACGTCGCACCGATACCGATGAAGGCCAACAAAAACAGCGTGATGAGGCTGGTCGTGCGGTTCATGGACTCACCTGTGTCTGGCGGGCGGCAGCAAAGCGTTCCAGTGCCGGTACGCACAGATTCATCAGCAATACGGCAAACGCCACACCGTCGGGATAACCGCCCCATGTGCGAATCAGATAAGTCAGCAGCCCGACGCCGACGCCAAACAGCAGGCGGGCGAACAGGTTTTTAGCCCCGGACACCGGCTCGGTAATGATGAAAAACGCACCGAGCATGGTCGCGCCGCTCAGCAGATGAAACAACGGCGATCCGTGGGAGTTCGAACCCGAGCCGTTCCAGCACAACAGGCTGACGGCAAACAGGCTGGCGAGCATGCCGAGCGGCGCCTGCCAACCAATCACTCGGCGTTGCAGCAGGAACAGTCCGCCGGCGAGAAACGCCAGGTTGACCCATTCCACACCACGCCCGCCGACACCACCGAACGCCGGATTGGTGGCGAACAGTTCATCGATGGTCAGGTTTTTGTTGATGCGCAAGCTGTCCAGTGCCGTGGCCTGAGCCCATGCATCCGGCGGCTGTCCTGGATTGAACACCTGTTGTACGGCTGCGATCAGGTCCATGCCGTGGGCCGGCCAATGAGTCATTGGCTGTGGGAACAAAACGATGGCCAAGACAAATCCGAGCATCGCCGGATTGAACGGGTTTTTTCCGACGCCACCGTACAAGTGCTTGCCGAGCAGCAGGCCAGAAGCAATCGCCGTGACCGTCAGCCACCACGGGCAGTAAGGGGGCAGGGCGGCCGCTAGCAGTGTCGCGCTGACCACCGCGCTGCCATCGATAAGGGTTGACTGAATGGGGCGATGACGTAAGCGGGTGGCCGCCGCTTCGACGACCAATGCAGTGGTTATCGCCAGGATCAGATTGATCAGCACGCCCCAACCGTAGAACCAGAACAACGCCAGCAACCCAGGCAGCGTCGCGAGCAGCACCTGTTTCATCGCCTGTTGCAGGCGATCGTCCGGCATCTCAAGGGGCGACATGGTCTTGCACCTGGCGCTCGGCGTCTTGCAGGCGAGCGCGGGCCTTGTCGAGTGTTTCGGTTGGGGTGTCGGCGTGGCGTTCCAGTTTATTGAGTTCGGCGCGAGCGTAGGCCAATGCGGTTTTCAACTGCCGAAGCTGGCTGTCGATCGGGCGTTTTTCCACGCGCACAAGGTCAGGAGCTGGCTGATCACTGGAGGCTTCAGCGGCATGCAGGGCTTGCTCGGCATCACACAGCGCCTGTTCCAGCGTCGCGATTTGCTCCGTTGAAGCTTCCGCAGTTTGTGCTTTTTTCAGTTCGGCGCGGCGCATGGCCAGCTGGATTTTCGCTCGTTTAAGGTCAGCGTCTTTTGCCGGGGCAGGCGCTGGCGGGGCGGTTGGAGTGCTGTTTTCGAGTGATGCCAGCGCCTGTTCGGCCGCTTCGAATTGTTGCTGCAACACGATCAGTTGCGCCTGTTGCTCGAACGTCGGCGGATGACCGAAGGCTTTCAGCGACTTGTGCAATTGCGCGCGACTCATCGCGACATCGATCTTGGCTTTCTTCAATGCGGCATCGGTGGTGGCCATTTTCTGTGCCCGCACACGTTCCAGCGCAGCCTGCACCGGGTCGAGCGTGGAGACTTGGGGCTGCGCTGAACGTTTGGCGCGCGCTTCACGCTCGGCCTGTTTGTGCTGTTCTTCGCGTTCGAGGCGGGCATTGCGTCGCTCGAAACGCTGGCGCGCGTGATCGCGTTTGGCCGCGCGCTCGCGCTGTTCCTCGAGACTGAATGCCAGACCTCCCACCACTGGCAACGTAGTCGGCGGCAGCGGATGCATCTCAATGCAATCTACCGGGCACGGCGCCACACACAGGTCGCAACCGGTGCACTCGTCGATCAAGACCGTATGCATCAGTTTCGCTGCTCCGACGATGGCGTCGATCGGACAGGCTTGAATGCACTTGGTACAGCCGATGCATTCGGCTTCACGAATGTAGGCCACTTGTGGCGGCGCCGAACCTCGACTGATGTCCAGTTCCAGCACCGGTATTTTCAATAACCCGGCCAGCGCCGCGATGGTTTCGTCCCCCCCCGGCGGGCACTTGTTGATCGGTTCGCCATTGGCGATGCCTTCTGCGTAGGGCTTGCATCCGGGGTGGCCACATTTGCCACATTGGGTCTGCGGCAGCAGGGCATCGATGCGTTGAATCAGACTCATGTTTTGATCAGTCCACTGAATCCGAGAAAAATCACTGCCATCAGTCCGGCGCTGATCAGGTCGATCGGCAAGCCGCGAAAGGGCAGGGGAATATCGTTGCCAGCGGTGCGCTCACGCAAATCGCTGAACAGGCTCAATACCAGCCAGAAACCCAGCCCAGCGCCGAGGCTCAGCGCGGCGGCATGCAACAGCCCCTGATCATTCTGCGCATTGATCAGCGCCAGTCCAAGTACGCCGGCATTGCCCAGCAAGAGCGGCCATAGACCGTCGAATGGCCAGTTGGGCAGCCCGCACGCCAGCCATTTCAGCAGCGGTGCGATCAGCAACACGCTCAACGGCAGAAACACGAACAAGCGCAGGGCTTCAAGTTGCAGTGGTACCAGCAGCCAGTGCCAGATGACGTACCCCGCCACGCCGACGATCAGCATCAAGCACAGGGTCGCCAGTCCCAACGCATGCACCTGACGTCGACTGCCCGCCAACAGCGGATCGACGCCCAGCGGCCAGTGCAACACGAAGTTGTTCAGCAACGCAGCACTGATAAGCGTAAGCAGGAGTTCGGTCATGGTTCTGCCAGCAAAACGGGCGGATGTCTCATAAGGTTAGGCATTATCCGGCAGCCACGATGGGTGGGCCAGATATGAAAAATCCCACAGGCATGCGGGGCACGCCTGTGGGATCAATTTACCGCACCGTCTTACTTGATGCGCTGACCCGGCTTGGCGCCGCTGTCCGGGCTCAGCAGGTAGATTTCTTCACCGCCAGGGCCGGCGGCCATCACCATGCCTTCGGAGATGCCGAACTTCATTTTCCGTGGCTTGAGGTTGGCGATCATCATGGTCAGGCGACCGTCGAGCTGGGACGGATCCGGGTAGGCGCTCTTGATCCCGGAGAACACGTTGCGTTGCTCGTCACCGATGTCCAGGGTCAGGCGCAGCAGTTTGTCTGCACCTTCCACGTGCTCAGCCTTGACGATCAGCGCCACCCGCAGGTCGACGGCGGCAAAGGTGTCGAAGTCGATTTCCGGCGACAGCGGATCCTTGGCCAGTTCGCCGTTGCCGGCCGGGGCGGTTGCACCGGTGTCGGTCTGGCTGGCGGTCAGGTCTTCTTTCGAGGCATCGCTCATGGCTTGTACTTTTACCGGGTCGATGCGCGTCATCAACGGTTTGAATTCATTGAGCTGATGGTTGGCCAGCAGGGTGGTGTGGTCGTTCCAGGTCAGCGGGGCGACGTTGAGGAACGCCTCGGCATCGGCGGCCAGCAGCGGCAGTACCGGTTTGAGGAAGATCACCAACTGGCGGAACAGGTTGATGCCGGTGGCGCAGATCGCCTGCACTTCAGCCTGTTTGCCTTCCTGCTTGTTCAACGACCACGGTGCCTTGTCGGCGATCCACGCGTTGGCGCGGTCGGCCAGGGCCATGGTTTCACGCATGGCGCGGGCGAAGTCGCGGGCTTCATAGGCGTCGGCAATGCTTGGCGCAGCGGCCAGGAACGCTTCGGTCAGCTCTGGCGCGGCATTGTTGTCGACCAGCAGGCCGGCGTTGCCCTTGTGGATAAAACCGGCGCAACGGCTGGCGATGTTGACCACTTTGCCGACCAGGTCGGAGTTGACCTTCTGCACGAAGTCTTCGAGGTTCAGGTCGAGGTCATCGACGCCACGGCCCAGCTTGGCCGCGTAGTAATAGCGCAGGTATTCCGGCGACAGGTGATCCAGATAAGTACGTGCCTTGATGAAGGTGCCACGGGACTTGGACATCTTCTGGCCGTTGACGGTCAGGTAGCCGTGGACGTTGATCCCGGTCGGTTTACGCAAACCGGCACCTTCGAGCATCGCTGGCCAGAACAGCGCGTGGAAGTTGACGATGTCCTTGCCGATGAAATGGTACAGCTCGGCGGTGGAATCCTTGCCCCAGAACGCGTCGAAATCAAGCGCAGGTGTGCGCTCGCAAAGGTTCTTGAAGCTGGCCATGTAGCCGATTGGCGCATCCAGCCACACGTAGAAATACTTGCCCGGCTCGCCCGGGATCTCGAAACCGAAGTAAGGCGCATCGCGGGAGATGTCCCACTGCTGCAGGCCAGCGTCCAGCCACTCGGCAATCTTGTTGGCGACCGCGTCTTGCAGGGTGCCGCTGCGGGTCCAGGCCTGCAGCATTTCCTGGAAGTCCGGCAGCTTGAAGAAGAAGTGCTGGGAATCCTTGAGTACCGGGGTGGCGCCGGAGATGGCCGACTTCGGATCCTTCAGATCGGTCGGGGCGTAGGTCGCGCCGCATTTTTCGCAGTTGTCGCCGTACTGGTCTTCGGTGCCGCATTTCGGGCAGGTGCCCTTGATGAAGCGGTCGGCCAGGAACATTTTCTTTTCCGGGTCGAAGTACTGGGTGATCGAGCGTTGGGCAATGTGCCCGGCGTCACGCAGCTTGATATAGATCTGGCTCGACAGCTCACGGTTTTCTTCGGCGTGAGTGGAGTGGAAGTTGTCGAAGTCGACCAGGAACTCGGCAAAGTCGGCGCTGTGTTCAGCCTGCACGTTGGCGATCAGTTGTTCCGGAGTGATGCCTTCCTTTTCTGCGCGCAGCATGATCGCCGAACCGTGGGCGTCGTCGGCGCAGACATAGATGCACTGGTTGCCGCGATGCTTCTGGAAGCGCACCCACATATCGGTCTGGATATATTCCAGCATGTGGCCAAGGTGGATCGAACCATTGGCGTAGGGCAGGGCGCTGGTGACGAGGATCTTGCGTGGCTCGGACATGTGGGGCTTCGCTACTTGATGAAACGGAGGTCGGCCACTATAAAGCGCCGGGAAAGATATTTCACCCCTGCAAATAGTTGCAGGGCATGCCGTCAGGAGGGCAGAAGGGGTAGGATACCCGCCATCTTTTCCCAGTCTTGTTATCGGAGTTGCCCATGAGCGCCGTCACTCGCGCAGCGGTGGAAGCCGTCCTCAGCCAATACACCGACCCTTACCTGAACCAGGACCCGGTCAGCGCCGGTTGCGTGAAGAACATCGAAATCATCGGTGATCGCGTCAATGTTCAGTTGGAAATCGGCTATGCCGCCGGTCTGTTCAAGAGTGGCTGGGCACAATTGCTGCAACTGGCCATCGAAAATATCGACGGTGTGGTCATCGCCAGGGTCGAGGTCAACAGCGTGATCGCCGCGCACAAGGCCCAGGCACAGATTCCGGGCCTGGCCAACGTCAAGAACGTGGTCGCCGTGGCGTCGGGCAAGGGCGGCGTGGGCAAGTCGACCACCGCGGCCAACCTCGCGCTGGCGCTGGCCCGTGAAGGCGCCAAGGTCGGGATTCTCGACGCCGACATCTATGGCCCCAGCCAAGGCATCATGTTCGGCATCCCGGAGCGCACCCGCCCAGAGGTCAAGGATCAGAAGTGGTTCGTGCCGCTCAAGGCTCACGGTGTGGAAGTCATGTCGATGGCGTTCCTGACTGACGACAACACGCCGATGGTCTGGCGCGGGCCGATGGTTTCCGGCGCGCTGCTGCAACTGGTCACGCAAACGGCGTGGGGCGATCTGGATTATCTGGTGATCGACATGCCGCCAGGCACCGGTGACATTCAGTTGACCCTGGCGCAGAAAGTCCCGGTGGCCGGTGCGGTGATTGTCACCACGCCACAGGATCTGGCATTGCTCGACGCGCGCAAAGGCGTGGAAATGTTCCGCAAGGTCAACATTCCGGTGCTGGGCGTGGTGGAAAACATGGCCGTGCACATCTGCTCGAACTGCGGCCATGCCGAGCATCTGTTCGGTGAGGGCGGTGGTGAGAAGCTGGCGACTCAATACGGCGTCGAGCTATTGGCTTCGCTGCCGTTGTCGATGCTGATCCGCGAGCAGGCCGATGGCGGCAAGCCGACAGTGATTGCCGAGCCGGACAGCCAGATTGCCATGGTCTATCAGGAACTGGCCCGCCACGTCGGCGCGCGGATTGTCTTGCAGGAAGCGGTAACGCCGGCAATGCCGAACATCACCATCAGCGACGATTGATGGCCTGAAACACAATCAACTGTGGGAGCGAGCAAGCCCGCTCCCACACTGGTCTTGTGTCGGGGTTAGATACGCAAGCCGCCATCCATCTCCAGAATCCGGCCGGTGTAGTAGTCGTTTTCGAAGATGTATGCCGCCGAATGGGCGATTTCTTCTGGTTTTCCCATGCGTTTGAGCGCAATCCCTGACGTCATCTTCTCCAGCGCTTCGGGCTTCATGCCCAGGGTCATCTCGGTTTCGATGAAGCCCGGCGCAATGCCCGCCACGCGAATGCCGTAACGCGCCAGTTCTTTGGCCCAGGTCACGGTCGCCGCGACAACGCCGGCCTTGGCGGCAGAATAGTTGGTCTGGCCAACGTTACCCGCCCGCGAGATCGACGAAATGTTGATGATCGCGCCGCTGTTTTTCAGCTCGACCATTTTCGCCGCCACTTCACGGGTGCACAGGAACACGCCGGTCAGGTTGACGTCGATCACCGCCTGCCATTGGGCCAGGCTCATCTTGGTCATTTCGCCGTCCTCGACCTTGAGCAGCAGGCCATCGCGCAGGATTCCAGCGTTGTTGATCAGGCCGTGGATCGCACCAAAATCGGCGGCCACCTGGGCGACCATGTGCTCAACCTGTTCCTCATTGGCAACGTTGCACAGATAGCTGCGCGCTTGGACACCCTTGGCTTTGCAAGCTGCGACGGCGTCGTCGAGTTTTTCCTGGTTCAGATCGACCAAGGCAAGCTTGGCGCCTTTGCCTGCGAAATACTCGGCCATGGAACGGCCCAAACCCTGGCAACCGCCCGTGATAATGATTACTTTGTCGTTGAGTTGCATTCGCATGCCCCGATAGCAGGTCAGAGTGGTTTTCCCTTAGAGAGCCTCTCGATCTGCGCCCGACCTGGCCTGGCTGCACATGAGAATTGCCCCGAGAGTGAGCGGGACTTATCCCGGTCATCTGTCCGTTTTATCGACGGATTCTTTTTAAGGAGTCATAAATTGAGCGTTGAAGTGGCCAAGAATGCCCGAGAATTGCTTCTCAAGGAATACCGGGGAGTGCTGTCGACCCACTCCAAATCGATGCCCGGCTTTCCCTTTGGCTCCGTGGTGCCTTATTGCCTTGATGAGCAGGGCCGGCCGCTGATCCTGATCAGCCGCATCGCCCAGCACACCCACAACCTGCAAAAAGACCCTAAATGCTCGATGCTGGTGGGCGAGCGTGAGGCCGATGATGTGCAGGCCGTTGGTCGCCTGACCTATCTGGGCGAAGCGCAAAAACTCGAAGACGCTGTGGCCATTGAAGCGGCCGCCGAGCGCTACTACCGCTACTTCCCCGATTCGCAGAACTACCACAAGGCTCACGATTTCGATTTCTGGGTGCTCAAACCGGTGCGCCATCGTTACATCGGCGGTTTTGGCGCGATTCACTGGATTGACCAGCTGACCTTGGCCAACCCGTTCGCCGGCAAGGCTGAAATCAGCATGGTCGAGCACATGAACAGCGATCATGCCAAAGCCATTGCGCACTATGTCGACCTCTGTGGTCTGCCGAAAAGTGTGCCGGCGCAATTGGCCGGGATCGACACTGAAGGCATGCATCTGCGGATCGGTCAGGCCCTTTACTGGCTGCCGTTTCAAGCGCCATGTCATACGCCGATACAAGTGCGCGAAGCCTTGGTTTCTCTGGCTCACGCTCAGGTGTGGCCAAAAAATGCAGTGGCCGATGCTTGAATTCACGAAAGGGCGACGTCATCTAGGGCTTACTGCAAGGCATTTCTTGCGTTGAGGAATTTTTGATGCGCCCTTTTTTGTTGCTCTTTCTGCTGTTTCCGGTGCTGGAGCTATTCGTATTCGTCAAAGTGGCAGGCACCATCGGGTTTTTCCCGGCCCTGCTGCTGATCATTCTCGGCTCGATGTTCGGCGTGTTCGTGCTGCGCGTCGCCGGTCTGGCAACGGCGCTGCGTGCCCGTGAAAGCCTGAACCGCGGCGAACTGCCTGCGCAAACCATGCTTGAAGGCTTGATGCTGGCCCTGGCCGGCGGCCTGCTGATCCTGCCGGGTTTCATCAGCGACGTGGTCGGTCTGGTGATGCTGTTGCCGTTCACTCGTCGCCTGCTGGCCAACAAGATGCGCCAGCGTGCTGAAGAACAAGCCATGCGCCAGCGTGCGTTCGCCGATGACCTGCAACCTCGTGGCGGTCCTGCACCGCGACAGCCTGTGGGCCGCGAGGGCGATGTGATCGAAGGTGAGTTCGAACATCGCGACTCCAAGTAGCGCTTGCATCGACACGGCACCTTCGGGTGCCGTGCTCGTTAATGGGCTGCTTTTGTAAAGAACATCAGTAAAATTTTTTAGCGGCGCCCTTGTAATAAGCTTGTGCGCCCTTATGTATCGGTCACCGAAAGGTTTCCGATATTTGAGTCGGACAGACTTGCGCGGCTCGCTCGACGAACCGCAACCGGCGCAGGCCGGATTTGTTAAACCCGCCGGGACTACACCGGCCGATGAAAACCACAATTAGGAGAGATCGACAATGAAGCTTCGTCCTCTGCATGACCGCGTCGTTATCCGTCGCAGCGAAGAAGAAAAGAAAACCGCTGGCGGTATCGTCCTGCCAGGTTCGGCTGCTGAAAAAGCCAACCACGGTGTGATTCTCGCTGTAGGCCCGGGCAAAGCTCTGGAAAACGGCGAAGTGCGCGCACTTTCCGTGAAGGAAGGCGACAAGGTTGTGTTCGGTCCTTACTCCGGCAGCAACACTGTGAAAGTCGACGGCGAAGACCTGCTGGTAATGAGCGAGAACGAAATCCTCGCTGTTATCGAAGGCTGATACCTCCGTTCATTTTCCCGCTACTACAAAGTATTTAAGGAATATCGATCATGGCTGCTAAAGAAGTTAAATTCGGCGATTCCGCCCGTAAGAAAATGCTCACCGGTGTTAACGTTCTGGCTGACGCAGTAAAAGCGACCCTGGGCCCGAAAGGCCGTAACGTGATCATCGAGAAGAGCTTCGGCGCTCCGACCATCACCAAGGACGGCGTTTCCGTCGCCAAAGAAATCGAACTCGAAGATCGCTTCGAAAACATGGGCGCGCAGCTGGTCAAAGACGTTGCCTCCCGTGCCAACGATGACGCTGGTGACGGCACTACCACCGCCACTGTTCTGGCTCAGTCGATCGTCAACGAAGGCCTCAAAGCCGTCGCTGCCGGCATGAACCCGATGGACCTCAAGCGCGGCATCGACAAGGCGACCATCGCCATTGTCAAAGAGCTGAAAAACCTGTCCAAGCCATGCGCTGACACCAAGGCTATCGCTCAGGTCGGCACCATCTCCGCCAACTCCGACAGCTCCATTGGCGACATCATTGCCCAAGCCATGGAAAAAGTCGGTAAAGAAGGCGTGATCACCGTTGAAGAAGGCACTGGCCTGGAAAACGAACTGTCGGTTGTAGAAGGCATGCAGTTCGACCGTGGCTACCTGTCCCCGTACTTCGTCAACAAGCCGGAAACCATGGTTGCCGAGCTGGACAGCCCGCTGATCCTGCTGGTCGACAAAAAAATCTCGAACATCCGCGAAATGCTGCCAGTACTGGAAGCCGTTGCCAAAGCCGGCCGTCCACTGCTGATCGTATCGGAAGATGTTGAAGGCGAAGCCCTGGCGACGCTGGTAGTGAACAACATGCGTGGCATCGTGAAGGTGGCGGCCGTCAAGGCTCCAGGTTTCGGCGACCGTCGCAAGGCCATGCTGCAGGACATCGCTGTTCTGACCGGCGGTACCGTGATCTCCGAAGAGATCGGCCTGAGCCTGGAAGCCGCTACCCTGGAAAACCTGGGCAGCGCCAAGCGCGTGACCATCTCCAAGGAAAACACCATCATCGTTGACGGTGCTGGCGTAGAAGCAGACATCCAGGCGCGTATCGCTCAGATCCGTGCCCAGGTTGCCGAAACTTCCTCGGACTACGACCGTGAAAAACTGCAAGAGCGTCTGGCCAAGCTGTCCGGCGGCGTTGCAGTGATCAAGGTTGGCGCTGGTTCCGAAGTCGAAATGAAAGAGAAGAAAGCCCGCGTTGAAGACGCCCTGCACGCAACCCGCGCAGCCGTTGAAGAAGGCGTGGTACCTGGCGGTGGCGTAGCGCTGATCCGTGCTCTGGAAGCCATCCTGGACCTGAAAGGCGACAACGCTGATCAGGACGTCGGTATCGCTGTTCTGCGTCGTGCTGTTGAAGCACCGATGCGCCAGATCGCTGCCAACAGCGGTGACGAGCCAAGCGTTGTGGTCAACGAAGTCAAGAACGGCAAAGGTAACTTCGGTTACAACGCTGCGACTGGCGAATACGGCGACATGATCGAAATGGGCATCCTGGACCCAACCAAGGTTACCCGTTCCGCTCTGCAAGCTGCATCGTCGATCGGTGGTCTGATCCTGACTACCGAAGCTGCAATTGCCGACGCACCGAAGAAAGAAGGTGCTGCTGGCGGCGGTATGCCAGACATGGGTGGCATGGGTGGCATGGGCGGCATGATGTAAGCCAGCCTTACCCCCGTAACGAAAAACCCCGCCTGCGATGAGCAGGCGGGGTTTTTTATTGCCCGCCATTCACGTCCGCACCCACAACCTGTGGGAGAGAACTGTGTTTCAGGCGCCGACGGGTTGTGCTTTCGCTGCCGCTTCAGCCTTGAGCGCCGGGCGGTACAACACCCAGTAATACGACCCCAGACAAATCAGCCAGCAGAAGATCGCTGTCCACACGTTGTGGGAAAAGAAGTGCGCTCCCTGCATCATCCGGCTGATCGAGAATACTGAACCCAATGCAAAGGCAAAGATGAACGCTTGTCTGGCCAGGCGCGGACGGCGATCACGCAGCACGAAGAACAGCGCAAACAAGGTGAACCCCGTCGCCGCATGCCCTCCCGGCCAGCAACGGCCCGGTTTGTTGGTCGGCGGACGATGATCAAGTAACTTGCTGTAGGTTTCATGGCCGCCGAATTGCTCCAGGCTCCAAGGGCATTGCACGGCAGTGACGGCTTTGACCGGCGTCACGAACGAAGTGGCCAGCCCGAGGGACAGCACCAGGCAGCCCAATTCCCGCTTGAACGGCTTGAGTCGTGCGATGAAGAACGACCCGATGAAGCCGAGAATGGCAAACACCGAGAACGCGATCACCACCTGCTTGGCTCGATCATGAAGGATGTCTTCGAGGAAAAAACTGTGTCGGCCGATGAAATCGCCAGCGACCGGATCGTAGAACAGCCTGGCCAGGTCCATGTCCAGATCGGTCAGTTCGAGTAGCAGCAGAATAATTGCCGCGAAGGTGGGTATACCCAGGCACAACCAGAAATTCAGAGGCCGTGAAGCGGGGCGGGCAGAGGTCGACACCATGGTAATTCCCTGGTCGGTTAGTGTGTTCGATGAGCGCTACTGCGCGGAGTCTGCACCCGCTGGCGTCGGCGATTTGTTAACCGAAAGTGAAAAATACGTTGGCAGGCACAGTCAGCATCCTTGTGGGTAAACAATCCGACGCATGCCTAGCCCTGAGCCGCACTTGGCCGTAAGCTGCGCGGGCCATGACGGCCGTTACTGTGTAAGAAGAGGTGCCCATGCGAATTCTATTGGTCGAAGACAACCGCGATATCCTGGCCAATCTGGCCGATTACCTGGGACTCAAGGGTTATACCGTCGATTGCGCCCAGGACGGTCTGTCGGGCCTGCATCTGGCGGCTACCGAGCACTATGACCTGATTGTGCTCGACATCATGCTGCCCGGCATCGACGGCTACACCCTGTGCAAACGCCTGCGCGAAGATGCCCGTCGGGACACGCCGGTGATCATGCTGACCGCCCGGGATCAACTGGACGATCGTCTTCAGGGCTTCAAGTCGGGGGCTGACGATTACCTGGTCAAGCCATTTGCCTTGTCCGAGCTCGCTGCACGGATCGAGGCGGTGATGCGCCGTGCCCAGGGCGGAGGACGCCGTGCACTGCAAGTCGGTGACCTGAGTTATGACCTCGACACCCTGGAAGTGACCCGTGAAGGCAAACTGCTGAAACTCAACCCGGTCGGCCTCAAGCTGTTGGCGGTGTTGATGCAGAAGAGCCCGCATGTGCTTCGCCGTGAAGTCCTCGAGGAGGCGCTGTGGGGCGATGACTGCCCGGACAGCGACAGCCTGCGCAGTCACGTTCACCAATTGCGTCAGGTGATCGACAAGCCATTTGCCAAGCCACTGCTGCATACCGTGCACGGCGTGGGTTACCGTTTGGCCGAGGGGCGTGATGGAGTTTAAGCAAAGCCTTTCACAGCGCATCATCATTGCCTTTGCGTTGATGAGCGCACTGGTGGCCGGCGCTTTCGCCATGGGCATTGTCGCCACGGTGCATCTGGTGGAGGAAAAACTGATTTCGGCAGGGCTGGGCGGCGATCTGCAGCGCCTGTTGCTGATGGACAGTGTTTCCGACTGGAGCCATCGGCCAGAACCGGATCAATTGTTCTACTTCAGTGGTGGACCGGGCGATTTCGAACTGCCCAAGGACTTGCGTCACCTCGATTCCGGCTTCCACGAAGTGTTCCGCGAGCAGCTTTCGTATCATGCAATGGTCGAGGTCGTCGATGGGCGGCGGTATGTGCTGCTGCAGGATCAAAGCGATTTCGAAGAGCGCGAGCGCGTGTTGTTTGCCGTGGTGCTGGTGGGGTTCGTGCTCAGCCTGGCCTTGGCGGTTCTCCTCGGTTGGGTGCTCGCGCGCAAAGTGATGGCTCCGGTGGTTCGGCTGGCGCGCCAGGTGCGTCATCGCGACCAATTGCTCGGGCTGGCACCACCGCTGGCGCCGGACTACGCGGCTGATGAAGTCGGCGAACTGGCGGTGGCGTTCGATGCCACGCTGGGGCGTTTGCGACAGGCATTGACCCGCGAGCGGCTGTTCACCAGCGATGTCAGCCACGAATTGCGTACACCGCTGATGGTGCTGGCGAGTTCCTGCGAACTGCTGCTGGAAAACCCGGCAATCGACACGCGCGGTCGTGCACAGGTCGAGCGTATTGCGCGGGCCAGTGAGGAAATGCGCGAGCTGGTACAGACCTTCCTGATGCTCGCCCGCGCCCAGCGCGAAGACGCGGGGATGGCGCCACAACAGAACCTCAGTCAGGTCGCCGACAGTCTGCTTTGCGTATGGCGCGAATCGATCGAAAGCAAAGGTTTGACCTTGCAGTTCGAGCCCGGTAATCCACCCGCCACCTGCTACAACGCAACGCTGTTGACGGCGGTGATGGGTAACCTGTTGCGTAACGCTTGCCATTACACCGAGCAGGGTTTCATTCGCCTGACGCTCAATGCCAACGGGTTTGTCGTCGAGGATTCCGGTGTGGGTATTCCCGAGGAAAAACGCGAGGCGATGTTCGAGCCGTTTGTACGCGGCGGTGAAAAACGCGGTGAAGGCCTGGGGCTTGGATTATCGCTGGTGCAGCGCATTTGCGAGAACCAGGGCTGGAGTGTCAGCTTGAGTACGATGCAACCCAATGGCTGTCGTTTCGAAGTTGATCTAGGCAAAATCTGACGCAAATAGTGGCTCGATGATACTCCCGCCAACCTGTCTGAATCCTGTATAACGCTGCAATACTTTGTCGGTTGGCCTTACGAAATTTTCACAGCTGGATGACCTGACGCTGACACACCTCGCCTTAAGGTGGTGACATCAGTAATTCAGGAGTTCTGGTGATGGCCGGCCCGATCAAGCTCGATTTTTCCGAAAAGTACGATGATCAACATGCGCAGAAATACCTGCGCAAGCATAAAGACAGCCTTGGTCGTCGTCTCTCCCTCTGGCGGGACGAACAGTTGGCTCGCAAGGCGCTGGCGTTGGCCGGTGAGCCGGGGCTGGTGCTGGATCTGCCTTGCGGTGCGGGGCGTTTCTGGCCATTGCTGGGTGAAAAAGCCAATCGCGTGATCATCGGGGCGGACAATTCCGAATCGATGATCCAGACGGCCATGCAGGCGCAACCCGCCGATGTGGTGAAACGGGTACAACCCTTGCACACATCTGCGTTCGACATTGCCTTGCCTGATAACGCCGTCGACAGCATTTTCTGTATGCGCCTGCTGCATCACATCGGAGACGCCGAGCATCGTCGGGCCATTCTGCGTGAATTCGAGCGTGTCACCCGTGACAGCGTGATCATTTCATTGTGGGTCGATGGCAATTTCAAGGCCTGGAAACGCCAGCGCGCCGAGAAGAAACGTGCCAGTCGCGATTACCAGAATCGCTTTGTGTTACCGGCTGCTACGGTCGAAAAAGAATTTGAAGAGGCGGGTTTCCGCATTCAGGAACAACTGGACTTTATTCCGCTCTATGCGATGTGGCGGGTTTACGTATTACGCAAGAGGTAACAGGATGGCAGTGCAATTTGCAGCAGAAACGGAAGTCGCTCCGCAGGACCGCTTCGACTACTACTGGGCTCAGCGCGGTGAATGGGTGGAAGAGCCCAACGTGCGCCGTGGTGGCGAAAGTGGTGTGCAACGGATCGTGGGCAAGGACGGCCAATTGCTGTACGCCAAACGCCAGACCGGACACATTTATCGCAGTTGGTTGCACCCCTTCGGACGCCCGACCGTCTTGCGCGAGCTTGATGCACTGACCGGCGTCAGCAAACTGGGTGTGCGAGTACCGCAAATCGTTTTCTGTGGTGCCCAGCCTGATCCGCAGCACAAGTGGCGCGCACTGCTGGTGACCAAGTCTCTGGATGGTTTCCAGGAACTGGAACATTGGCTGGCGGCAGCCGGTGGGCGCGATCAGTGTGGTGATGTGATCTATGAGCGTGTGCTCAAGGATCTCGCCGAAAACCTGGCGCGCATGCACAAGGGCCGCTGGCAGCACAGCTGCATTTACATCAAACATGTGTTTGTGCGAGTGACCGGCGAAGGCGAATCCGCCGAGGTCGAAGTGGCCTTGATCGACCTGGAGAAATGCCGCCAGCGTCTGACGGCCTATCGCGCCGCCTCTCACGACATGAAGCAATTGCGTCGCCATTCGTCGTTCCGGGATACGGACTGGAAAAAACTCGTCTACTTTTACGAGACGGCGTTTGGCAGCGCTATCAAAGGTTTATAGCGATGAAACTCGAAATTGCACGAGGTTTGTTTTTGGCTGGAGCCTTGGCAGTTGCATCACTCGCGGTGGCTGCCTGGGAGCAGCCACGCATGCAGGTTATCGGTGCATCCCTAGCGGATGCCCATTGCGTGGTGCCACGGGCGGCGAAAGCCTCCGTGGCGACCGAACCCGATCATGATCTGCTGTTGTTCATGTTCGGACTTTCTCAAGGGATGAGGCCACAAAGTTGAACCGATTGAAGCCCAAGTAAAAGGCCTCGCCGTTGCGAGGCCTTTTTTATTGTGCAGATTTCGGGAATTGCTCCCACAGGGTGTTATGCGGTTTTCTTTGGATCCGGCTTGGCCAGCAAGGTGTAAACGCAGGGCAGGACGAACAAGGTAAACAACGTCCCGATCGACATCCCTGTCGCAATCACCATCCCGATATCAAACCGGCTGACCGCCCCGGCACCTGTTGCCAGTATCAGCGGCACCATGCCGAAGACCATTGCGGCGGTGGTCATCAACACCGGCCGTAAGCGAATCGCCGCCGCTTCCTCCACCGCCTCACGCACCGACAGCCCCTTGTCCTTGCGCAACTGGTTAGCGAACTCGACGATTAGGATCCCGTGCTTGCTGATCAACCCGATCAGCGTCACCAGGCCCACTTGGGTGTAGATGTTCATGCTCGACCAGCCAAGGAATAACGGGATCAGCGCCCCGCAGATCGACAACGGCACCGTCACCAGAATAACCAGCGGATCGCGAAAGCTCTCGAACTGCGCCGCCAGCACCAGAAAGATGATCGCCAGCGCCAGCGCGAACGTCACCCACAATGCGCTGCCTTCCTGGACGAACTGGCGCGACGCGCCGCCATAGTCGAAGGCAAAACCGACGGGTGCCTCTTCCCGGGCGATCTGCAAGACAGTGTCGATGGCTTCACCCATGCTCACCAACGGGAATCCGGACAGCTTCGCGGCGTTGAGTTGCTGGAATTGATTGAGTTGTCGCGGGCGCGCCCGGTCAGTCACGGTGATCAACGTTGACAGCGGCAACAACTCACCCTGGGTGTTTTTCACGTAATAGTTGTTCAGCCAGCCCGGATTGTCGCGGTAAGCCCGTTCAACCTGAGCGATGACCTTGTAGCTGCGTCCTTCGATGGTGAAACGGTTGATTTCAGCCTCACCGAGCAGGGTGGCCAGCGTGCCGCCCAGATCCTGCATCGAAACGCCCATCTGCGCCGCTTTGGCACGGTCGATGTCGACCACCACCTCTGGTTTGTCGAACGCCAGATCGAGGTCGACGAATGCAAATTTGCCCGATTCCATGGCGCGTTTCTTGATCCGGTCAGCCACTTGCAACAACTGCTCGTAGTCATTGGCGGTATTGATCACGAAATCAAACGGCAAGCCTTCACCGGTGCCGGGCAGTGACGGCAGATTGAAGCCGAAGACCTGCACGCCGGGGATGTTTTGGAGTTTGCCCTGAACCTCGGGAAGTATTTGCATCTGTGTACGGCTGCGTTCGTTCCACGGTTTGAGCAGGAAGCCACCGATGCCGGACTGCACGCCGTTGTAGCCGTTGATCTGGAACGAGGAGTAGTACTCCGGAAATTGCTTGAAGATCTTGATGAATTCGTCGGTGTAGGTGTTCAGGTAATTGAGGTTGGTCGGCTGCGGGGCGTTGGCAATCATGAAAATGATGCCCTGATCCTCGTCTGGTGCCAGTTCCGATTTGGTGAACTTGAGGAACACCGGAATCAGGCACAGCACGATCACCGCAAAGACCAGTACCACCGGCCGCGTATTGAGCGTGCCGTGCAACAGGCTTTGGTAGCGGCGCTTGAGGCCGTCAAAGATGCGGTCGAGGCGATGGGCCAGGCCACTGGGGTTCTCATCGTGACGCAGTAAAAAGGCGCACATCATTGGTGACAGCGTCAGCGCAACGATGCCGGAAATCACCACGGCGCCGGCCAGGGTCAAGGCAAATTCCTTGAACAACGCCCCGGTCAGCCCGGTGAGGAAACCAATTGGTGCGTACACCGCCGCTAGGGTGATGGTCATCGACACCACCGGCATGGCGATTTCCCGTGCGCCTTCCAGGGCTGCCTCGAACGGCGTCTTGCCTTCCTCGATATGCCGGTGAATGTTTTCCACCACCACAATCGCATCGTCGACCACCAACCCGATCGCCAGCACCATCGCCAGCAAGGTCAGCAGGTTGATCGAATAGCCCATCATCTGCATGAAGAACATCACGCCGATCATCGACAGCGGAATGGTCACAACCGGGATCACCACCGAACGCAGCGCGCCGAGGAACAGGAACACCACGACGATCACGATCAGCACCGCTTCGAACAGGGTTTTCACCACTTCGTCGATGGAGGCCTGAATGAACAGGGTGGCGTCGTAGGCAATTTCGCTTTTGAGGTTCGGCGGTAGCTGGGCTTCGAGCTGCGGCATGATCTTGCGCACTTCCTTGATCACGTCCAGCGGGTTGGCGCCGGGCGTGGCCTTGATGCCGATGTACACCGACGGGGTGCCGCCGAAGGAGCTGATGGAGTTGTAGTTCTCCGCGCCCATTTCGACCCGCGCCACATCACTGAGCAATACGCGGCTGTCGCCATTGACCTTGAGTGGAATCGCGGCGAACGCTTCGGCGGATTTCAGTTCAGTGTTGGCGTTGATGCTGGTGACCACGTACTCGCCTTTCACTTCGCCAGCGGCGGAGAGGAAGTTGTACTGGCGCACCGCGTTGGTGACGTCGCTGGCGCTGAGGCCGAACCCGGCGAGCTTGACCGGGTCGAGCCACAGGCGCATGGCAAACACCTGATTGCCGAGAATCTCGGCTTCGGCCATGCCCGGCAGGGTCGCCAGTTTTGGCTGGATGACCCGTGACAGGTAGTCGGTGATCTGCGGGTTGCTCAAATCCTTACTGAAGAAACTGATGTACATCAGCGCCGAGGCGTCGGCGGATTCCTTGCTCAGCACCGGATCTTCGGCATCTTGCGGCAGTTGGTTTTTCACCTCGTTGGCCTTGGCCAGCAACTCGGTGAAGAGGCGGTCGCTGTTGGAGCCGATGCGCGCGTAGATCGAGATCACCGAGAAGTTCTGGCGACTGACCGAGGTCATGTAGTCGATACCCTCGGCACTGGCCAGGCTCTGTTGCATCGGCTGGGTGATGTAGCCCTGGATGGTTTCGGCGTTGGCCCCCGGGTAGGCGGTGGTCACCGTGATCAGGGCGTTTTCCAACTGCGGATATTGGCGCAGCGGCAGCTTGCTCCAGGCCTGGAAGCCCAGCAGCACAATCAACAGGCTGACCACGGTGGCGAGCACCGGGCGGCGGATGAACGGATCGGTAAAAGCCATGGGGATTCCTTGATCAGTCGGCGCGGGGCGGACTGTTCTGCTCGCCGAGGGTCTTGTCGTCGCTGATGGCAATGTGCGCGCCGTTGTCCAGTTTGATCTGGCCTGCGGTCACCACTTGTTCGCCTTTGAGCACGCCCTTGTTGATCATCACCAGGCCATCGCGGCGCTCACCGGTTTCGATGAAGCGGCGTTCGGCGATCAGCACCGGTTGACCCTTGTCGTCTTTTTCGACGCTGCCGTCCTCGGCTTTTTTCTGCCCGACCACGTACAGCGAGTTGCCGTAAAGGGTGTAGGTGATTGCGCTCTCCGGCACCACGACGTGCGTCTGCGGATCCGGCAGCAATACGTCGAGGCTGGTGAACATGCCCGGCAGCAATTTGCCGTCGGGGTTGGCGAGTGTGGCGCGTACCAGAATGTTGCGCGTCGTGCTTTCGACAATCGGATTGATGGCGCTGATCTTGCCCGCGAAGTTTTCCCCGGGGTAGGCGGACACCGAGATTTGCACCGGTTGGCCGATGGCCAGTTTCGGCACCGATTGTTCCGGTAAATAGAAGTCGGCGTAAAGGCTGCTCAGATTCTGCAGTGTGGCGATTTTGGTGCCGCTGGCGAGGTAGTCGCCGACATCGACCTGACGAATGCCGATGGTGCCGCTGAACGGCGCGAGGATGCGTTTTTTGGCCAGCGAGGCGTTGAGCTGATTGACCGTCGCCCGGCTCTTTTGCAGGACCGCCGAGAGCCGGTCGTACTCGCCTTTGGAGATGGCCCGGCTGTCGATCAGTTGGCTGCCGCGACCGAAGTCCAGTTGCGCCAGCCCCAGATCGGCCTTGGCGGTTTCCAGCAGGGCGGTTTCGACAGCGCTGTCGAGTTGCAGCAACGGTTGCCCGGCCTTGACCTTCTGCCCTGATTCGAACTTGAGGTCGGTGACGGTACCGGCGACTTCCAGGCTCAGGTCGACGCCTTGCAGTGCCTTGAGGGTACCGACGGTGGGTAAACGCATCTGCCACGGGCGTTCCGTGGCAATGGCCACGGCGACGCTGATCGCTGGTTTCGGCTTGGAAAAGCCCTGGACCATCGTGTAGATCGAAAAGGCTTTGTACCCGCCCAGCACCAGGACGACCAGCAAAACAACACCCAACATGATCAGCATGCGGCGACGCAGCATATTTCCAGTTCCTTGGATAAATCAGGTGAGACAGGCGGGCACATTACTCCGAGTACAGGGGGTATTCCAACTGGCAGTTTCTGCAAAACAATAAAGGCATTTCACGCCATCAAGTGCAGATGGTTGTCCCAGAGCCCTGCCGGCAATTCCAGCGGTTTGGCCAACAGTTGATCCTGACGGCAGTCGTAGTAGCGGCAACGCCCTTGACCGGAGGTCACGACAAAACCGTCCTTTACCGCACCCACGCCGGCACAATCGGGCAATGGCGCATCAAGGCGCACTTCGCCGCTGTCCAGATCCCAGATGAAGAAGCGATTGCCACGCGGTGCGGTCAGTGCCACCAGACGCAACTCACTGTGCACCGCAACGCTGGCGGTGTAGTGACCCATCGATTGCAACTGATGTTCCGGCACCGGGAATGCCACGAACGGCTGCCCGGGACGCTTGATCGCCAGCAGTTCGGAACGTTCGTGGGACGCGCCCATGAATTGCTGACCGGCGACAATAGTGCCGTCGCTGGCGATGCCCAGATGGCGCACGCTGTTCATTTGCTGGGCGAGGGTTTCCTTGCTCAGCAAGGTGCCGTCGCGCTGCATCAGCACCAGGCTCGGTTCCATGGCGTTGAGATTCATGTCGACGCGGCTTTCGGCTTCGGTACGAATGCCGCCGTTGGCCACCACCAATGTCTCGCCATCGGGCATCCACGACACCTGATGCGGGCCGAGGCCGTGGGTGGAAATCTCGCCGCGGTGTACCAGCCGCTCGCCCTCGAACCGGTACACCCCGAGCAGGCCACGGCCTGGGTCAGTGGTGTCGTTTTCGGTGGCGTACAGGTACTCGCCGTCCTTGTGAATCACCGCGTGGCCGTAGAAGTGCCGGTTCGGCTGCGACGTCACGGTTTGCAGCAGCGTACCGTCGCGCAGGTCGATCAGGTAGCTTTCGGTGCCCGGACGACGGGCGACGTACAGCGCAATCGGCAACGTCGGGTGGTTGATGATGTCGTGGCAACGCTGGCCGACTTCGGTGGCAAACACCCGTGTGCCATCGAGCCGATAGCCGACGGCGTAGTGCTTGCCGTCGGTGTCATCGCGCGCCGAGAGCAACAGCGGGCTCTGGTCCTTGCGCTTGAACAGCGTCCAGCCGCCCAGTGTCACTGCTCCCAGCAGCAAACTACCTAAAGTCAGAGCCTGGCGTCGCAGCATGGCACTTGCCCTCATCAGTCACCGTCGTTGGCGTTGAAGCCCAGTTGAATGCCCAGCGCCTTGGCCAGTTCGCCTTCGTGCAGGCGATGGACGACGTTGAGGCTGTCGTAGATGTCGTTCAGTTGCTGACGGCCGGCGTCGTCTTCGAGCATTTCGCCGAGCGAGCGCTGCGTGCTGTCGAACAGGGTGAGCGAGGCGGCATAAGCGGCGTCGATCTTGTCCGCCAGAGGCTTCTGATCGCTTGGCAGCAGGCTGCGCAGGCCTTTGTTGTCGACACCTTCCCAAACGGTCTTGGCGGCGGCGAGGCTCGCTTCCAGGGCTGTCAGCGACGACTGGCTGCGCCATGCATCGGCCTGCAATGGCTGCGGCACGCCTTTGCTCTGGCGGCCCATTGGGGTGCCGAGCTTTTTCTTCAGGGTGTCGAGTGCGGTGACTTGTACGCGCAGCAGATCGGCAATCGCTTCGTGGGAGTCGGCGTAACGCTGGTTCGGGAACTTGGTCATCTGCGCGAGCATGCCGTCGGTGTTGTTCCAGCTCTGCAGAATCTCCTCGGCCAGTTGCTTCTGGCGTTCGCCAATGGCGATCAGCAGCGGGCAGTACTTGGCTTTCTGGTCGGCGTTGGCGACGTCAGGCTTGGCGTCGAACAGGATGTACTCGTAAGCCGACAGCCCCTGAACCACCACGCTCGACTTGGCCAGTGCGACAGCATCGATCTGCGGCTGGGCGACGACCAGTTGCTCGACCTGACGGCCGACGAGGTTTTTCTTGTCCGGCCAGAACTGCACTTGCCACGAGCGGTTGCCTTCGGCCAGCGGGCCGATCAGCAGCGGTTGCAGCTCGGCCCAGGCTTTCTGCGCGTGCAGGAAGTCGGCGCGAGCGGTTTCCAGCGTCTCTTTGCCCTGGCAGTAGGCGAGGGCGCTGACCGCCAGTTGCTTGTCGGCTTCGACCCAACGGGTATACGTCGGCAGAATCACCGATTTGGCGATAGCGGCCGAAGTGACGGCTTGCGGATCCTGCGGCGAGCAAGCGCCGAGGGCGAGCGCGGCCAGGCTGGTGAACAGTAGCTTGGGACGGAACATGTCGGGCTCCCGATTCTTTTAAGTGTTTAAAGTGAATTCAGAAACGCCAGCAACGCGGTGCGCTGCTCGGCATTGAAAGACAAAACCTGTTGCTGCGCCGCTTGCGCTTCACCACCGTGCCAAAGCACGGCTTCAAGCAGATTGCGTGCGCGGCCGTCATGCAAAAACTGGGTGTGGCCACTGACCGCTTGCGTCAGGCCGATGCCCCACAACGGCGGCGTGCGCCAGTCGCGGCCGGAGGCCTGGAATTCGGTGCGGTTGTCGGCCAGACCGTCGCCCATGTCATGCAGCAGCAGATCGCTGTACGGGCGAATCACTTGATTGGCCAGTTCAGGTTCGGCCGCGTTGGCGGCGGTGGTGTATTTCGGGGTATGACACGACTGGCAGCCGGCCTGGTAAAACAGGTTCTTGCCGGCCAGCACTTGGGCGTCGTTGACGTCCCGGCGCGCGGGGACGGCGAGGTTGCGGCTATAGAACAGCACCAGACGCAGGATGTTGTCGCTGACTTCCGGCTCACCGTCCGGGCCATTGCCGTTCGGCGCCTGTTTGCAGGCGGTTTGCGTTTCGGTGCAGTCATCGAACGGTCGCATGCTGGTCGTGAGGCCCATATCCCCGGCGAACGCATGAACATTCTGTTGGTTGAGGGTCGGTTGCCCGGCTTTCCAGCCAAATCGACCGATCACGGTTTTGTGCAGGACGTCATCCCAGACCTGGTTCGGTCGGCCATTGATGCCGTTCTTGTCTTTGGCCTGAGCGCTGGCGTTGGCGAGAATCGCTTCTTCGGGGATCGCTTCGAGCAGGCCGAGGCCGATCATGGGGGGGGCGATGCGTGCGGAGAAACGCGTATCGGGGTGCATCGGCCCGTAACCGAGTTGAGTGATTTGCAGCTCCGGTTTACGCAGTTCGACTTCGGTGCCGTCCTTGAAGCGCACCGGCACCGGTGTGTACTCGACGCGCACCTTGCCTTCCGGAACCACGCCAGGCACGGCCATGTCCTGGAGCTGGCCGCCGTAGACCGGCTCCGGCACCACGCCGACCTGTTCGATGACGTCGGCCAGTTCCGGGGTGTTGGGGATCGATAGTCTTACCAGCATCGACACTGCATTGTTTGCCTGCGGTGTCGGTGGATGACCGCGACCGTCCTTGATGTGGCAGTTCTGGCAGGCGTTGGTGTTGAACAACGGGCCGAGGCCGTCACGAGCGGTGGTGGTCGATGGGGCGATCACCCAGGGGCTGCGGAAGAAGCTGTTGCCGACGCTGAAATCCACCCGGCGCGATGGCGGCAGGTTGGCCGAGGGCAGGGAAAACGCGTTTTGATCGGTCTTGCGCACGGTCGCCGCACCGCCTGAGCGTGCTTCACCGGGCTCGGCTTTGGTGAAGCGCGGGGCGTCATCGCAGGCACTCAGGCCTAGAGCCAGAAACAGTGCGGACAAACGAAGAGGCAGCGAGAGCATCAGACATCCTGCGGACGGGCAAAAACAAAGGCGCAAAGTCTAACAGGGCGCAGGAGTTTGAATAAGAGGAATTATCGTTTACTTGATGTGAGGCCGTGATTTAGAGAAACGCAGTTTCCCCTCTGTGTGCGGGCTTGCTCGCGAAAGCGGTGTGTCAGTCAATTCATCTGTGTCTGACCTGCCGCTTTCGCGGGCAAGCCCGCTCCCACAAGGTTTGTGCTTGGCACGTATGAAAAAGGCGACCCGAACAGACTGTGTGAAAACCTAGCAATCTGCGCAGCGCTCAATGAAAATGCTCCGTATCGAAAGATACGGAGCATTTTTCGTTATGGCTTACATCCAAGGAGAGTCTCGCAGCCAGACCAGCCT
>NZ_CAXAPN010000039.1:0-69393 GCF_963971015.1 Pseudomonas sp. RA_15y_Pfl2_54
TGGTGCGGGAAGCGGTCTTGATCTACAACCAAGAGCGCCCGCACCTGTCCTTAAAATACAAAACGCCCGATGCAGTGCATCGGGCGTTAGGGTGAGATAGGTGTAAACCTATTTCAGGACTAGACAGCGCGAATTACTTGGAGGCTTCGACCACGCCGCTCTGGCGCGCCTTGAGGTTTTTGTCGGCTTTGTACTGTTGAGCCGCTGCTGGAACGCTGGCGCTCCTGCCGGTTTCCACCCAACTGCGGATGCGGCTGGCATCGGCAAAATGGGTGTATTTACCAAACGCGTCGAGAATCACCAGCGCGACCGGGCGGTTGCCCATTTTCGTTACCAGTACCAGGCAATGACCGGCAGGATTGGTGAAGCCGGTTTTGGTGATCTTGATGTCCCAGTCGGCCTTATTGACCAAGTGATCGGTATTGCGAAAGCCCAGTGTGTAATTGGGTTTACGGAAAGAGACGGTCTTTTCCTTGGTGGTGGTGAGTTCGCTGAGGACCGGGTACTTGCTGGCGGCTACCAGCAACTTGCTCAAGTCACGGGCAGTCGACACGTTGCGCTCAGACAAGCCGGTCGGCTCGACGAAGTGCGTGTTGGTCATGCCCAGCGCCTTGGCCTTGGCGTTCATCGCCGCGATAAAGGCTGCGTAACCGCCCGGGTAGTGATGCGCGAGGCTGGCGGCCGCACGGTTTTCCGAAGACATCAGAGCAATCAACAGCATCTCGCGGCGCGGCAGTTCACTCTTGAGTTTGACTCGGGAGAACACGCCCTTCATTTCCGGCGTATTGCTGATATCGACATTGATCCATTCGTCCATGTTCTGTCGGGCTTCAACCACCACCAGGCCAGTCATCAGCTTGCTGACGGAAGCGATCGGCACAATCACGTCAGGGTTGCTGGAATAAATGACTTTTTTGGTCTGCATATCCATGAGCAGGGCGCTACCGGAGGCGATTTTCAATTGCGAAGCGTCACGGGGGGCAGCGATGGTTTGCGCGGCATTGATCGATGGCGTGATGAATGTGCCTGTAAAAGCAAAAAACAGGCTCAGAATCGAAAGACGAATTTTCACGCGGGCGAACTCATAAAGGTTGGATATTCCGTTAGTTTGTAACGGGTTATTTCTTAAAAGCGTCGCATTTTAGGAGTATGGCTGAATAACTGTCGATGGTTGTTTGAGTGGCCTGAAAATCTTGTGAAAAGGCCTGTAGAAATAGGGTTTTCCGGCGAACGGTTACAGCTTTTTCTCAGGCACGAAAAACCCCGCACGCGGCGGGGTTCTCGGGGGTATTGCCAGCGCGTGAAAAAAACCACTCAGGCGTGCAGGGTTTCCGCTGCGTATAGGGTGTTTTCCAGCAGGCAGGCACGGGTCATCGGGCCGACGCCGCCCGGTACCGGCGTGATCCAGCCGGCGCGGGGCAGGGCGGTTTCGTAGACAACGTCACCGACCAGTTTGCCGTCGTCCTGACGGTTGATCCCGACATCGATCACGATCGCGCCTTCCTTGATCCACTCGCCTTTGACCAGGCCCGGCTTGCCGGCAGCCACAACGACCAGATCGGCACGACCGACGTGCTCGGCCAGATCCTTGGTGAAGCGATGGGTCACGGTCACGGTGCAGCCAGCCAGTAACAGCTCCATCGCCATCGGACGACCGACGATGTTTGAGGCGCCGACCACAACTGCGTCCAGTCCGTAAAGATCAACGCCTGTGCTTTCCAGCAAAGTGATGATGCCTTTAGGGGTGCACGGACGCAGCAGAGGGATGCGTTGGGCCAGACGCCCGACGTTATAAGGATGGAAGCCATCGACGTCTTTGTCCGGGCGAATGCGCTCCAGCAGTTTGGAGGCATCCAGATGCTCGGGCAGCGGCAGTTGCAACAGAATGCCGTCGATTGCCGGGTCGTCGTTGAGGCGATCAATCAGATCGGTCAACGCTTCTTGCGTGGTTTCAGAGGGCAGGTCGTAGGCTTGAGAGAGGAAGCCGACCTCTTCACAGTCTTTACGCTTGTGCGAGACATAAACCTGAGAGGCAGGATCGCTGCCGACCAGGATCACCGCGAGGCCGGGAGTGCGCAGGCCTTGCTGGCGACGCTCGGCAACTCGTTGGGCGATCTGCTGGCGCAGGCTGGCGGCGATCGATTTGCCGTCGATTAGTTGTGCAGTCATTGCGCGTGATTAACCATCGAGAGGGGAAAAAATGAGAACGCATTCTCGCATGTCGAGCGGTGAGGGCAAAGGCGCTTGGTCAGCAAATTCCTCTAACTCCTTTAATTAAATGAATTTTTTTTAAAAAGGATTTGACGACCTTTCGGGCGCTCTATACTATTCGTCGCACTTGTCGGGCACAGCCTAGCACTGGTTAAGAAGGTGAAGCGGAATCAAGGTTCTGTGATACTGGAAAGCACTTAGTTTGTAGTCCTTTAAGAGTACAGATTAATAAGGCGCCCGTAGCTCAGCTGGATAGAGCATCCGCCTTCTAAGCGGATGGTCGCAGGTTCGAGTCCTGCCGGGTGCGCCATTAGGCAGCTTTGGCACAAGTAACGCGATATGGTGGGCGTAGCTCAGTTGGTAGAGCACGGGATTGTGACTCCCGTTGTCGTGGGTTCGATCCCCATCGTCCACCCCATATTTCGAAAGGCGCCAGATGTAACAGTCTGGCGCCTTTGCTTTAAAGCTTGATCCGCGGATGTGGTGGAATTGGTAGACACACTGGATTTAGGTTCCAGCGCCGCGAGGCGTAAGAGTTCGAGTCTCTTCATCCGCACCAATTAAAGCTTCATTCATGTCTTCGGGCAGGTGAGGTTCAACAAAGAAGTTGTTTGGCTTTTTTGTTACGCAATATGGTGGGCGTAGCTCAGTTGGTAGAGCACGGGATTGTGACTCCCGTTGTCGTGGGTTCGATCCCCATCGTCCACCCCATATTTCGAAAGGCGCCAGATTTAACAGTCTGGCGCCTTTTTTGTTTTAGCGATTTGAAGACTTGGCGATTGCCGGCTTCGATTCGCAGGAGTGGGGCGTTTCGTCGTGTTTATGTTGCTCGATGATTCTGTGCTGCTCGCCGGGCTTGCTTGCAGGGTCGGCCGTCAGGGCGTGATTGGCGGTCTCTTCTATATATAGAAGAGATCGGCGCAGAGCCCTGGCGTGATTGGTTGTATTCGCCTGTGGGGCGCCACGCATTCGTGCAACGGTCCCTATAAATTGCCTGCTGTTTTTTTACCCGTTTTCAGTAGGGTGACTTCTTGAGTTTGACCCACTAGAATGCATGCCCTTGATTCTGGGGTCGGAAACGGCCGGCTAACGTCTGTGCAACGAGGAATATCCATGCAAGTTTCTGTTGAAAATACTACTGCTCTTGAGCGCCGCATGAGCGTCACCGTGCCGGCTGAGCGCATTGAGAGCCAGGTCAACAAGCGTCTGCAGCAGACTGCCCAAAAGGCCAAGATTGCTGGCTTCCGTCCAGGCAAAGTGCCAATGAGCGAAATCAAGCGCCGTTTCGGTGCTGACGCTCGCCAGGAAGCTGTTGGTGATGTCATCCAGTCCTCCTTCTATGAAGCTGTGGTTGAGCAGAAGCTGAACCCGGCTGGTTCGCCTTCGATCGAGCCTAAATCGCTCGAAGCGGGCAAGGATCTGGAATACGTTGCTGTATTCGAAGTGTTCCCTGAGTTCACCGTTGCCGGTTTCGAAGGCATCACCGTTGAGCGCCTGAGCGCTGACGTGGCTGACGCTGACCTGGACAAAATGCTCGACATCCTGCGCAAGCAGAACACCCGTTTTGAAGTGGCTGATCGTGCTGCCCAGAACGAAGACCAACTGAACATCGATTTCGTTGGCAAGGTCGATGGCGAAGTGTTTGCAGGTGGCTCCGCCAAAGGTACTCAGCTGGTTCTGGGTTCCGGCCGCATGATCCCGGGCTTCGAAGAAGGCCTGGTGGGCGCTAAGGCGGGCGAAGAGCGCGTTCTGAACCTGACCTTCCCTGAGGACTATCAGAACCTGGATCTGGCGGGTAAAACCGCTGAGTTCACCGTGACGGTCAACACTGTTTCCGAGCCAAAGCTGCCTGAGTTGAACGAAGAGTTCTTCGCTCAATTCGGTATCAAGGAAAGCGGCATCGACGGCTTCCGCACCGAAGTTCGCAAGAACATGGAGCGTGAACTGCGTCAGGCGATCAAATCCAAGGTGAAAAATCAGGTAATGGACGGCCTGCTGGCCACCAACCCGATCGAAGTGCCTAAGGCTCTGCTGTCCAACGAAGTTGACCGTCTGCGCGTGCAGGCTGTTCAGCAGTTCGGTGGCAACATCAAGCCTGACCAACTGCCGGCCGAGCTGTTCGAAGAGCAAGCCAAGCGCCGCGTAGTGCTGGGTCTGATCGTGGCTGAAGTGGTCAAGCAGTTCGACCTCAAGCCTGACGATGCCCGTGTTCGTGAAATGATTCAGGAAATGGCTTCGGCGTACCAGGAGCCTGAGCAGGTCGTGTCGTGGTACTACAAGAACGACCAACAACTGAACGAGGTTCGTTCGGTTGTGCTGGAAGAACAAGTTGTGGATACTGTTCTGCAGAAAGCTAGCGTGACCGACAAATCGGTCTCTTACGAAGAAGCGGTCAAGCCGGTAGAAGCTCCAACAGCCGACTGATTGTTTTTGCGTTAAGAAGTGCACACCATAAGCCAGCTCTCGAGCTGGCTTATGCGTATTCAAGACATAACTATTTGGGAGTGACTGCAGAGCATGTTCCGTAATTCGTATATTCAGCAGAACTCTGATATCCAGGCCGCAGGCGGCCTGGTCCCGATGGTTGTCGAGCAATCTGCTCGTGGCGAACGCGCCTATGACATCTACTCGCGCCTGCTCAAGGAGCGAGTGATCTTTCTGGTTGGTCCGGTAGAGGACTACATGGCCAATCTGATCTGTGCGCAACTGCTGTTCCTTGAAGCGGAAAACCCGGACAAGGACATCCATCTCTATATCAACTCCCCGGGCGGTTCGGTGACAGCGGGCATGTCGATTTACGACACCATGCAGTTCATCAAACCCAACGTATCGACCACTTGCATCGGTCAGGCGTGCAGCATGGGCGCGTTCTTGTTGACCGCCGGTGCTCCAGGCAAGCGTTTCTGCCTGCCGAACTCGCGCGTGATGATTCACCAGCCACTGGGTGGTTTCCAGGGTCAGGCATCGGATATCGAAATCCATGCCAAGGAAATCCTCTTTATTCGCGAGCGCCTGAACACGCTGATGGCCAAGCACAGCGGTCGTACCCTTGAAGAAATCGAGCGCGATACCAATCGCGATAACTTCATGAGTGCAGAAGCTGCGAAGGAATACGGCTTGATCGATGAAGTGATCAACCAGCGCCCAGCTTAAAATAAGCAGCTCAAAATAGGCTTGGTCGGCGCGTCTGATCAGCGGCGGGCTTGAAAAAGCCCGCAATAGCCTTCATCTTGTGTTGCAAGCCTATCGGATTTGGATCGAACGAATGACTGACACCCGCAACGGCGAGGACAACGGCAAGCTGCTCTATTGCTCCTTCTGTGGCAAAAGCCAGCATGAAGTACGCAAATTGATTGCCGGCCCCTCGGTCTTTATCTGCGACGAGTGCGTCGACCTGTGCAATGACATCATCCGCGAGGAGGTGCAGGAAGCCCAGGCCGAAAGCAGCGCGCATAAATTGCCTTCGCCTAAAGAAATCAGCGGCATCCTTGATCAATACGTCATTGGTCAAGAGCGTGCGAAGAAGGTTCTGGCCGTAGCGGTGTACAACCACTACAAGCGTCTGAACCAGCGTGACAAAAAGGCTGACGACGTCGAACTCGGCAAGAGCAACATCCTGCTGATCGGCCCGACAGGCTCTGGTAAAACCCTGCTGGCCGAAACACTGGCCCGCTTGCTGAACGTTCCGTTCACCATCGCTGACGCAACCACCCTCACCGAGGCTGGTTATGTCGGTGAAGATGTCGAGAACATCATTCAGAAGCTGCTGCAGAAGTGTGATTACGACGTAGAGAAGGCCCAGATGGGTATTGTCTACATCGACGAAATCGACAAGATATCCCGCAAGTCCGACAACCCGTCGATCACCCGGGACGTTTCCGGTGAAGGCGTGCAGCAGGCCTTGCTCAAGTTGATCGAAGGCACGGTCGCTTCCGTACCGCCGCAAGGTGGCCGCAAGCATCCGCAGCAGGAATTCCTGCAGGTCGACACCCGTAACATTCTGTTCATCTGCGGTGGTGCGTTCTCGGGCCTCGAGAAGGTCATCCAGAACCGTTCCACCAAAGGCGGCATCGGTTTCAACGCAGAAGTTCGCAGCAAGGAAGAAGGCAAGAAAGTCGGTGAGTCCCTGCGAGAAGTCGAGCCTGACGATCTGGTCAAGTTCGGTCTGATCCCGGAATTCGTCGGTCGTCTGCCAGTCCTTGCGACACTGGACGAGCTGGACGAGGCTGCGCTGATGCAGATCCTCACCGAGCCGAAAAACGCTCTGACCAAGCAGTATGCGAAGCTGTTCGAGATGGAAGGCGTGGATCTGGAGTTCCGCTCCGACGCGCTGAAATCGGTCGCCAAACGTGCCCTGGAACGTAAAACCGGTGCCCGTGGCCTGCGTTCGATTCTCGAAGGTGTGCTGCTCGATACGATGTACGAAATCCCCTCGCAGTCCGAGGTGAGCAAAGTCGTCATCGATGAGAGTGTGATCGAAGGCAAGTCCAAGCCACTGTATATCTACGAGAACAGTGAGCCAGCTGCCAAGGCAGCACCGGACGCTTAAGCGTCTACGCTGCCGGAACAAAGAAGGGGCCTTCGGGCCTCTTTTTTTTATGTCGTTTTTTACATCCGCTTTGCGCTTGTTTTTTTTCAAGGCAGCCCCCATCTTGGTTTCAAGCTTAATTCCATCTGATTACGGCCATATGGCCGCCGTAGAGGCGAAATCATGAAGACAACCATCGAATTGCCTCTCCTGCCATTGCGTGATGTCGTCGTGTATCCGCACATGGTTATCCCGCTGTTCGTGGGGCGTGAGAAATCCATCGAAGCCCTCGAGGCAGCGATGACGGGCGACAAGCAGATTTTGCTGCTGGCCCAGAGAAACCCGGCTGATGATGATCCCGGTGAAGACGCTCTCTATCGCGTAGGTACCATTGCCACCGTTCTACAACTGCTCAAGCTGCCTGACGGCACCGTCAAGGTTCTGGTCGAGGGTGAGCAGCGCGGTACCGTTGAGCGCTTCAGCGAAGTCGACGGCCACTGTCGTGCCGAAGTCTCCTTGATTGAAGAACTCGACGCTGCCGAGCGCGAGTCCGAAGTGTTCGTGCGTACACTGCTGTCTCAGTTCGAACAATATGTGCAGTTGGGCAAAAAAGTCCCCGCAGAAGTCCTGTCGTCGCTCAACAGCATCGAAGAACCGGGCCGTCTGGTCGATACCATGGCCGCCCACATGGCGCTGAAAATCGAGCAGAAGCAGGAAATCCTGGAAATCATCGATTTGTCGGCCCGGGTCGAGCACGTCCTGGCGTTGCTGGACGCCGAGATTGACCTGCTGCAAGTCGAAAAACGCATTCGCGGTCGCGTTAAAAAGCAGATGGAGCGCAGTCAGCGTGAGTACTACCTGAATGAGCAGATGAAGGCCATTCAGAAGGAGCTCGGCGATAGCGACGAAGGTCACAACGAAATCGAAGACCTGAAAAAGCGCATCGACGCTGCCGGTCTGCCGAAAGACGCATTGGCCAAAGCCACTGCCGAGTTGAACAAGCTCAAGCAAATGTCGCCGATGTCCGCAGAGGCCACTGTGGTGCGCTCGTACATCGACTGGTTGGTGCAGGTGCCGTGGAAGGCCCAGAGTAAAGTGCGCCTGGACCTGGCTCGCGCAGAAGACATTCTCGATGCGGATCACTACGGTCTCGAAGAGGTCAAGGAGCGCATCCTTGAGTACCTCGCCGTACAAAAACGCGTGAAGAAAATCCGTGGCCCGGTGTTGTGCCTGGTCGGTCCTCCAGGCGTGGGTAAAACTTCGCTGGCGGAGTCGATTGCCCACGCCACAAACCGTAAATTCGTCCGCATGGCCTTGGGTGGCGTGCGTGATGAAGCGGAAATTCGAGGTCACCGCCGGACTTACATCGGTTCGATGCCCGGAAGATTGATTCAAAAGATGACAAAGGTGGGCGTCCGTAACCCGCTTTTCCTGCTCGATGAAATCGACAAAATGGGCAGCGACATGCGTGGCGATCCAGCGTCGGCGTTGCTGGAAGTGCTCGACCCCGAGCAGAACCACAACTTCAACGACCACTATCTGGAAGTCGATTACGATCTCTCGGATGTGATGTTCCTGTGCACCTCCAACTCGATGAACATCCCGCCGGCGCTGCTGGACCGGATGGAGGTCATCCGTCTGCCGGGCTACACCGAGGACGAGAAGATCAACATTGCGGTCAAATACCTGTCGCCAAAGCAGATCGCTGCCAATGGTCTGAAGAAAGGCGAGCTGGAATTTGACGAAGAGGCGATCCGCGACATCATCCGTTACTACACACGTGAAGCCGGTGTGCGTGGCCTTGAACGTCAGATCGCCAAGGTCTGCCGCAAGGCCGTTAAAGAGCACGCGATGGAAAAACGCTTCTCGGTGAAAGTGACAGCAGACTTGCTGGAACATTTCCTCGGTGTGCGCAAGTTCCGCTACGGTCTGGCCGAGCAGCAGGATCAGATCGGTCAGGTTACCGGCCTTGCCTGGACTCAGGTGGGGGGCGAATTGCTAACCATCGAAGCCGCAGTTGTGCCAGGTAAAGGCCAGTTGATCAAGACTGGTTCGCTGGGCGATGTAATGGTCGAATCGATCACTGCTGCCCTGACCGTGGTGCGCAGCCGTGCGAAGAGTCTGGGCATTCCTCTGGACTTCCACGAAAAGCGAGACACACACATCCACATGCCGGAAGGGGCGACCCCGAAAGATGGACCGAGCGCGGGTGTAGGCATGTGCACGGCATTGGTTTCGGCCTTGACCGGCATTCCGGTGCGCGCTGATGTCGCCATGACCGGTGAAATCACTTTGCGTGGTCAAGTGCTGGCCATTGGTGGTCTGAAGGAAAAACTGCTGGCGGCGCACCGTGGCGGAATCAAGATTGTGATTATTCCGGAAGAGAATGTGCGCGATCTGAAGGAGATTCCTGACAATATCAAGCAGGATCTGCAGATTAAACCGGTTAAATGGATTGACGAGGTCCTGCAAATTGCGCTGCAATACGCGCCGGAGCCCTTGCCGGATGTGGCTCCGGAGATAGTTGCCAAGGACGAAAAACGTGAGTCTGACTCTAAGGAAAGAATTAGCACGCATTAATACGTTTTTGCCTGGGTGGCTTCCTTGACAGCTTTTTAGAGCCCTTGTTATAAAGCGGCTCTTAAGTGTCTGTAGGCCATTCAGCACACGTTTTTGCTTTCACCAAAAAACTTAGAATCATCTCAAAATAGATATAAGGGGACTTAGAGTGAACAAGTCGGAACTGATTGATGCTATCGCTGCATCCGCTGATATCCCGAAAGCTGCTGCTGGCCGTGCGCTGGACGCAGTAATCGAATCCGTCACTGGCGCTCTCAAGGCTGGCGACTCCGTTGTTCTGGTTGGTTTCGGTACGTTCTCCGTGACTGATCGTCCGGCTCGCGTTGGTCGTAACCCACAGACCGGCAAGACGCTGCAGATCGCAGCGGCCAAAAAACCAGGTTTCAAAGCCGGTAAAGCACTGAAAGAAGCTGTTAACTAAGTTTTCAGGTTTTTACCTATCCGGGTCGGGGTCATGCCTGACCTGGCAGCGGAGCGGTAGAGCAGGTCGCTGAAACAGATGCCTGTAACGCCGGGATCGAGGGTTCGAGCCCTGTCCGCTCCGCCAGTTACGAGAAGGCGCATCCTCGGATGCGCCTTTCTTCTATCCGGATTCTACCCACGCTCCACGGTTGCCTAATTTTGAAGTTCAACCGTTTCTGGGGGACGCATGCTGCAGAATATCAGGGACAATTCACAAGGCTGGATTGCCAAGACCATTATCGGAGTCATCGTTGCACTGATGGCTCTGACCGGTTTCGACGCCATTTTCAAGGCCACGACGCACTCTAACGAGGCGGCCAAGGTCAATGGTGAGGAAATCAGCCAGAACGAGCTGAGCCAGGCCGTTGACATGCAACGCCGTCAGCTGATGCAACAGTTGGGCAAGGATTTCGATGCTTCCTTGCTCGACGAAAAAATGCTGCGCGAGTCGGCTCTCAAGGGCCTGATTGATCGCAAGCTGCTGCTGCAAGGTGCCGAACAATCGAAATTCGCTTTCTCCGAAGCTGCTCTGGACCAAGTGATCCTGCAAACGCCTGAATTTCAGGTGGACGGCAAGTTCAGCTCTGATCGTTTCGACCAGGTGATCCGTTCGCTGGGTTACAGCCGTATGCAGTTCCGCCAGATGCTGGCTCAGGAAATGCTGATCGGCCAACTGCGGGCCGGTGTCGCTGGCAGCGGTTTCGTCACCGACGCTGAAGTGCTGGCATTCGCCCGTCTGGAGAAACAGACTCGCGATTTCGCCACCCTGAACGTCAAGACCGATCCGGCTGCGATCAAGCTGACCGACGATGAGGTCAAGGCTTACTACGACGAACACGCCAAGGAATTCATGACCCCGGATCAGGTGGTCATCGATTACCTTGAGTTGAAGAAGTCTTCCTTCTTCGATCAGGTCGCCGTCAAGGACGAAGACCTGCAAGCGGCGTATCAAAAAGACATCGCCAACCTGTCGGAACAACGTCGTGCGGCGCACATTCTGATCGAAGTGAACGACAAGACCACCGAAGCGCAGGCCAAGGCGAAGATCGAAGACATCCAGGCGCGTCTGGCCAAGGGCGAGAAGTTCGAAGCGCTGGCCAAAGAGTTCTCGCAGGATCCGGGTTCGGCCAACAATGGCGGTGACCTGGGTTATGCCGGTCCCGGCGTTTACGATCCGGCTTTCGAGAAGGCCCTGTACGCCTTGTCCAAGGATCAGGTTTCCGGGCCGGTTCGCACCGACTTCGGTTTCCACCTGATCAAGTTGCTGGGCGTGGAAGCACCTCAAGTGCCGACCTTTGCAAGCCTGAAGGACAAGCTGACCCGCCAGTTGAAAGAGGCGCAAGTCGAGCAGCGTTTTGTCGAGGCGACCAAGCAACTGGAAGACACCGCGTTCGAGGCATCTGACCTGGCTCAGCCGGCGGCGGATCTGAAGCTGACTGTGCACACCTCCAAGCCGTTTGGCCGTGAGGGTGGTGAAGGTATTACGGCCAACCGTGCCGTGGTCACCGCCGCGTTCAGCACTGAAGTGATCGATGAAGGCGCCAACAGCACTGCCATCGAGCTGGATCCTGAAACCGTGGTCGTGCTGCGCGCCAAGGAGCACCTCAAGCCTGCGCAACTGCCTTTGGAAAGCGTGAGCGCGGCCATTCGCACACAACTGACCAAAGAGCACGCCAGTGCAGCTGCCAAAACCAAGGCCGAGAAGCTGATTGCTGATCTGCGCGATGGCAAGGCGGTTGATGGACAGAGCTGGAAAACCACCGAAGCGGCCACCCGTGCTCAGGAAGGTATTGATCCTGCTGTGCTGCAAGCGTTGTTCCGCATGCCGAAGCCGGTTGCCAAGGACAAGCCTACGTACAGCAGCGTGACCCTGCCGGACGGTAGCCTGATGATCGTTCGGCTGAACGGCGTCAACGAAGCGGCTGCACCGACTGATGAAGAGAAGGCTCAATACCGTCGCTTCCTCGCGTCTCGTGAAGGTCAGCAGGACTTCGCGGCGTATCGCAAGCAGTTGGAAGCCCAGGCAGAGATCAAGCGTTATTGATGTCTGACTGAGCGGCAAGACAAGAGCCCCGGCCTGACAGCCGGGGTTTTTTGTGGGTGCGCTTTTGTTGGCAGTTCAGGCGACATAGCCGTTTCAGAGGCTCATTTATTGACCTTCTCCATGCAGTTTTCCTCACCGCCACCGCGAGGTCGCGGATGTTTATCGATGATTTATCGCTGCGACTTTTTCCCGCAGCTGAAGGTCGATAGCGTTGTAACTGTTTTAAGACACTAATCCATACGCCGTCGGGCTGCGATCTGTTGCACAATACGCCCCGGACTGTTTTCCCTCAGGATGTTCAATGTTGATTTCCACCCCCCTGCGTGTTGTCGGATTGGCGCTGTTGTTGACCGCTGTTGCTGGCTGTTCGAAGGACAAGCCGATTTATGAGCATGAGAGCTTCGACGATTCCGGCACGTTTTCGCGTAACTATCCGGTAAGCGACATCGGCAGTTGCGAAGCGGCTCGCCGTGCGTTGCTCAGTCAGGGCTACATCATTACCAGCAGTGACCCGAAACTGGTCAGCGGCCACAAGAGCTTCCAGCAGACCGGTGAAACTCACCTGGAGATCAGTTTCAACGTGGTCTGCGCCGAAGATGGCAGTGGCAAGCATCATGCGACGGTGTTCGCCAACGCCCTGCAAGATCGCTACGCACTGAAGAAGACCAACAACTCCGCCAGTCTGGGTGTTGGTGTGCTGGGCTCGGTGTCCATGCCGATCGGCTCTTCGGACGATTCGATGGTCAAGGTTGCCAGCGAGACGGTGACCGCTCAAAAGTTCTACGAGCGTTTCTTTACCCTGGTAGAACAGTTCCTGCCGGCAGAAACGAAGAAAGCCGCGCATATCGAAGAAAAGCCAAAGACGGATCTGGGCATGCCTGAGCCTAAAGCAGTTCCTGCCGCAGAACTTGCTCCTGCGCCTGCCGCTGAGCCCGTTCCAGCACCAACACCCGCCCCAGCGGCTGCCGCGCCGGCGCCACTTGAAACCACACCGCTGAGTTCAGAGCCGGTTGTACCACCCGCCGAGTCAACCCCGATTGCCCCCGCGCCGAGTGCTGAACCGGCGGCGCCAGCCACGCAAACCATCACGCCACCCGCCAACCCGACGGACATCCCGCCGCCGTCCGAGCCAATTCCGGCGATGCCAGCCTCCGGCCAATAATTCGCCTACCGAATCTCTGTGGGAGCGGGGGCGCTCGCGAATGCGGTGTGTCAGTCGACATTTGCATCGACTGACACAACCTCTTCGCGAGCCGGCCCGCTTTTGATTTATGGGCTGTCAAAAAAACTGCGATAAATTCCTGACCACCTGCTACGTTTTATTCATGAAGGCGCTGTTTCATTTTTCCTTCACACGGGCGCGCTATGCTCGGGACACCATCGAATAGAGCAGTAGGGGGATGACACAATGGATGACTATCAAGAAGAACTGCTCGAGTTCCAGGCCTATGAACTGGATCAGCCCGAGCCGGCCGAAGACGCCACCGAGCTGTAAGGTTTCAAGCTGTTTTGCGATGACTGCGGCGAAATTCGCCCGGGGTTTGTCCGCTCAAGCGTTTGAACGCTCGCTGAAATGCTTCGGCTGAGGCAAAGCCCAGCAGGTAGGCGATTTCGCCGAACGCCAGTTCGGTGTCGCGGATGTAGGTCATCGCCAGATCACGGCGAGTGTCATTGAGGATCGCGCGAAACTGCGTGCCTTCTTCGGCCAGTTTGCGCCGCAATGTCCAGGTAGGCAGCTTCAGGCGTGCCGCCACTTCTTCCAGGTCCGGTTCCCGGCCTCCACTGAGCAAAGGCCCGAGCAATTGCGTGATGCGTTCGCGCAGGCTGCGAGTGCGGGTCAGTTGTTCCAGTTCTCGTTCACACAGTTGCAGCAGGTGCCGCCAGGTGCTCGGGCAGTGCTGAGGGTTGCGCAGGGCGAGGCTGCTCAGGTTCAGGCGCAATTGATTGCGCTCGGCGCCGAACTGGATTGGGCAATCGCCCAGCACGCGGTAGGCGTCGTGGTAATCCGGCGTGTCGAATTCGATTTCGATGCGCTCGGTCTTGAGCACTTCGCCGCCGACACTGGATAGCTGATGCAACCAGCCGGCGATGATTGAATCCACCACAAAGCGGTTATAGGCGTTGTACGGACTGATCGAATAGAAACGCAGCCACGCGCCGTTGGCGTCTTCGTGGAAACTCGACTGGCCGCGGTAATTGGAGCCGTACAACGGTTCAAAACGGATCAGACATCGAGCTGCTTCGCGCACCGTGGGGGCCTGCGACGCGGTGACACCGGCCAGTCCTGCCTGGCTCAGGCGACTGAGCTGGCCCATGCGCAAGCCCAGCGCCGGATCTTGCGTCAATTGAATCGCGCTGTAACCCAAACGCATATAACGCGGGATCGAAAGCCGTGCGCCGGCCTCGGCCAATCGCGCTGCATCCAGACCGTACTGCTCCAATATCGGCAGTGGGTCGGCGCCATGACTGCGCACGGCGTCGGCGAGGCTATGGACAAAGCCTACCGACAGATCCCCGAGGCGCATCGGCAGCGGCTTCATGGCTTACAACCAGATATTGAGCAGACATGCACCGCGGGCATCGCCTGCGGCAAACTGCTGACCGTTGCTGCTGAGGAAGCTCTGACCCGAACTCGCTTTGTCCCAGAATTGCCCGCGCAGGAATACGCTCATCCCGGCAATCGCCCGGCTGCCGGGCGGCTGCGTGGTCAGGGTCAGGCGATGCCAGGCTTGGCCTTCGCTGACGTCACCGGGTTTGAGGCTGACTGAACTCGGTGTACTCGAACCCTTATAGCCGCGCCACGGCTGATCCCAGGCACCCTGTCCGAGCACCTGCGCCGGCACCGCCACCAGTTGCGCGCTTTGTTCATCGAGTTGGCGGTAGTTGTCCGGATACCAACTGTCGCGGCCGATCAGCACGCCGAGACGTCCGGCCGGGGTGTCGACGACGTTGATCGTCCGTTCACTGGCCTGGATGACGTCATGCTGGTCAAAGACCGGATGCATCTGGCGTTGCGGCTGGCCGAGGGGCACACCGTCGCGGCCAAAGACCACGCTGCTGTTGTAGAGCGCGCCGCTGCCGGGTTTGAGTTGGCCGTCGCGGATGGTTGGCTCAGGCAGCACGATGGAACCAGCCACCAGGGTCACATGAAACTCTTTGGCCAGCCCCCCGAACAGCGTCTGGTAATCCTTGGCCATGGCGCGTGATTTCATGCGCAGGTGAGCGTCGTCGAGACGGTCGCTACCCTTGGCGCTGAGCCAGGCCCGGGCGAACAGCAGCGGATTGCTCGCTGCCAGCCAGTTCATCGCTTCTGCAAGAGTCGGTGCCTGATACAACTCGTCTTTCTCGCCGCTGATCATCAGCCAGGTGCCGACATGTTCGGGCAGCACCACCACGGTCTTGTCATTCAACAAGCCCTGATCCTGCGCTTGCTGCAAATAAGCCGCGAGCTTGCGGTGCAGACGCTCGGGGTTCTGATAGTCGGTAGGAAACAGCTCTGGCTGGATACCCAGCAAATTGCCACGGTCGGCAGGCGTGCCCTGATCGACCGCCAGTTTGATGCGCAAGTCCGACAGGTAATGCCCCGCAGGCCGGTCTGCCGCCCACATGGCATAGGTGGTGAGAACGGCCACGATGGCCATGGAAAAAAACAGGTACAAAAGTTTGCGCATGAAAACCAACAGCAGCCGGGTACAGGGTGTGGCGACTAGGGTAGGGCCCATGGGCGTACTTGCCAAGGGGCGCTGTGCATTTGGATCAATAAGTTGTCAGTTACGGTCATTGAGTGACAGCGATGCGACTCTTAGTCTGTCGAGTATGACTGACGGGGGACAAAGAACTCCCGCAACTTTTCCGTGATTGCTCGTTGTGGAGTTACCGATGACCGCCGCTCATTACCCGCACCTGTTGGCCCCGCTGGACCTGGGATTCACCACGCTGCGCAATCGCACCCTGATGGGTTCGATGCACACGGGCCTTGAAGAGAAACCGGGTGGTTTCGAGCGCATGGCAGCGTATTTCGCGGAACGTGCCCGTGGTGGCGTCGGCCTGATGGTCACCGGCGGTATCGGCCCGAACGACGAGGGCGGCGTTTACTCCGGCGCAGCCAAGCTGACCACCGAAGAAGAAGCGCTCAAGCACCGCATCGTGACCCGCGCAGTGCACGAGGCGGGCGGCAAGATCTGCATGCAGATCCTTCACGCCGGTCGTTATGCCTACAGCCCGAAACAGGTGGCACCGAGTGCGATTCAGGCACCGATCAACCCGTTCAAGCCCAAAGAACTGGACGAGGAAGGTATCGAGAAGCAGATCAGCGATTTCGTCACCTGTTCGGTACTGGCGCAGTCGGCTGAGTATGACGGCGTTGAGATCATGGGATCGGAAGGTTATTTCATTAACCAGTTCCTCGCCGCACACACCAACCACCGCACCGACCGCTGGGGTGGCAGCTACGAAAACCGTATGCGCCTGCCGGTGGAAATCGTTCGCCGCGTGCGTGAGGCGGTCGGCCCGAACTTCATCATCATCTTCCGTCTGTCGATGCTCGACCTGGTCGAGGGCGGCAGTACCTGGGATGAAATCGTGACCCTGGCCAAAGCCATCGAGCAGGCGGGTGCGACCATCATCAACACCGGCATCGGTTGGCACGAAGCGCGGATCCCGACCATTGCCACTAAAGTGCCGCGTGCCGCATTCAGCAAGGTCACGGCCAAGCTGCGTGGGGCGGTAAGCATTCCGCTGATCACCACCAACCGCATCAACACCCCGGAAATCGCCGAGCAGATTCTCGCCGAAGGCGATGCCGACATGGTCTCGATGGCGCGTCCATTCCTCGCCGATCCGGACTTCGTCAACAAAGCGGCCGAAGGTCGCGCCGATGAGATCAACACCTGCATCGGTTGCAACCAGGCCTGTCTGGATCATACGTTTGGCGGCAAGCTCACCAGTTGTCTGGTCAACCCGCGTGCCTGCCACGAAACCGAACTTAATTACCTGCCGGTGCAGCAGATCAAGAAAATCGCCGTGGTCGGCGCCGGGCCTGCCGGGTTGTCCGCCGCCACCGTGGCGGCTGAGCGCGGCCATCAGGTGACCCTGTTCGATTCGGCCAGCGAGATCGGTGGCCAGTTCAACATCGCCAAACGCGTGCCGGGCAAGGAAGAGTTTTTCGAGACCTTGCGTTACTTCAAACGCAAGTTGCAGACCACCCATGTCGAGGTGTGCCTGAACACCCGCGTCGATGTGGCAAAACTGGTGGACGGCGGTTACGACGAAATCATCCTCGCCACCGGTATTGCGCCGCGCGTGCCGGCGATTCCGGGGGTGGATAACGCCAAGGTGCTGAGTTATCTGGATGTGATCCTTGAGCGCAAACCGGTCGGCAAGCGTGTGGCGGTGATCGGCGCGGGCGGGATCGGGTTCGACGTCTCGGAATTCCTTGTGCATGAAGGCGTGGCCACCAGCCTCGATCGAGCCGCGTTCTGGAAAGAATGGGGCATCGACACGCACCTTGAAGCCCGAGGTGGGGTGGCCGGCATCAAGGCGGCTCCGCACGCGCCGGCCCGCGAAGTGTTCCTGCTGCAACGCAAGAAAACCAAGGTGGGCGATGGTCTGGGCAAGACCACTGGCTGGATTCACCGCACCGGTTTGAAGAACAAGCAGGTGCAGATGCTCAACAGCGTCGACTACCTGAGCATCGATGACGAAGGTCTGCACATCCGCATCGGCGAAACCGGCGAGCCGCAAGTGCTGGCAGTGGACAACATTGTCATCTGCGCGGGACAGGACCCGCTGCGTGAGTTGCACGATGGCTTGGTGGCAGCAGGCCAGAATGTGCACCTGATCGGTGGCGCTGATGTGGCGGCGGAACTGGATGCCAAACGCGCGATCAATCAGGGGTCGCGCCTCGCCGCCGAACTCTAAGCAGGGCAAATTCCCCGCCCCCACTGGGGGAAGTGTCTCTGGCTGCTAAGATGGCGGTTCTTGTTCTGGAACCGCCATTAATGCTTTTGCCTTCCAACGAATGGCTTGCTCAAGCCCCCCTCGAACGCCTCCAACTGGACTGGCTCAGTGCCGCCAACGTTGAAGTGGCGATCCTGCGTCTCGATCAGATCGATCCGCTGATCAGCGGCAACAAGTGGTTCAAACTCGTCGAACACCTGAACGCTGCTGACCGTGCTGGTGCGCAAGGCATCATCAGCCTCGGTGGGGCACATTCCAATCATCTGCACGCGTTGGCGGCGGCGGGCAAGCGTCTGGGCTTCAAAACGGTCGGGCTGTTGCGTGGCCATGCCCGGGAAACGCCCACTGTGAAAGATCTGCAAGCGTTCGGCATGCACTTGCACTGGCTGGGTTACGGCGGTTATCGGGCGCGGCACGAACCGGGATTCTGGCTGCCGTGGCAGGCGCAATATCCCACGCTGCATGCGGTGCCGGAGGGTGGCGGTGGATTAAGCGGCGCCCTCGGTTGCGTCGCGCTCAAAGCGCAGGCCAATGCACAACTGAGCCATTTGGGCTGGAGTGATTTCCACGGCTGGTGGTTGGCTTGCGGTACAGGAACGACGTTGGCGGGACTGGTGCTGGCAGAGGCGGGCGAACGTCCGGTATACGGCGCATTGGCCGTGCCCGGCGACCACGGCGTGGCACCACACGTCGAAGCGATCATTCGCGAGGCCGGGTTGTGCATGGCGCACTATGAACTGCTGGACGCCAGCCGTGGTGGTTTTGCCAAGGTTGATCCGCCCTTGCTGGGGTTCATTGAACAGACCGAACAGGTCAGCGGTGTGCCGTTGGAACCCGTGTACACCGGCAAGGCGTTGCTGGCGCTCAGGCAGCAGGTCGAAGCGGGCAGGTTCGCCAGCGGCACGCGACTGATTTTCGTGCATACCGGAGGTTTGCAGGGGCAGCGCGGATTTGCGGCCGCGCCGTGAGGTTCAATCGCGTTTGGGCATCATCCGCACCAGTGTGTTGTCGCGCACTACGTAGTGGTGATAGATCCCCGCCAGCGCATGCAGCCCGATCAACCAGTAGCCAATCGTGGCGATGAGTACGTGCCAATATTCCACCTGCTTGGCGAGTGCCTTGTCCTCATTCACCAGCATCGGCAGATCAAAACCATAGAACATCACTTGATGCCCCTCGGCGCTGGTGATCAACCAACCGAGAATCGGCATGCTGATCATGAACAGGTACAACGCCCAGTGCATCAGCCGCGCCAGCACGGTTTGCCATGCCGGCGAGGCCGGGAAGATTTTCGGTGCCGGGCCGACGCTGCGGGCGAGCAGGCGAAACCACACCAGCACGAACACCGTCAGGCCGAGCATGTAGTGGGCCTCTTTGATCAGCGTGCGACCGCCGCTGCCTTTGGGAAAGATGCCGCGAAATTCCATGCTGGCGTATACCAGTACCAACAACACCAGCATCAGCCAGTGCAGCAAGACTGAGACGGTGCTGTAACGAGATTCGGAACTGGTCCACGGCATACGGTGTTTCCTCACAGATCAGGGGGCAAACGCACCGTTCTTGTATGACGGCATGTCTTAACTGTAATCCGCTTTGGCGGATTTGCCTGTTGCTGATCGGCGTTTCAATGCGCTGGGTCAGGAAGTGTCCAAAAAAACACGCCAGTGTCGCGACAGACACTGGCGTTTTCGTTTACAGCAGGCGATGGATCAGCTCGACTGCGGCATTTCACCCTGGGCCAGACGCTTGTTGATGTCGGCAATCACCTCGGGCAGGTCTGTAATGGTGTCGATCATGTAGTGCGGGCGCGAACCTTCGAACAGTGCGTGGATGCGCTTTCGCTCGCTGGCCAGTTCATCGCTGCCCAGTGCGCGGAACCCCTCGTAGTCCAGGCCCAGTGCATTACCGGAGCAGATCAGCGCCACCGTCCACATCCCGGCACGCCGACCTTCGAGAATGCCCGGCACAGTGTCATCGATCTTCACACAAGCGCCGACGTCGTCGATGCCCAGCGCGATCACGTTGGCCAGTGCCTGGGCCGGCCATGGGCGGCCATTCGGCACTTCGTCGGTGGCGACGACGTGGTCGGCGACGTAGCCGTTGGTGGCGGCCAGTTCGACGACTTTGTCCATCACCTGCTTCGGGTAACCGGAGCAGGAGCCGATCTTGATCCCTTGTTCGCGCAGATTGGCAATGGTATCCAGAGCGCCCGGGATCAGTGCCGAGTGTTCGGCGATCTTCTCGATCTGCAGCGGCATGAAACGGTTATAGATCGCGGTGACATCGTCGTCGGTCGGCGTGCGACCGAACACTTGGCGATAGCGCTCGGCGACCTGCGGCTGATCGCACAGAGCGCGGATGTGATCCCACTTGCCCATGCCCATCGGGCCACGGGCTTCTTCGATGGAGACCTGAACGTCGAACTCGGCGAAGGCTTCGACGAAGATCTGGGTCGGCGCAAAAGAACCGAAGTCGACCACGGTGCCGGCCCAGTCGAGGATGGCGGCTTGCAGCTTGTCTGGATTTACATAGTTCATGGCAGTCAATTCCTGAGTTGGCAATGCGGTTCTTTGTGGGAGGGGAGCAAGACCCCTCCCACAGGGATTTGGGGGTGAATCAGATGTCGAGGACTTCCATCTCGCGCAACACTTCACCGACTGCTGCGACGGCCTGGCGCATGTCGTCCGGGCTGACGTGGCCGATGCAGCCGACGCGGAAGGTTTCAACCTGGGTCAGTTTGCCGGGGTAGAGGATGTAGCCCTTGGCCTTGACGCGCTCGTAGAAGTCCTTGAACTGATAACGCGGATTGGTCGGCGCATGGAACGTGGCGATGATCGGTGCCTGAATCGCTGCCGGCAGAAAACTGCGTAAACCCAGCTCGCCCATCTCTTCCATCAGCGCCTGGCAGTTGGCCGCGTAGCGCGCATGCCGTGCCGGCAAGCCACCTTCTTCGTTGTATTGCAGCAGGGCTTCGTGCAGCGCCGCGACCACATGGGTGGGCGGGGTGAAGCGCCACTGGCCGGTCTTCTGCATATAGGTGTGCTGGTCGTACAGGTCCATCGCCAGCGAATGCGACTGACCGGCGCAAGCGGCCAGCGACTCTTTGCGAGCGAAGACAAAACCCATCCCCGGTACGCCTTCCAGGCATTTGCCGGACGCGGCGATCAGCGCGTCGAACGGCACTTGTTGTGCATCCACCGCCAGCGCGCCGAAAGAGCTCATGGCGTCGATGATCAGGCGTTTTCCGTGTTGGGCGATAACCTCGGCAATCTCTGGCAGCGGATTGAGGATCCCGGTGCTGGTCTCGCAGTGGATCAGCGCGACGTGGGTGATGGCGCTGTCGGCACGCAGCAGGCGGTCAACGTCGGCGGCCGTGGTCGGTTTGTCTTCAGCGGTTTCGAAGGTACTGAACGAGCGGCCGAGCACCTCGCAGATCTTCGCCAGACGCTGGCCATAGGCACCGTTGATCAGTGCCAGCACTTTGCCATCACGCGGTACCAGCGTACCGATGGCCGCTTCGACGGCGAATGTCCCGCTGCCTTGCAACGGCACGCAGTGATGGGTGGCTGCGCCGTTGAGGATCGCCAGCAGTTGTTTGCAAAGGCTGGCGGTCAGTTGATTGAAACGGTCATCCCATGACCCCCAGTCGATCATCATCGCCTGGCGGGTGCGGGCCGAAGTGGTCAACGGGCCGGGAGTCAGCAGGATGGGTTCGGCGATACTCATTCGTATGTCCTTGGATAGCGCTGTGGGGTGAAGCTAGGGGGCATACGTTGCAATTCGCCGTTGCATCAATCAAATTGTTTGTTGTTATGCCAGCCATCAGCGAGGGTTATTCATGAATCTGTTTCAGCTACGCGCCTTCGACGCCGTAGCCCGGGAGGGCAGCTTCACCCGCGCCGCCTTGCGTTTGTTCATCAGCCAGCCAGCGGTCACCGGGCACATCAAGGCGTTGGAGGAGCATTACCAGATCACCCTCCTGCGACGTACGGCGCGACGGGTGGAATTGACCGAGGAGGGCACCAAACTGGCGGCGATCACCCGGGCGATGTTTGGTCTCGCCGAAGAAGCGCAGGCGATGCTGGAGGCCAATCGGCAACTGCTGACCGGGCGCCTGGAGGTGGCGGCGGATGGGCCGCACATGGTCATGCCGATGTTGGCGAGTCTGCGGGCGCGGTATCCGGGGATTACGGTGAATTTACGCTTGGGCAATGCGCAGGAAGCGCTGGCAGCGCTGTTATCGGAACACGCAGATGTCGCCGTGTTGACCGAAGTCGAACCGCGCAAAGGCTTGCATCTGCAAGCGTTGAGCGAGTCGCGGATCTGCGCTTTGGTGCCAGTGGGCCATCCTTGGGGGACGCGGGCCGGGGAGGTGAAGCTCAAAGAACTGGATCAGGTAATCATGGTCTTGCGTGAGCCGAGTTCGATTACCCGGCGCACGTTTGATCAGGCTTGCGCGCAGGCATCGATTCAGCCACGGGTCTTGCTGGAACTGGACAGCCGCGAAGCGGTGACCGAAGCGGTTGCCGCAGAACTGGGGGTTGGCGTGGTGTCTTCGGTGGAGGTCAGCCACGACCCTCGGGTGGTGGCGATTCCGATTGCCGGCGAAGGGCTGGGAAACCGGCACATGATCGGCTGCATGGAGCGGCGACGGGAGTTGCGTTTGATTCAGGCGTTTTTTGCATTGGCGCCGGCCTGACAGTTTCGCTTCAGGCCCCCAGCAGGAACTGTCGCAGGCTGCGACAACGCCAGCAGGGAGGACTGTCATGGCGCGGTGCTGTTGAGCAGCCAATCCAGTAGAAGGCTGCTGCTGTCAGGCATCGGCACTGTCTCGCGTGGCGGTGGACTGCGTCTGCTGTCGAGGCACAGGATCGGTCGGTCCGGATCGCTGTCGAGGAAGCTCACCCAGACTTCACTGCCTGCAGACGGGAGTTCATTCGCTGCCAGTCGTCTGTTGGCCCGGGTCATGGCGATGGGCAGCCACAGCGCGTCGGTTTCAGTGGTGTTCGGGTGTTGCGCAGGCCAGAGAATAACGGCGACGCGCCCCTGCTCATCAAGTTGCGCGGGTTGCCCCGACGCGCCAAGTATCTGCGCCAGATGAAAGCCTGCGACGCTGGGACGCGGTTCTTTGAGGGGCGGGCGATAGTCGGTTGACCAGGGCTGGGCGGTGAAGTCGTTGTAATAACGGTGCTGGGTCGGGGTGGGGTCAAGAATCGATGGATGTTGCCCGTGATGGCGTATGGCAGTGATCCGCCATTGGTCGTTGAAGGTGCTGATCGGGTGCTCGGTCACTTGCAACAAGTGCCCACTGAGCAAACCGACGCAGTCGCTGCGGCCATTGATCGAGCGATGCTGGCAACGTTGTCGCTCCAGATGGCGGCGACTGCGTTGCTCGGCATGACGTTGTTCAAGCGACAACGTGGGCTGCGGTGCGATAGGCGAAGTCTGATTGGCGGCAGCCTCGCTGACAGCCTGTTGCCCACGATTGCGCAAGGCGTGGAGCGTCGCAATGGGCGCGGCGTGATGATGCTGGTACAGCGCACTGACGCAGGGTGAGGCTGTTTGTTCGTCGACATTGAACGGCACCAGAACGGGGGCTTGCGGTAGGCTCAGGCTGTCATCGGCGAACACGACAACGTGACCGTCCACCCGGTGTTCGAAGTGATAGTGAATGCCTTCCTCTTCGCAAAGCCTGTGCAGCAGCGCCAGATCGCTTTCCTCGAACTGGATGCAGAACGGCCGCGTCGGGTACTGGCCCACGGTCATTTCAATTCGGTAACTATTGCTCGGCAGGGCATTTTCAACGAGTAATTGCTGAAGAATCTGCGGCACGCTCAGTTGTATAAACACACGCCGTTTAATCGTTCGCGACAGTCTTTGCAGGTGTGGCACCAAGACAAGTCGATAGCCAATCCGATGCGTGCCACGGTGTTCGCAAGTGGCACTGTGGATCATGCCGTGGATCCCGTGATGGTCGTTCAGGCGCAGAAATGCCGGTTGCTGCAGCAGCGTACCCGGGGGCACGGCGGGTGCCAGACCGATCAGGTCAATGTCGAAACGGTAGGGCTGGTTGAGCGCTTCCTCGCCTTGAAAGCGCAACACTGGCAGGCATAAGCCGCTGTCGGTCAGGGTGAGGGTGAACGGACTTTCCTTGTCATTGAGCATTCGAACAGGCTCTGTCAGGCAATACGGGCCTCAGAGGGTACGAAACCACAGCGTTGAATGGTTATGTCAAAGGGGTTTTTCAGAATCGCCCTACAAGGTCTGGTGAATAAGTCGATTCCACATTGGATTTTTTTGGTCGATTGCCGAGTTTAGGCCGTATAAACTTGGCGCCACGCGTCGGCCAATAGATGTCTCGGCGCCACAGATCAAGAGAGTGAGTAATGGGCGCACAGTGGAAGGTTAAACACAAAGAAGCGGCAGCCAACGCCAAGGGCAAAATCTTCGGCAAACTGGTGAAAGAAATCACCATCGCTGCCCGCAACGGTGCCGATACCGCCACCAACGCACACCTGCGTCTGGTGGTCGAACAGGCCAAGAAAGCCTCGATGCCGAAAGAAACCCTGGATCGCGCAATCAAGAAAGGCGCGGGCCTGCTAGGCGAAACCGTGCAATACCATCGCGTGACCTACGAAGGCTTCGCGCCGCACCAGGTACCGCTGATCGTCGAGTGCGTGACCGACAACATCAACCGCACCGTCGCGGAAATCCGTGTGGCGTTCCGCAAGGGTCAACTGGGTGCTTCCGGCTCCGTTGCCTGGGATTTCAACCATGTGGGCATGATCGAAGCCTCGCCGGACACCCCGGACGCCGATCCGGAAATGGCCGCCATCGAAGCCGGTGCCCAGGATTTTGAACCGGGTGAAGACGGCGCAACCCTGTTCCTGACCGATCCGACCGACCTCGACTCCGTGCAGAAAGCCCTGCCGGAGCAAGGCTTTACCGTGCTGTCGGCCAAGCTTGGCTACCAGCCGAAGAACCCCGTCAGCGGTTTGAGCGATGAGCAAATGGCTGAGGTTGAAGCGTTCCTGGAAGGCCTCGACAACCATGACGACGTACAGGATATGTTTGTCGGTCTGGCGGGCTGATTGGTTTTACCGGTAACGCCGTCAATGGCGGGCAAGCCCGCGATTGACCGCGTTGCGGTCACTGCTTGTCCAGTACCGCACTCACTTCACTGAACCCCGGCCGCCCCAGCACATCGGCCTGACAGCAGCGCCGCTGCAAATCCTCCAGCACCCCACGCCGCTCATCACTCAACCCCGAGTCGATCCGCGCCAGCAACTCCCCGAGCAAAACCCCGAACGCTCGCACTTCGATGCGTTGCAGTGATCGTGTCTCGACGTTGTCCGTGGTGGCATGGAAGGACGCCGCGCCGAAATCTCCCAGCAGACAATCGCCCTCGTCGTTCAACAGAATGTTGTGCCCGTAGAGGTCGCCGTGGGTGATGCCCTGTTGATGCAGATGTTCGGCCGCCGACGCGATGCCCTTGGCAATTCTTAGCGCAACGTCGGCCGTGAAGCGGCAATCTTCGGCGTAAACGTCCCGTGAGCAGGACGCCAGGCTCGGCAATGCCGCCAGATTGCGAAAGCTCGGATCAATCAATTGCATCACCAGCCCTTGCTGGCCTTCGGGATGGTCATCGATACGACCTTCAACCCGGATCAGATTCGGGTGCAGCCCGGCCGTGATGCAGGCGTTCATTTCATGCAGCGGCGAGCCATCGCTGGTCATTTCACCTTTGTACAACTTCACGGCGACCGGTTTCAGCGAGCCCTCGGCGTGCTGCCAAGTCGCCCGGCAAATCACCCCCGAAGCGCCTTCGCCCAGTTGCTGCTCCAGGCGCAGCGTTGACCAGTCAATTTGCGGTGTGGCTTGAAGGGCGGCGGCGTCGGCTTCGGTTTCCAGTGGATTACCGGCATAGGCCAGCCACGTCAGGCTCGGCAACGCCAGCAGAAAGGGTGGCAATTGGCTCAGGCGGTTGGCGGCGATGCGGATCAGCTCCAGCCGATGGCAGTTACCCAGAGAAGCGGGTAGCGATTGCAGGCGATTGCCCGCCAGCATGAGTTTTTGCAGGTCAGGACGTTCGCCCAGTTCGCTCGGCAGGGTTTCGATGCAGTTGTCGGTCAGGATCAGCCAGCGCAGCCGCGTTGGCAGGGCGGCACCCGGCACATCGACGATGCGGTTGGCTTTAAAACCGATCATCGTCAACGCGGCGCATTGGCCGAGGCAGGCGGGCAACTCGGTGAACTGATTGTCGGAGCAGAACAGTACGCGCATTCGAGTCAGCCGATGCAAATCATCCGGCAGACTGCTCAAGGCGTTGCCGCTGAGGTTGAGCACCTCGAGGGTATCGGCCAGATCAAAGATCTGCCGCGGGAACTCGGTCAGCCCGCAGGACAGATCCAGCCGCGTGATGCCTGACAATTCGCCGGCGCGCAATTGAGCAAGGGTATGCATAAAGGTCTTCGCCATAGAGGAGTCGCAAGGAATGGGCGACATGATAACGGCAGATTCAACACTGTCGAATTCTTCCTCTGCACTGCGATCCTCTGTGGGGCGCGATCTTTGTCTGTCAGGTAAGGAGGCGCACTTCCTGTAACTGCCCCAACCGGCTCCGCGTGCGGGCCAGGTCAATGGCATTGCCGCCCAGACGCTCAAACAGCGGCAGTTGACCGAGCAGGGTCAAGCATTTGTCCTGATCGTAGAGCACGTCGATCAGATTGATGAAACGCTGTTGCGCGGCGATCGAGCATTCAGCCAGTGCCGGTAAATCATCAATGACCCAGTGGTCGAAACGCCGGCAAAGCTCCAGATAATCCATCACCGCCGTCGGCTGTTCGCACAGGTCCTTGAAGGTAAAACCGACCCGCCGACCTTCACACAACCGTGCCTGAATTTGCCGCGTGCCGACCGCTAGGGCAAGCGCTGGAGCATCGTGTGGTGGCAGGTTCAGGACGTGGCGCTGAGCAGGCGTGGCCGGCCATACGTAGTGACCTTGCGTGAACAATTGATGCGCCTGGTTGCGCGCCTGGCTTCGGTAATCGTGCGGCCCGCCGACTTCCATGACCTGCATGCGTGAGTTGATCAGTTCGATGACGGGTTTGAAGCGAGCGTGATAGAGCGGGTTGGGCAGCAAGCCCTCAGGCGGATAGTTCGAGGTCACCAGGAGCACGATCGCGCGCTGGAACAACGCCTTGAACAACCGGTTGATCAGCATCGCGTCACCGATGTCATGCACATGAAACTCGTCGAAACACAGCACCCGGCAGTCTTGCAGCAGATCATCGAGCGTGAGGGCGAGGGCATCGTCCTGTTCACGATGACGGAACATGCCTTGATGCAATTGCGCAAAGAACTCATGGAAATGCAGGCGTCGTTTTTGCTTGATCGGCAGCGCCTGGAAAAAGCCATCCAGCAGCCAGCTCTTGCCGCGTCCAACGGCGCCGTACAGATACAGACTCGGCGGGGTAGGCGCTTTTGCGCCGAACAGCAGACTGGCCTGCTGCGCCAGACAATCGATCACGCGCTGCTGGCTGTGGCTGAGGGTGTAACCCTGGCTGTGGGCCTTGTGCCGGAAGTAGTCGCGGATCGACTGGGCGCTGTCGTCATGGCCAGCACTGGCAGGCAGGCGTTTGCCGAACCAGCGGCGTAACGCTGGCCAGCGCTGGATCAATCGCGTTCGTTTTGGCGGTCGGGCGGGCACTTTGTGGTGACTCCGTGTTCGTCAAACCGGCTCCCCGGAGCGCGGCGGCGTAGTGTAACCACACGCAGAGCACGCCTTCTACTGCAGCCGGTCGAGAGTAGGCGTTCATTGAACACAAATGTGCCTGGGCCCGCTGTATGGGGCGTGTCCGCACCCACAGGGTTATGTCGCGTTTCACAATGGCAGGGACTGCTTGAGCAGTGGGGCGACCGGCGTATCAACCGGGCTGACCATCGCATAGTTATACCCGTGCCCGGACCAGTATTCGGCCTGCAGATCCCCGTCGCTGCGGCTGCCACGCGGCAGAAAGGTATTTTTCGGTCCCGGCGGTCGCACATAAAAGCTGACTTTGTGCCCACCCCCATCCTCATACATCACCATCGCCGCCGGGCCTTCGTCGGTGCTGAGCAACCGTCCGCTGACCGGTTCGAACCCGGCAGCCTTGAGATCCGGCAAGCGACTCGCCTGCGTGAAATAACGGTCGAGCCAGCGCTGCATGTCGCCGTTACTGTCGACCTTGTAATCGGCCGGGAGCATTCCCTGCTGGGCAATCAAGCGATAGGCCTGCAAGGCGTCGGTCATCGGTAATACCGAGGTGCGCACGAGGGTCATTTCCCGCGCTTGCCAACCACTGAAACCACCCACACTGACGGCGATCAGCAACACGGCGGCGCTGGCCAGGTGTCGACGTGACTGACGTATGCGGCGCTGGCGAATCGTTGCCGGGTCAAGCGCCGGATTGGCCGGCCGCTGCAACGCGCCCCCCAGTGCTGCACGTAATTGCTGGGCGTCACGTTGCCAGGCGCGAACCTGCGCGGCTTGGTCTGGGTGATTCGCCAGCCAGGTGTCAAGCACCCGGCGGTCGGCGTCGCTGAGTTGGTGGTCGACGTAGGCGTGCAGGTCATGCTCGCTGGGAGGCAGGCTGATCATTTGAGTATCCGCAAAGAAGGGCTGCTGATTTCGCCGTCGCTGAGTTGGCGCAAGGCTTGGCGGGCGCGGGAAAGGCGCGACATCACGGTGCCGATCGGGGCGCCAAGGATCTCGGCGACCTCCTTATAGGAAAGGCCTTCAACTGAGACCATCAGCAGTAGCGCGCGCTGTTCGGTGGGCAATCTATCAAAGGCTTGCAGTGTCGACCGGGCGATGACGGTGCGCTCCGCCGAAGGTTCGGCATCGTCGCGCCCGGTGAAAAATTCGAGCATCCGCGCATAGCGTCGGGAACGGCGATGAGCATCGAGAAATTGTCGGTAGAGGATCGCAAACAGCCAGGCGCGCAGATCACCGTCGACGCGTTTGCCGCCCCAACTCGACAAGGCCCGCTCCAGGCTTGCCTGCACCAGATCGTCGGCGCTGCTGCTATTGCGCGTCAACGACACGGCAAAACGCCGCAATCCGGGAATGATTTCTCTCAATTGCTCGTCGAATTCGCTCATGAAATTCTGCTGGTCACTACGCTGTGGACTAGGGAGACGTCCACCGTCGAAGGTTATTCCACGTTCGGAAAAATAAATACCGGACTGTGGAATAAATCCCGACGGGGTGCGTCTTGCTGACTCTTCCTACTTGTGGCCGATGGTCCCGGAGTTATTCATGGTTGATCGCACTTCACCCTCAGGCGGGCCGCAGCGCCCGCCACTGAGTGCCGCGAACGTGGTACTGCGTCTGGGCGGCATTGCCGCGGTAGTCGCTGCAGTGGCCGGGGCGTTTGCCTATGTTCACGGCACCTTTGACCCACAACGTCTGACGCCCAAGGCGCTGGTCGATGTGCTGGAGAAAAACAACGGCGTGCATCCCGGATTCCGCCGCAATCATGCCAAAGGTGTGTGTGTGATCGGGCATTTCGAGAGCAGTGGCGAGGCACGGGTGTTCTCGGCTGCGCAAGTGTTCAACGAACCGCGCACCCCGGTGGTGGGGCGTTTTGCGTTGCCGGCGGGTAATCCCTATGCCCCGGACAGCAGCGTGCCGATTCGCAGTCTGGCGCTGCGCTTCACCCAGGCCAATGGTCAGCAGTGGCGCACCGGGATGAACAGCATGCCGGTGTTCCCGGTGGGCACGCCTGAGGCGTTCTATCAGTTGCTGCAGGCGCAGTCGCCGGATCCGGCCACAGGCAAACCTGACCCAGGCAAGGTGCCGGCGTTCTTCGCCGCGCACCCGGAAACTGTGCCGTTTCTGACCTGGGTGAAGACCGCCAAGCCATCGGCCAGTTACGCCACCGAAACCTATAACAGTGTCAATGCGTTCTATCTGGTGGACGCCAGCGGGAAGCGGCAAGCCGTGCGCTGGAGCATGACGCCATTGGCTAAAGACGCGGCGGGTGACAGCGCACCTGAGGGCGCTGACTTTCTGGAAAAGGATCTGGTGCAAAGGCTTGCCGCTGCGCCGCTGCGTTTTCAGTTGAATATCACGTTGGCTAACGCCGGTGACCCGGTGAACGACGCCAGCAAGGCCTGGCCCGAAGGGCGCAAGGTTGTGAACGCCGGCACCCTGGTGCTGGAAAAGACTCAGCCGCAACTGAGCGGTGAGTGCCGCGACATCAATTACGACCCGTTGGTGTTGCCAGCCGGGATTCAAGGCTCCGACGACCCGTTGCTCGCGGCCCGTTCCGCCGGTTACGCCAATTCCTATCGGCGTCGCACCCGCGAAGTCAGCCAGTTGCCCGCCGCCAAACAGGAGACTCGTCCATGAGCGCTCAACCGACTCATTTCGCGCTGTTGGCGCGACTGCTGCATTGGCTGATGGCGCTGATGATCATCGCGATGCTGTTTATTGGCGCCGGCATGGTCACCTCGGTCTCCGAACGGCATGAATGGCTGATCCACCTGCACAAGCCCTTGGGCATTGCGATTCTGCTGCTGGTGATCGTGCGTCTGCTGGTACGTTTCTCCACACGCCAGCCGCCGCTGCCGGTGGATCTGCCGGGCTGGCAGGTGATGGCTGCGAAGGCCTCGCATCTGTTGCTTTATGCGTTGATGCTGGTGCTGCCGCTGCTCGGTTGGGCGATGATCAGCGCCTCGGGCGAGCCGGTGATGCTCAGTGCATCGCTGCAGTTGCCGTCGATTGTCCCGGCCGATGCGCAGTTGTTTGCGTTGCTGCGCAGCGCTCATGGTTATCTGGCTTATCTGCTGTTTCTGACGGTGCTGGTGCACTTGGCGGCGGCGCTGTTCCATGGCTGGGTGCGCCGTGACGACGTGCTGGACAGCATGTTGCGCGGTCGCAATCGCGGTTAGCTGACCGCAATGGCGCATTGTGACGATGCGCCATTTTCCGGGACAGCCTCCGTTCCTTTGACCAGGCAAGGGAAGGGATCAGCGCAGTGTGTCGACCATGTCGGCAATGGTCGTCAGCACGTCTTTGCCTAATTGACTGGAGCGTTTGCCCGACCAGCCGGTTTGCGCGTTCGGCGCGTCGTCGTGATCCTTGAACGGCATTTCCAGGGTCAGTGACAGGCAATCGTACTTCTGGCCAACGCTGTTGCACGCCAGGGTCATGTTGGCTTGGCCCGGTTCGTCACGGGTGTAGCCGTATTTGGTCTGGAAGTCTTTGGTGGTGTGTTTCAGATGGCTGCGAAAATGTTCTTCGAGTTTCTCCAGCCGCGGCGTATACCCCGGATTACCTTCGCAGCCAGCGGTGAAGACATGAGGGATTTCCTCATCGCCGTGTACGTCGAGAAACAGATCGACGCCGTATTTTTCCATCTGCTGCTGCACGAAAAGGACTTCAGGGCTGATTTCCTGGCTGGCGCTTTGCCAGGCACGGTTCAAGTCTTGCCCCATGGCGTTGGTGCGCAGATGCCCATGGAAGGTGCCGTCCGGGTTCATGTTGGGCACCAGGTACAGATCGGCACTGGCGAGCAGTTTATTCAGCACCGGATCGTCGTGTCTTTCCAGGCGTTCGATCACCCCTTCCATGAACCACTCAGCCATGTGCTCGCCCGGGTGTTGCTGGGCGATGATCCAGATTTTGCGCTGACCTTGCGCGCCGCTGCCTTTGCGCAGTAACTGAATATCGCGGCCCTCGACACTTTTACCTGTCGCCAGCAACTCGGCGCCGGCCTTGGTCAGCGCTTGTTCGATCAGCCAGTCGTGACGGCCGCGGCTATAGGGTTCGAAATAGGCGAACCAGGCGTGAGTCTGGGTGGCTTCCAGGCAGAAACGCAGGCAGTCGCCTTCGAAAATGGTGGGTACGCGGAACCAGTTGACGTGATCGTAGGAGGCTACGGCCTGATAACCATCCCAGGCTTTGTTGTACGAAGATTGACTGGCGTTGTTGAGGCGAAACCAGTGTTCCTGACCGACGTGAAGACCGCTGGCCTTGAAGTGGAACCACTGAAAGTGGGCGCTTCGGGTGTCCGGGCGGATGGCCAGAACCGGATTGAGCGGATTGCTGATGTCGATGACTTGAATATTGCCGCTATCGAAGTTGGCACTGATGTCGAACGAAGATTTGGCCACGGTCATAATCGGTTCCTGAATATGATTTTTATGGTGGCTACTTTACACGCAAGACAGAGATGAAACCGAGGGGAAATGCGGGGTCGTGGCGGGGGCGTCCTCCATGACGCTCATGCAGCTTAGAGACTATGCGATTGATTCTCAAGCGCTAATTGCTATTAGTTTTCCCCAATGTGGCTGGGCTTCGCTTGCCAAGCGATATTCTTTTGATACTATCGGCGTCATTGAATTTGCAGCACTTAAAGACTTCATTAGCCTGAAGCCATAAGCCCGAAAAACGGGTAAAAAAAGACCCGGCAAAAAGCCGGGTCAAAAACCGTGATTAGCCTGATGAGGAGATAGTCCAGAAGACCGACCTAAGGTCTCTGGTCCATCGACTGATCTCGCGACCAGTTGCTTGCAATAATAATCATTATCATTTGCAAGTCAAATGTTTTTATCTGTGCGATTGGAAAACTCTTTCCCGCACGATCGTCCCCCGTTCCTCAGACTTCATCGCCATCGAGCGAGTGGTCAACCATCGCCCGCGCCATATCCACCATATGAACCACTGAAAACGCCAGGTCGCGATTCGCGCCTTGCAGGTTTTCCGCAGCCTTGAAAGCAGTGGCGGCCGCGCAGCGCAACAGATCGGAGGCGTGCACCAAGGCTTCTTCGCCACTGAGATGCTGTTTGACATCGAAAAAACGCTCATCGACCTCGGGTTCTGACACAGCTGGTTTCAAGTAATAATCCAAGGCTCGCTGCGCCGCGGCGTTGCCTTGTGGTGAAGTGAACGTGGTGTCCATCTGCAGATCGGGCAAGTCTTTGCTGCTGATATTCATGATGAAAGGCCGCTCCTTGTTCGATTGAAAATCCGTGCCTTCAGAATAGTACGAAACGTAGTTGTGACCACATTTTTAATACTACAATATGTGTTTTGTTGGCCGGAGGTGTCCGAGTAAGGTGCCGCACATGGATAAATGGATTGAGTTGGTCAAGGCCAAGATGAGTGAGCTCAAAATCACTCAAACAGAGCTCGGAGAGCGCGTCGGCATGTCCCAGGGGGGCATCGGTCATTGGCTGAACAAACGTCGCGAACCCGGTATCACGCAGATGAACCGCGTGCTGCAAGCGCTCGGCATGGATTTCCTTGAAGTGGTGCTGGTGATTCGTGAGCCGCAGGTGATGCCGGATGACGAGATGCCGCTGGCGCAGAAGTACAACCCGTACTTTCGTTACCCGGTCAGCGACTGGCAGACACCCTGCGAGGTGCGCGAGAACGGATCCGCCTATGCCCCGACGTCAGCCAGGCAGCGGTTCGCACTCACGGATTATCATGCCCGTGGTGCGGCGTTCTGGCTGACGGTGGCAGGGAATTCGATGACCGCTCCCAGCGGTCAGAGTATTGCCGAAGGCATGCTGATTCTGGTGGATCCAGAGGTCGAGGCCGTGCCTGGTAAGCTGGTGATTGCCCAGTGGGCGGGCAGCGATGAAGCGATTTTTCGCAAGCTCGACGAAGAGGGCGGCCAGCGTTATCTGGTGCCGCTCAATCCGACCTGGCCCAAGGCCCTGTTTACCGATGAATGTCGAATCATCGGCGTCGTGGTACAGGCTACGGCGCGTTTCTAGTCAGATCGATCCTCGCCAGGCGCAGGATCGATCCTTCACTCACGCTTCTTCCAGTTCAACCAAAGCGCTGCCTTCGCCGACCATTTCGCCTTCCTGGCAATACAGCGCTTTGATCACCCCGGCATGTGGTGCGCGGATGCTATGTTCCATCTTCATGGCTTCCAGCACCACCAGTTGCGCACCGGCCTCGACCTTCTGCCCGGGCTCGACCAATACCCGTACGATGCTGCCGTTCATTGGCGCAGTCAGACCGCCCTGATAAGTGTGGCTGGCTTCGGCCGCACTGATCGGGTCGTACGCCTCGATACGCCGCAACTCGCCATCCCAGCGCAGATACAGCGAATCTCCCTGACGAATAGCGCGCAACGCGCGACGTACGTTCTCTTGCTCAACCACCAGCGTCTCGCCCGTTAGTGTGGCGTTGCCACCTGAACTCAGCGTCAGCGCTCGATCCTGGCCCTCACAGCTCAAGTGCAGGGTGAATTCCTTCGGCAGGCCGGTGCGCAATCCGCTGTTAAGCGACCACGGCGAAGAAGGATCGTCCGCCCGCATAACGCCCGGCAGACTCTGCGCGAACGCCTGCGCCGCTGCATCCCAGAATGCCTCGCTCAACTCGCCCGGCGGCGGCATTAGCTGCTCCTGATAACGCGGAATAAACCCGGTATCCAGTTCTGCTGCCGCAAACGCCGGGTGAGCGATGATGCGTCGCAGGAAGTTGATGTTGGTTTTCAACCCGCCAATGGCGAATTCGTCGAGCATGCACAACAAACGCAGGCGCGCCTGTTCACGATCCTCGCCCCAGGCGATCAACTTGCCGAGCATCGGGTCATAGAACGGCGAAATTTCATCACCTTCTTCAACGCCACTGTCGACTCTGCGCCCCGGCCCCTCAGCCGATTCGCGATACAGCTGCAAGCGGCCAGTCGCCGGCAGAAAATCATTTGCAGGGTCTTCGGCGTACAACCTCACCTCAATCGCATGGCCGTCAAGCGGCACTTGATCCTGCGTGATCGGCAGCGTTTCACCACGGGCCACGCGGATCTGCCAGGCCACCAGATCAAGACCGGTAATCGCCTCGGTCACCGGGTGCTCAACCTGCAGCCGGGTGTTCATCTCCATGAAGAAGAATTCGCCGCGTGCGTCGAGCAAAAACTCCACCGTCCCCGCGCCGACGTAACCGATGGCCTGTGCCGAACGCACCGCCGCTTCACCCATGGCCTTGCGCAGTTGCGGCGACAGGCCCGGTGCCGGGGCCTCTTCGACCACTTTCTGATGGCGGCGTTGAATCGAGCAGTCACGCTCATTGAGGTACAGGCAATGGCCGTGCTGATCGGCAAACACCTGGATTTCCACATGACGGGGTTTGAGCAGGTATTTCTCTACCAGCATCCGCGAGTCGCCGAATGACGACTGCGCCTCACGCTGAGCGGAGGCGAGGGCTTCAGCCAGTTGACTGACGTCCTCAACCACTTTCATGCCTTTGCCGCCACCACCGGCCGTGGCCTTGAGCAACACCGGGTAACCGATGCGTTCGCAGGCGTCACGGAAGGTGTCGATATCCTGTGCTTCGCCGTGATAACCCGGCACCAGCGGTACACCAGCGGTTTCCATCAGCGCTTTGGCGGCTGATTTGCTGCCCATGGCGTCGATGGCGGACGCGGGTGGGCCAAGAAATATCAGGCCCGCCGCCTCGATAGCGCGGGCGAACCCGGCGTTTTCGGAAAGAAAACCATAACCCGGATGAATCGCTTGAGCGCCGCAGGCCTTGGCCGCCGCGATCAGTTTGTCGATTTGCAGATAACTGTCAGCCGCTTTGCTGCCACCGAGATCAACACGGATATCCGCTTCTCGGCTGTGCCGCGCTTCACGGTCGGTAGCGCTGTGCACCGCGACAGTGGTCAGGCCCAAGGCTTTGGCGGTGCGCATGACCCGGCAAGCGATTTCGCCACGGTTGGCCACCAGCAGGGTGGTGAGAACAGGTGCGCTCATCAACGCGGCTCCTTGGTGGTGGTTGCGGCTTGCCAGTTCGGCGGACGTTTTTGCAGGAAGGCACGCAAGCCTTCCTGGCCTTCGGGGCTGACGCGGATACGCGCGATGGCGTTTTCGGTGTAGCGGCGCAGGGCCGGGGTCAGTGAGCCGTTGCCGACTTCGCGCAGCAGATCTTTACTGGCGCGCAGCGCAGCGGGGCTGTTGAGCAGCAGCTTGTCGATCCATTGCTCAACCTGTTGCTCCAGCTCAACGGCCGCATAGCTCTCGGACAATAAACCGAGTTCTCGCGCTCGCTGGCCGCCAAAACGCTCGGCGGTCAGGGCATAACGACGTGCTGCGCGTTGACCGATGGCTTGCACCACGAACGGACTGATCACCGCCGGCGCCAGACCGATGCGTACTTCCGACAGGCAGAACTGCGCATCATCGGCGCCGATGGCCATGTCGCAGCAACTGATCAGGCCCAATGCGCCACCGAACGCTGCGCCTTGCACCACGGCCAGCGTCGGGATTTTCAGTTTGGCGAGGTTGTACATCAGCTCAGCCAGCTCGCGCGCGTCGTCCAGGTTGGTGTGGTAATCGAGCTCGGCCGATTGCTGCATCCAGGCCAGATCGGCGCCGGCGCTGAAGTGCCGGCCACGGCCGCGCAGCAGCAGGAAGCGCAGGCTGGTATCGCTGGCAACCTTGTCGAGGGCCAGGATCAGTTCGCGGATCATCTGGGCATTGAAGGCGTTGTTCTTTTCTGCACGGTTGAGCCACAGCGTCGCGAAACCCCGTGGGTCACTGTGCAGTTCGAGGGTGTTGAAATCGCTCATATTCGTCCATCTCCACGGTCCTTGTGGGAGCGGGCGTGCTTGCGAAAGCGTCTATTGAGTCACATCCATAGTGGATGTGCCGCCGTCTTCGCGAGCAAACCTGCGCCCACAAAACATCACATCCGGAACACGCCAAAGCGGCTCGGTTCGATAGGCGCGTTCAGTGACGCGGACAAGGCCAGGGCCAGCACATCGCGGGTCTGCGCCGGGTCGATGACGCCGTCGTCCCACAGGCGTGCACTGGAGTAGTACGGGTGACCCTGCTCTTCGTACTGGTCGAGGATCGGCTGCTTGATCTCGGCTTCCTGTTCCGCACTGAAGGCCTGGCCGCTGCGTTCGGCCTGTTCACGCTTGACCTGCACCAGCACGCCTGCTGCCTGTTCGGCGCCCATCACGCCAATCCGCGCATTCGGCCACATCCACAGGAAGCGCGGATCGTAGGCCCGGCCGCACATGCCGTAGTTACCGGCGCCGAAGCTGCCGCCGATGATCACGGTGAATTTCGGCACCTTTGCACACGCCACGGCGGTGACCAGTTTTGCGCCGTGCTTGGCGATGCCGCCCGCCTCGTATTTCTGACCGACCATGAAGCCCGTGATGTTTTGTAAAAACAGCAGTGGAATACCGCGCTGGCAGGCCAGTTCGATGAAGTGCGCGCCTTTTTGCGCGGCTTCGGCGAAGAGGATGCCGTTGTTGGCGAGAATCGCGATCGGATACCCGTGCAGATGTGCGAAACCGCACACCAGCGTGGTGCCGAACAGCGCCTTGAATTCATCGAACACCGAACCGTCGACCAACCGCGCAATCACTTCGCGCACATCGAACGGTTGCTTGGCGTCCGCCGAAACCACGCCATACAACTCGTCGCTGGCGTACAGCGGAGCAATCGGCGTGCGCTGCTGCACTTCGCCGAGTTTGCGCCAGTTGAGGTTGGCGACGCTGCGGCGGGCGAGGGCGAGGGCGTGTTCGTCGCTCTCGGCGTAATGGTCGGCGACCCCGGAAATCTTGCAGTGCACATCGGCACCGCCCAGCTCTTCGGCGCTGACCACTTCACCGGTCGCGGCTTTCACCAGCGGCGGGCCGGCGAGGAAAATCGTCGCCTGATTGCGCACCATGATCGCTTCATCGGCCATCGCCGGCACATACGCGCCGCCCGCCGTGCACGACCCCATCACCACGGCAATCTGCGCAATGCCCATCGCGCTCATGTTGGCCTGGTTGAAGAAAATCCTCCCGAAGTGCTCGCGGTCCGGGAACACCTCGTCCTGACGCGGCAGGTTGGCGCCGCCCGAGTCCACCAGGTAAATGCACGGCAGCCGGTTCTGCTGGGCGATGGTCTGGGCCCGCAGGTGTTTCTTCACCGTCAGCGGGTAGTACGAGCCTCCTTTTACGGTCGCATCGTTGGCGACGATCATGCATTCGACGCCTTCCACGCGGCCGATCCCGGCAATCACCCCGGCGGCTGGCACGTCCTCACCATAAACGGCGTAAGCCGCGAGTGGGCTGATTTCCAGAAACGGCGAGCCCGGATCGAGCAAGCGGTTGATCCGCTCACGCGGCAGCAGTTTGCCGCGTGAGGTGTGACGCTCCTGAGCTTTCGCGCCGCCGCCCTGGGCCACTTGGGCGAGCAGGGTGTGCAGGGCGTCGACTTGTTTGAGCATCGCTGCGCTGTTGGCGGCGAATTCCGCTGAACGAGGATTGAGCTGAGTGTGCAGGGTAGCCATGGTCAGCTCCGTTTAGCGGGTTTCGTTGAACAGTTCGCGACCGATCAGCATGCGACGGATCTCACTGGTGCCTGCGCCGATTTCGTACAGCTTGGCGTCACGCAGCAGGCGGCCAGCCGGGAATTCGTTGATGTAACCGTTGCCGCCAAGAATCTGGATCGCGTCGAGGGCCATTTGCGTGGCGCGCTCGGCGGTGTAGAGGATCACCCCGGCGGCGTCCTTGCGCGTGGTTTCACCGCGTTCGCAAGCCTGAGCCACTGCATAGAGGTAGGCACGGCTGGCGTTCAGTTGGGTGTACATGTCGGCGACTTTGCCCTGGATCAGCTGGAATTCGCCGATGCTCTGGCCGAACTGCTTGCGGTCGTGGATGTACGGCACGATCAGGTCCATGCACGACTGCATGATCCCGGTCGGGCCGCCGGACAGTACGACGCGTTCGTAATCGAGGCCGCTCATCAGGACTTTCACGCCGCCGTTGAGGGCGCCGAGGATATTGTCTTCCGGCACTTCGACGTCATCGAAAAACAGCTCGCAGGTGTTGGAGCCGCGCATGCCGAGCTTGTCGAACTTGTTGCTGCGGCTGAAGCCTTTCCAGTCACGCTCGACGATGAACGCGGTGATGCCGTGCGGGCCTTTTTCCAGATCGGTCTTGGCGTAGATCACGTAGGTGTTGGCGTCGGGGCCGTTGGTGATCCAGGTTTTGCTGCCGTTGAGGACGAAGCGGTCGCCGCGTTTGTCGGCGCGCAGCTTCATCGAAACCACGTCGGAGCCGGCATTCGGCTCGCTCATCGCCAAAGCACCGACGTGCTCGCCGCTGATCAGCTTGGGCAGGTATTTGATTTTCTGTTCGTGGTTGCCGTTGCGGTTGATCTGGTTGACGCAGAGGTTGGAATGCGCACCGTAGGACAGCGCCACCGAGGCCGAGCCGCGGCTGATTTCTTCCATCGCGACCACATGCGCCAGATAACCCAGGCCTGCACCGCCGTATTCTTCCGGCACGGTGATGCCGAGCAGGCCCATGTCACCGAACTTGCGCCACATGTCGGCCGGGAACAGGTTGTCGTGATCAATCTGCGCAGCACGCGGGGCGATCTGATCGGCGACAAAGGACTGAACCTGATCGCGCAGCATGTCGATGGTTTCACCGAGGGCGAAGTTCAGGGATGGGTAGCTCATGGGTCACCTTTTGGCTTTTTTGTAGGGTGGGGAGGGCGGTCGGCTCTCACCTTTACGTTAACGTAAGCCTGCGATGAATGACTGTCAATCACCCTTTACGTTAACGTCAACTTGAGCGAGAGTAGGAGTCGTTCAAGATCGAAAACGGATTGTCTTTTGTGGGGCGAGCTTGCTCGCGAAGGCGGTGGTTCAGTCGCCATATTGGTTGAATGACACACTGCCTTCGCGAGCAAGCCCGCTCCCATCAAAAATAGAACTCCGGTAAACCCACTAATAAAGACAATAGGGGTCATCATGGATCAACCCAGTGCAAACCCGCAGCGCAGCTACACTCGCGGCTCCCAGGAGCAAGCTTTGCTGGCGATGACCATCGGTCAGCAGTTCGACCAGACTGTGGCGCAATACCCGGACGGCGAGGCGCTGGTGGTGCGTCATGAGCAGTCGCGCTATTCCTGGCGGCAACTGGGGGAGGCCGTGGATCTGCATGCCCGGGCCTTGCTCGCATTGGGATTGCAGACGGGTGACCGCCTCGGTATCTGGGCGCCGAATGGCGCGCAGTGGTGCATCACGCAAATCGCCACGGCAAAAATCGGTGTGATCCTGGTCAACATAAACCCGGCCTACCGCAGCTCCGAACTTGAATACGTATTGAAGCAATCCGGCTGCCAATGGCTGGTCTGCGCCGGGTCGTTCAAGTCCTCCAACTACCACGCCATGGTGCAGGGGCTGGCGCCGGAACTGGCCGAGCAATCCATCGGCCAGTTGCGCAGCGAGCGCCTGCCGGATTTGCGCGGAGTGATCAGTCTCGATGCGCAGCCGCCCTCAGGTTTTCTGCCGTGGTCGCAACTGGCCGATCTGGCAGCCAGTGTCCCCCTGGAGCAATTACGCGACCGCAGCAACAGCCTGCACTTGGATCAACCCATCAACATCCAGTACACCTCCGGCACCACCGGTTTTCCCAAGGGCGCGACCCTCAGTCACTACAACATCCTCAATAACGGTTACATGGTCGGCGAAAGTATTGGCCTGACGCCCCTTGATCGGCTGGTGATTCCGGTGCCGCTGTACCACTGTTTCGGCATGGTCATGGGCAACCTGGGCTGCATCACCCACGCCAGTACGATGATTTACCCCAGTGACGCCTTTGATCCGCTATTGACCCTGCAAACCGTCGCCGAAGAGAAAGCCACCGGGCTGTACGGCGTGCCAACCATGTTTATTGCCATGCTCGATCAACCGCAGCGCGCCGGGTTCGACCTGTCGAGCCTGCGCACCGGGATCATGGCTGGCGCCACGTGTCCGATTGAAATCATGCGTCGGGTGATCAACGAAATGCACATGAGCGAAGTGCAAATCGCTTATGGCATGACCGAAACCAGCCCGGTATCGCTGCAAACCGGTCCAGATGACGAACTGGAACTGCGCGTGACCACCGTCGGCCGCACCCAGCCGCAACTGGAAAGCAAGATCATCGATGAGGCTGGCAACCTCGTACCCCGAGGCACCATCGGCGAACTCTGCACTCGCGGTTACAGCGTAATGCTCGGTTACTGGGGCAACCCGCAAGCCACGGCCGAGGCCATCGATGACGCGGGCTGGATGCACACTGGCGATCTGGCGAGCATGAATGACGAGGGTTACGTGAACATCGCCGGGCGTAACAAGGACATGATCATCCGGGGTGGCGAAAACGTTTATCCGCGCGAGCTGGAAGAATTTTTCTTCACCCATCCAGCAGTGGCGGACGTGCAGGTAATCGGCATTCCCTGTTCGCGTTACGGGGAAGAGATCGTCGCCTGGATCAAATTCCATCCCGGTCACAGCGCTTCGCAGCTGGAACTGCAAACCTGGTGCAAGGAGCGCATCGCGCACTTCAAGACGCCGCGGCACTTCAAGTTCGTGGAGGAGTTTCCAATGACGGTGACCGGCAAGGTCCAGAAATTCAGGATGCGCGAGATCAGTATCGAGGAGTTGAGAGAAAAGCAGGCCTGAAAACATTCAACGGTGGGGGCAGGATTGCACGCGATAGCGCAGTGTCAGAAACATAGGTGTCGACGGAACCTGCGCCTTCGCGAGCACGCCTGCTCCCACAAAAGGTCGGTTGTGAAACAAGAATGGCAGAAAGCACAAAGGGGAGCCGAGGCTCCCCTTTAATTTTGTCGTCGCGTGCTCTTTTTATTATTGAGGCTCGGTCTGTTGTTGTTTTTAGCAACCGTGGCCTTCTACCGCTTTTTTGGCGACCCCCATCCGGGGTCAAGAGCAAACGTATTTTTTTGAGCGCTGATTTGCTTTCTCGTTAAACGATCCAACCGATTCGGGAGCTACCTGAAGGTAGTTTTATTGTTCTCTGCCCGGTTGCGGGTCACTCCTGAGAGCACCCTGAAAAGCACACCTTCTCCAAAAAAATCTGTTAGCTGCGTCTCTGCCGTGTTGTTCTTGTTATGTCAGAGTCGGTACGTCTTATTTTTATTGGTTTGCTGCTTTTTATTCTTGTTATGCCATAGAGATAGCAGAACGCGTGCCAACTTTCAAAAAGCTATATAAATCAATAGCTTGGCGTTTCTCTTGTTTTTTTCGTTCTGTCAAAGCCAGACAATTTGTTTCCGTGTTACTCGTTTAAGCCCACATTGGCGACACCGCGGTAACACCGTCCCTCATTACTGTGCGCTACGTGCCTTGGCCACACGCGAACCGCTCGGGCGACCGAGCACCGCGCTGATCTGCTGGCCTGCGTCAATCAAGGCGTCCAGGTCGATACCGGTTTTGATCCCCAGGCCGTTGAGCAGGTACACCACGTCTTCGGTCGCCACGTTACCGCTCGCGCCTTTGGCGTAAGGGCAGCCGCCGAGTCCGGCGATAGAGCTGTCGAACACCGCAATGCCTTCGAGCAGACTGGCGTAGATGTTGGCCATGGCCTGGCCGTAAGTGTCGTGGAAGTGCCCGGCGAGTTTGTCCCGTGGCACTTGTGCCGACACCACGTCGAACAGACGCCGGGTCGCGCCAGCCGTGCCAGTGCCGATGGTGTCGCCCAGCGATACTTCATAGCAGCCCATGGCGTACAACTCCCGGGCAACCATGGCCACTTGCTCTGGCGCGACCGTGCCTTCATAAGGGCAGCCAAGCACGCAGGAAACGTAACCGCGCACGGTAACGCCGTGTTGTTTCGCCGCATCCATGATGGGGGCAAACCGCGCCAGGCTTTCACTGATCGAGCAATTGATGTTGCGCTGCGAGAACGCTTCGGACGCGGCGGCGAACACCGCGACTTCCTTGACCCCGGCCGCGATAGCGTCTTCGAAGCCGCGCAGGTTCGGCGCCAGTGCGCCGTAGGTCACGCCGGGTTTGCGCTGGATCTGCGCGAAGACTTCGGCAGAACCGGCCATCTGCGGGACCCATTTGGGCGAGACGAAACTGCCGACTTCTATATAGCCCAGACCTGCGGCGCTCAGGGCATCGACCAGTTGCACCTTGTCAGCGACGCTGATGGGCTGGGCTTCGTTCTGCAGGCCATCGCGAGGGCCGACTTCGATCAGGCGTACTTCGGAGGGGAGGGACATTGGGCGGACCTGTTCTTTTGAATTCGAGATGACCCCCTCGTGGGAGCGGGGAGATGTTGTGTTCAATTACTGCGCTATCTGCTGGCTCTTGAGTGTCAGCTCCAGTGCCTGTACGCAGCGTTCTTCGGCGGTATCGAGTTCCAGCTTCATCTGTTCGATGTCGAGCAACTGCTGCTCTAGCTGTTCGCGGCGTTCGCTGATTTTCGCCAACATGCTGTTGAGCTGTTTGGTGTTACCGCTGGACGGGTCGTAGAGCTCGATCAATTCGCGACATTCGGCCAGCGAGAAACCGATGCGCTTGCCGCGCAGGATCAGCTTCAGGCTGACTTTGTCGCGTGGCGAATAGATGCGTTCCTGGCCTCGGCGCTCGGGGCTGAGCAGGCCTTGCTCTTCATAAAAGCGGATCGCCCGTGTGGTGATGTCCAGTTCACGGGCGAGGTCGGAAATGCTGTAGGTCTGGCTGCTCATGAAAGCGCTCGGAAATAGGGGCTTGGCGCTAAGCTAATGGCTGCTTTACGTTTACGTCAAGCGACGCAATGCCTTACACCTTATCCAGTTTTTTCTCATGCGCCGTCACCTGCTGGCACAACTCGATCATCTGTTCGCGCATCCAGCGGTTGGCCGGGTCCTGATCGGTGCTTTCATGCCAATACAGGTGAGTCTCCACCGGCGGCACATCGTTGACCGGCAAATTAAACGCATGCAGTTCATGCCGACGGGCAAAACGCTCCGGCACGGTCATGACCATGTCGGTCTGCTGCATCACTTGGGATGCCATCAGGTAGTGCTGGGAGCGCAGGGCGATCTTGCGCTGAATGCCCATTTTGCCCAGGGCCAGATCGACATAACCCAAGCCGCTGCGACGGCTGGAAATGTGGATATGCGTCAGCGACAGATAGTCATCGAGGCTGAGTTTTTCCTTGCCAGCCATCGGGTGCCCCTTGCGCATCGCGCAGACGTAGCGGTCTTCCATCAGCTTGACGTGGCGCACCTGCGGGTCGGTGTTGAGTGGCGCATCGACGGCAAAATCCAGTCGCCCGGCCGCCAGTTCCTTGGTGGTTTCCCGGCGTTTGGACAGAAAACTTTCGATGATCACTGTCGGGGCCAGTCGGCGCAAACGCTGGAACAGCGGCGGCAGAATCACCGCTTCAGTGAGGTCGGTCATGCTGATGCGATAGGTCTTGGCCGCTTGCGCCGGGTTGAAAATACGGCTTTCCTGAACCGACACTCGCAACAGCGACAGCGCGTTGCGCACCGGGCCGATGATGTTCTGCGCCATCGGCGTCGGCACCATGCCCTGGGCCGTACGCACGAAGAGCGGGTCGTTGAAGGTCTCGCGCAACCGCGCCAATGCGTTGGACACCGCTGGCTGAGTGATGCCGACAATCTGCCCGGCGCGGGTCAGGTTGGCTTCGGTGTAGATCGCGTCAAAGACGATGAAAAGGTTGAGGTCGACCTTGCTCAGATTCATAACGCGGCTTCTCTTGTTTTTAAGGGCAGGTGTTTTAGGGGCTGACGATCACTGGATCATATATCGGTGATGAATGTTTATACACGCCGAGAATAGGCTAGGTAAATTATCAACGCTGTTCTAGCATCGATTGCATGACCTGAACAACCTCTCGAAAAAGAAGGTACTGCCCATGGATTTCGCTTATTCGCCCAAGGTGCAAGAACTGCGTGAGCGCGTGACCGCGTTCATGGACACTTACGTTTACCCGGCCGAAGCCGTGTTTGAACGCCAGGTTGCCGAAGGCGACCGCTGGCAGCCGACCGCGATCATGGAAGAGCTCAAAGCCAAGGCCAAGTCTGAAGGACTGTGGAACCTGTTTCTGCCCGAGTCGGAACTCGGCGCCGGCCTGACCAACCTCGAATACGCACCGCTGGCGGAAATCATGGGCCGCTCCTTGCTGGGGCCAGAGCCGTTCAACTGCTCGGCGCCGGACACCGGCAACATGGAAGTGCTGGTGCGCTACGCCAACGAAGAACAGAAACAGCGCTGGCTCGAACCGCTGCTGCGCGGCGAGATCCGCTCGGCGTTCGCCATGACCGAGCCGGACGTTGCCTCGTCCGACGCCACCAACATGGCCGCCCGCGCTGTGCGTGATGGTGACGAGTGGGTGATCAACGGCAAGAAATGGTGGACCTCCGGCGCCTGCGACCCGCGTTGCAAAATCCTGATCTTCATGGGCCTGAGCAACCCTGATGCGCCGCGCCACGCCCAGCACTCGATGATCCTCGTGCCGGTCGATACCCCCGGAGTGAAAATCGTCCGTCCGCTGCCGGTGTTTGGCTACGACGATGCACCGCACGGTCACGCCGAAGTGTTGTTCGACAACGTGCGCGTGCCGTACGAAAACGTCCTGCTCGGTGAGGGACGCGGCTTCGAAATTGCTCAGGGCCGACTTGGCCCCGGCCGGATTCACCACTGCATGCGGTCGATCGGCATGGCTGAACGGGCGCTGGAGTTGATGTGCAAACGCTCGGTGAACCGCACGGCATTTGGCAAACCGCTGGCACGCCTGGGCGGTAACATCGACAAAATCGCCGACTCGCGAATGGAAATCGACATGGCCCGTTTGCTGACGTTGAAAGCGGCGTACATGATGGACACCGTGGGTAACAAAGTCGCCAAGAGCGAGATCGCGCAGATCAAAGTCGTCGCGCCGAACGTGGCATTGCGCGTGATTGACCGAGCGATTCAGATCCACGGCGGGGCCGGGGTGTCGAACGATTTCCCGCTGGCCTACATGTATGCCATGCAACGCACCCTGCGGCTGGCCGATGGCCCGGACGAAGTGCACCGTGCGGCGATCGGCAAGTTCGAGATCGGCAAATATGTGCCGAAGGAAATGCTGCGCAGCGAGCGCTGATCCCGCGCCGCGTTATCGTTCTTCGCGAGCTTGCTCGCGAAGACGTCAATGCAGGTGCCAATGAGCACTCAATACACCCAAACCTCCACTCGCCGATTCTTGATCCGGCCTTCATCGGCACTGTTGGTCGCCACCGGCATCAGCGCCCCAAAGCCACGAACCTCACGCAATACCACGCCGTTCTTGACCAATTCGCGCCGCACCGCCATCGCCCGCAATTTGGACAGCAGATCCGCGCGCGCCGGGTCATCCTTGGCATCACCAAACCCCACCAGTGTTACCGCGCGATCGGTCTTGTCGTGACCCTTTATATAGTCGAGCACCCGTGCCAGATCTTGCCGCGCCTTGTTATCCAGGCTGGCGCTACCTTCTTCAAAACGGAAGTTCACGGTCAGACGTTGGGCGTGGCGGCTCAGGGATTGATAGCCCTCGGGCATCAGCGAGTTGGGAGTGACGCTCATCGCCCGCACGGTCTGACTGATAAAGCCGTTGGCGGCGACAATCGTCTGGCCCTGAGGGCTTTGCGCAAATGCCACCAACGCTCTCGCCCACAGGTTTTTGCTGTCTGGCGGCAGATAGAAGAACAGCCGTCGGGACAGCGGATAGTCTTCGGTGGCAATCAGATTGTTAAGCGCCAGCATCGATTGCGAAGCGCCATCAGCGATTGCCACGGCTTTTGCCTGACGCACATAAGGCAGGCCAATGAAGCCAATGCCTTGCGGGTCACTGCTCACGGCGTCGGATAACTGCTCGCTGGATTCGAACCTTTTCGCCTCAATGCTCAGATTTTTCCCACGAGGGCTGAGGACCAGTTCCTTAAACGTGTCGTACGTGCCGGACTGATCATCCCGCGCATATAAATGAATCCGGCCGTCACGACCGCCGAGGTTTTTCCAGGTTTTCACCTCGCCGCTGAAGATGCGCGCCAGTTGCTCGGTGTCCAGTTGCTGCAGCGGGTTGTCGGGGTGAAGGATGATCGCCACACCATCGATGGCAATGACTTGCTCGGCAGCGGGATTTTTCAGGTCGCCCAGCGATTGCAGGCTGAGCAACTCGCTGTCCTTGATCTCGCGGGAGGAGGCCGCCAGATCGGCGCTGGCGTTCTTCAACGCGGCGAAACCGGTACTGGAACCGTGGGCGGCGACTTCCACCACGACGCGTTTACCTTGGGCGGTCAGGCCGACGATGCGTTGTTCGTTGGCGGTATCCGGGGGCTCGCGGTGGATTTTCAGCAGGCCTTGTTCCTGCAAGAGACCTTCGGCCAGCGCCGGGCCGAGTTCAGCGCCGATGGTGTTGGAGCCTTGAATGCGCAACGCCGGGCCGTTTTCGGGTATCGGCAGGGCAGCGGCAGAGACCGTCAGCCCTGCACTCAATAGAAAAACGAACAGAACACGCAGGATCATGCCGGCACCGAATCAAGCCAAGGGGATTGCCGGGGAGATTAAGTCAGTCGCATGACCAAAAGATTACAGCGCCTCAGCCTGGGTGCGGGCGTGCTCGCGGATGGCGGCGTATCAGCTGGATTGTCGTCAACGGATACACCGAATTCGCGAGCATGCCCGCACACAGGGGAATGTGTGATGTCCGGGATCAGCTCAATTCAAGCCAGATTGGCGCATGATCCGACGGTTTTTCCATGCCGCGCAATTCATAGTCCACGCCCGCCGCTTTCACCCGTGGCAGCAGGCCGTTGGAGGCCAGGATCACGTCAATGCGCAGGCCACGCTTGGGTTCGTCTTCAAAACCACGGCTGCGGTAGTCGAACCAGCTGAACATGTCGGTCACGTCCGGGTTCAGGTGGCGATAGCTGTCGGTCAGGCCCCAGTTTTTCAGGCGTGCCATCCATTCGCGTTCTTCCGGCAGGAAGCTGCATTTGCCGGTTTTCAGCCAGCGCTTCATGTTGTCCGGGCCGATGCCGATGTCGCAATCTTCTGGGGAAATGTTCACATCGCCCATCACCACCAGCGGCTGTTCGTTGTGGAACTGGCTTTCCAGCAGTGCTTGCAGATCGCTGTAAAAACGCTGCTTGGCCGGGAATTTGGTGGGATGGTCGCGGCTTTCACCCTGAGGGAAGTAGCCGTTCATGATCGTCACCGGCACGCCGTTGGCGTCGGCGTCGGCGAAGGTGCCCCAGATGAAACGGCGCTGAGCGTCTTCTTCATCGGTGGCGAAACCTTTATGGATGGCAATCGGTTCCTGGCGCGAGAGCAGGGCGACGCCGTAATGGCCTTTCTGGCCATGGTAAGAGACGTGGTAGCCCAGGGCGCGCACGTCTTCCAATGGAAACTGGTCGTCGTGGACTTTGGTTTCCTGCAGGCCGATCACGTCCGGCTGATGTTTTTCGATCAGCGCTGCCAGCTGATGCGGACGGGCGCGCAGTCCGTTGATGTTGAAGGAAACAATCTTCATGGTCGGCAGTCCTGGCAAAAGGGCGATGCTAGCTGACATGTGGGATGGGGGCCAGTGTGGGGTGGGAGAAATCATTCTGGTCTGTGGGATGTGTGTTGCCTGGGCGTGCTCGCGAAGAGGCCCGCCCAGTCGATGAAGATCCCGAGTTGGTCTATACCTGAGGGGAACTGCGCCAACACCAAAAGGTTCGTACCAACAAGAGCGCAGCCATTTGAGCTGCGCCCCGGGGAGAATCACCGTCATGCCTGAAACCCAGACCGCCATCGCCGACATCCACATGCTCGACCGCGGTTATTCGCGCGAAGCCCGATCACTGCTGTATCAGGCCTATCGCCACGAGCCGACCTTCGGCTACCTGTTCGAAGCCGAGCGTCCCGGCTATGAGCAGCGGGTGCGCGCGACGGTGAGGGAACTGGTCAAGCAACACTTCCTGCAGGATCTGCCGGCCATTGGCCTGTTGGTCAACGACCGCTTGATCGGCATCGCCCTGATCGCGCCGCCGCAACGTCGCTTGGGCATCACCGACAGTTGGGCGTGGCGCCTGCGCATGGTGCTCAGCACCGGTTTGCGTTGCACTCGGCGCTATCTGGAATATCACGATGCCGTGTCCGCGTGCGTGCCCGGCGATTCGGTGCACATGCTGCCGCTGCTGGGGGTTCATCCGCAGTTCCAGGGCAAACACTTCGGCGAACAATTGCTGACGGCTGTGCACAACTGGTGCGCGGTGGACGAAACCTCCCAAGGCGTGGTGCTCGACACCGGCAATCCGCGTTACCTGGACTTCTATAAACGTCAGGGTTATCAGGAAATTGGCGAAGTTGCCGTCGGTCCGGTGCGCGAACATGTTTTTTTCCACGCCAATCCGCAGCTGTTACAAACTGCAACAGCATAACAATCGAACTTCTTGGGAAATTTCCTGTTCTATCACGCTCCCAAGCCCGTGATAGCATCCGCGCCTATGAAGTTTCCAGGAAGATTTACCAGTGGCGTGCTCGTGCTGTTAACCAGCTGCGCGGCGCTGGCGCAAAGTGAATTGGACGTGCGGATCAAACCGTCCAACGACGAACTCAAAGCCAATATCGAAGGGTATATCGGCGGCTTGGGCGACCGTGACGAAGAAGCCTTGCAGCGCTTCAGTCGCGGCGCCGAAGAGCAGGCGCGCAAGGCCGCTCAGGCATTGGGTTATTACCAGCCGCAGATTGAAAGTGACGTCAAGGGCGGGGCCAAACCGCGCCTGGTGCTGAACATCGATCCCGGTGAGCCGATTCGCCTGCGTAACGTTACCATCCGTGTCGACGGCCCGGCGGCCGCTCTCAAATCCTTTCGTGTACCGAACAGCGACGTGCTCAAGTCCGGCGCGGTGCTCAACCATGGTCGCTACGAAGACGCCAAACGGCTGATCCAGAATCAGGCCTCGCGCTTCGGTTTTTTCAGCGGCCACTTCACCCGTCAAAGACTCTTGGTGGATCCCCGCGCCGGGATTGCCGACGTCGAATTGATCTACGAAAGCGGCCCGCGTTATGCGCTGGGCACCGTCAGTTTCGAGGGCGACACGCCGTTCGACGAAGACCTGCTGCAACGCATGGTGCCGTTCAAGGAAGGTGAACCGTACGATTCCGAGTTGATCGCCGAATTGAACCGCAATCTGCAATCAAGTGGCTATTTCGAAGGCGTGCGCGTCGATGCCGCCCCGACTGCTGCGAAAAACGACGTGATCCCGGTGGACGTCAAACTCGACACCCGCAAGCCGCGCACAATGGGCCTGGGCCTCGGTTACTCCACCGACGTCGGGCCGCGAATCAAGGCCAACTGGACGCGCCACTGGGTCAATCCGCAGGGCGACAGCTATGGCTGGGAAGCCGAACTCTCGGCGCCGCGGCAAAACGTCGGGCTGTTCTATGACATTCCACTCGACCCGCCGCTGACCGACAAACTGCGTTGGGCCGGCGGTTATCAGTTTGAAGACATTGATGGCTCCGACACGTCGAGCAAGCTGTTGACCTTCGGCCCGGAATGGCACAGCAAGTTGCCCAGCGGCTGGCAACGGGTGATCTCGCTGAAATGGCAGCGCGAAGAATACGAACTCGGTGATGACTCCGGCCTGAGTACCCTGCTGATGCCTGGCATCAGCTATTCGTACCTCAAAAGCGACAACCGCATCGACCCGCACAACGGTTATCGCCTGGCCTTTGAAAGCAAAGTGGCGAAAGAGGGCGTCGGCTCCGACAACAATCTTCTGTATGGCACCGCGTTGGTCAAAGGCTTGACCACGGTGTTCGACAAGCATCGCTTCCTTGGTCGCGTGCAGGTCGGCGGCAGCGCCACCAATGGCTATAACTCGGTGCCGCCGTCGCTGCGTTTCTTTGCCGGTGGTGATCAAAGTGTGCGCGGTTACGACTACCAGAGCCTGTCGCCGGAAAACTCCAAGGGTGACCGCATCGGTGGCCGCTACATGGTCGCCGGCAGCGTCGAGTATCAATATTCGGTCGCCGAAAAATGGCGCGTCGCGACGTTCGTCGATCAGGGCAACTCTTTCAACAAACTCGAACTGCCGAACCTCAAGACCGGGGTTGGCATCGGTGTGCGCTGGGTTTCACCGGTGGGGCCGATCCGCCTCGACCTGGCCCACGCGCTGGACGACGATGGCGGCTTCCGGCTGCACTTTTCCATGGGGCCTGAGCTGTGAAGCGTGGTTTGAAAATAACGGCGCTGGCCCTGTTGGCGCTGGTGATGTTGATTGTTTTGAGCATCGCTGCGGTGTTGGGTACGCAGGCTGGCAGCCGTTGGGCGCTGAGTCGGGTGCCGGGCTTGAGCGTGGAAAATTTCCAGGGTCGCCTCGGCGGACAATGGAGCGCCGACCATCTGGTGTGGCAGCAGGACAGCAGTCGTGTCGAGCTGGACAAACCGATCTTCGCCTGGTCACCGCTGTGCCTGACCCGCATGACGTTGTGCATCGAACAGCTCAAGGCTGATCAGGTCATCCTTCAATTCCCGCCGAGCGAAGAGACCACCGAAAGCGGCCCGATCAAACTGCCGGATCTGCAATTGCCGGTGGCTATCGAGTTGGGCGACGTCGAGGTTGGCAGTTTGCTGTTCAACGGCAGCGAGCAACTCAAAGGCCTGAAACTGGCAGCGCACTGGACGGCCAAGGGCCTGCAGATCGACAGCGTGAAATTGCAGCGCGACGACCTCAGCCTGAACCTGTCGGGCCTGTTGCAGCCGACCGCCGACTGGCCGCTGAACATCGCCGGTGATCTGACTTTACCTTCGCCGAGTAGCGATCCCTGGACACTGGCGTTGAAAGTCGACGGCGATTTGCTCAAGACCCTCAACCTGCACGCCGACAGCCGTGGCTACCTCGATGGCCAGTTGAGTGGTGAGCTGCAACCGCTGGCAGATAATCTGCCGGCCACAGTGCGCATCACCAGCGAGGCGTTCAAACCGAGCGCCGACCTGCCAGACACCCTGCAACTCAATCAACTGCTGCTGACCGGTGAAGGCAACCTGAAAGACGGTTACCAGTTGCTCGGTCACGCGACGCTGCCTGCCGAACAAGGCCCGGTGGCACTGTTACTCAAAGGCAAGGTCGACGCCAACGGCGCGCAAATCGCCGGCCTGGACCTGAGCGCCAATGACAAGCAAAGCCTCAAGCTGACCGGCAGTGTTGACTGGAGCAAAGGCATCACCGCTCAGGCCAACATCAATTGGCAGGACTTTCCGTGGCATCGGCTTTATCCGGTGATCGACGAGCCAGAAGTCGCTTTGCGCACCTTCAATGGCGAAGTCTCCTACACCGACGGTCAATACATCGGTAATTTCGCCGCCGCGCTGGATGGCCCGGCGGGGGCGTTCAGCCTGAGCAGTCCGTTCAGCGGCAGCCTGAAACAGATCGCCCTCCCGCAACTGAAGATGGAAGCGGGGCAGGGCAAGGCCGAAGGTCATGTCAACGTGCAGTTCGCCGATGGCATTGCCTGGGACACCGCGCTAGACCTGTCGGCGTTGAACCCGGCGTACTGGGTCGCGGAACTGCCGGGCACCTTGGCAGGGCCGCTGAACAGCAAAGGTGAATTGAAGAACGAACGCCTGAGCCTGACCGCCGACCTCGATCTCAAAGGCAAACTGCGTGGCCAACCGGCCGTGCTGCAAGCCAAGGCTGACGGTGCTGGCGAACAGTGGACCCTCGATGCCCTGCACATCCGTCTCGGCGACAACAGCATCAACGGCAAGGGCAGCCTGCAAGAGAAACTCACCGGGCAGATCGACATCAAGCTGACGCGCTTGGCCCAGCTCTGGCCGCAACTGCGCGGGCAGGTCAACGGTCAGGTCAACGTCGCCGGCACCTTGAAAGCGCCGCAAGGCAAACTCGGCCTGCAAGGTTCGCAACTGGCCTTCCAGGACAATCGCCTGCAAAGCCTCAACCTCGACGCCACCCTCGACAGCGCGCAACGGGCGAAAATCGGTCTGAAAGGCGCCGGCATTCAGGCCGGCGACACTTCATTGGGCACGCTGACCGCCAGCGCTCAAGGCGACATCAAGAACCAGAAACTCGACCTCGACCTGATCGGGCCGAAGCTGAAACTGGCCCTCGGTCTGGACGGCAATCTGGATAAAGGCAACTGGCGCGGACGCTTGGCCAGCGGCGACATTCAGGCCGGCGGCCAGGACTGGAAACTGCAAAGCCCGGCCAAACTGGAACGTCTGGCTGACGGTAAAATCAACTTTGGCGCGCATTGCTGGATGTCCGGCGACGCCAGCCTGTGCGGTGAAGATCAGCGGCTGATGCCGGAGCCGAAACTGCGCTACCACCTCAAGCAATTCCCGATTGAAAGCCTCGCGCAATGGTTGCCGAAAGACTTTGCCTGGAAGGGTAAGCTCAACGCCGATCTGCAACTGGATCTGCCGGCCAGCGGCCCGAATGGTGTGGTCAGCATTGACGCCAGCGGCGGCACCCTGCGCATGAAGGAAAAGGATCAGTGGCTGGACTTCCCGTACCAGACCCTGAAGCTCAGCAGCAAACTCACGCCGAAACGCGTCGACACCGAACTGAATTTCGTCGGCGGCAAACTCGGCGAACTGATGGTGCAGGCGCAGCTCAACCCGTTGCCGAAAAACAAACCGCTGAGCGGCTCGTTCCGTCTCAGTGGACTTGATCTGTCGGTGGCGCGGCCGTTTGTGCCGATGGTCGAGAAACTCACCGGGCGCCTCAACGGCAGCGGCACGATTTCCGGCGGATTGCTCGCGCCGCTGGTCAACGGCACCGTACAGCTCAGTGACGGCGAAGTGTCCGGTGCCGAGTTGCCGATGGAGCTGCAAAATCTGCAACTTACCGCCCTGATTGCCGGCGAGTCGGTACGCCTCGACGGCGGCTGGAAAAGCGGCAAAAGCGGGCAGGGCAGCCTCAACGGCAACGTCGCCTGGGGGCAGGCGCTGGTGGTCGATCTGGCGTTGAAAGGCACGCAATTGCCGGTCACCTTCGAGCCGTACGCCAAGCTCGAAGTGGCGCCGGACTTGAAGATTTCCATGGCCGGCGACGAGCTGAAAATCGCCGGCAAAGTGCAGGTGTCCAGAGGCGAAATCACCGTGCGAGAGCTGCCGCCATCCACGGTGAAAGTCTCCGATGACACGATCATCGTCGGTGCGCAGACCGAAGAGGGCAAACCGCCGCTGGCCATGAAAATGGACATCGACGTGGTGGTCGGTGAAGACAAACTGGCCTTCGCCGGTTTCGGTCTGACCGCCAACGTGCAAGGTCATGTGCACATCGGCGACAACATGGACACCCGTGGCGAGCTGTGGCTCAACGACGGCCGCTACAGTGCCTACGGCCAGCGCCTGCAAGTGCGCCGTGCGCGTCTGTTGTTCGCCGGCCCCCTCGATCAGCCGTATCTGGACATCGAAGCGATTCGCCAGACCGACGACGTGATAGCCGGTATTCGCCTGAGCGGCAGCGCCGAGCAGCCGACCACGCAGATCTTCTCGGAACCGGCGATGAGTCAGGAACAGGCGTTGTCCTATCTGGTCCTCGGCCGTCCGCTGAGCACCAACGGCGAAGACAACAACATGCTTGCGCAAGCGGCGTTGGGGCTGGGCTTGATGGGCAGCTCCGGGGTAACCAGCGGCCTGGCCAAGGATCTGGGCATTCAGGACTTCCAGCTCGACACGGCAGGCAGCGGCGATGCCACCAGTGTGGTGGCCAGCGGCAATATTACCGAGAAGCTCAGTTTGCGTTATGGCGTTGGCGTGTTTGAACCGGCCAGCACCATTGCGCTGCGCTATAAGCTGAGCAAGAAGGTTTATGTCGAAGCGGCCAGTGGCGTGGCCAGTTCGCTGGATATTTTCTACAAGCGCGATTTCTAAAGCGCGCTTTCTCCTGAACCGAGTCGCTCCAATCTCGAGCAGGCTCACTTCTACATTTGGAATGCGTTCCCCTGTAGGCCTTCGCCTGCTCGCGATGGCGTTTTTTCAGTCGATATCAATGGTGCGGCTGATGGCCTTATCGCGAGCAGGCTCACTCCTACACTGATCTGTGGTGGGCAAGGATTTTGTGTTTACAGCAAATTAGCTGTGGGCAGGCGACATACCAGTGAAGCTCGTTCGTAGTTCAATGCCTTGTCCCGCTCGGGCAGTGCATACGACGCCTCGCAGCGCTGGCCTTGCCAGTTGATGGTCAGCGTGCCGGTGTCGCTTTCCACCAGTGCCAGTGCCTTGCCGCTCGGGTCGGAGATCGCCAGTTGCTTACCGGTGGCATCTTCCAGCGACGCACCAAACGGGATTGGCTGGTTCTGCGCATCGAACAAAGCAAATTGCACGCGGCGACCGGTCTTGCTCGCATAGCGCGCCAGCACCACCGCACCGCGGCGCGGCACCACTTGCCGGGTCGCATTGTCGATCTCGATATCGCCGCCCAGATCGCGGGTATCGAGGTTGATCCAGTTGACCCGATAGGGCTGCGCATTGGGCACCACGGCGAAGCCGTTACGCCCGGTTTTCGCTCCGGAGAAACTGCCGATTTTCACCCCGGAAACGCCTTCGACCTGCGCCAACGCAAACGTCTCACCCACGGTTTGGCCCAGGTTGATCCCGCCGCCGTGACCGACGATCGAGCCGGCCAGATTGAGATTCTGCGAGTTGTAGCCGCGTCCCTGACTGTAACCGGCGCTGATGTCCATCACCGAGGTGCGGGTGCTGAGGTTGGCCGAACCGCTGCTGCCTCCGGTGCTGCTGTTGCCGCCTTGCACCGAGTAATAAGTGTCGCTGTCTTCCGTCAGATAACCGTTGATCCCGACCTGAGTGCTGTCGGTGGCTTTCTGGGTGCTGGCGGAAACAAACGCTCGCGGCGCACGGGGTTTGGAACCCAGCGGGAATGACAGCGACAGGTTGACCAGAGTGTCATTGTTCGCCGGCCCATAGTTGCCGACGTCCTTGGTGTAAGTCGCGCCGAGGTTGTAGCTGACATCGCCCCAATAGTTGCTGTAACCCGCCGACAGGCTTTGCGATCCGCCGCGCCCCCAATAACGCTGGTCACTGGCGTTGAGGTAAACGCTGCCATATTGCTGGTTAGTCCCCAGGCTCTGGTTGACGGTCAGGTCGGTACGGGTTTTCGAGTTGCCCGTGCGTTTTTCGCCCTCGTGGCTCAGTTCCTCGACGTGGTCGCTGAGGGTGCGATAGCCCTCGGTCGAATAGCGATAGGCGGCGAGGGTGAAGCTGGTGTCGGTGCCGGTAAAGGTCTTGGCGTACAGCGCCCGCAAGCTGTTGCCCTTGACCACTTGGCCAAAGGTGCGGCTGGCGGAATGGGTCACGTCCAGTGACACGGCACCGATCGGCGTATTGCGCCCGGCGCCCACGGACAACGCCTGGAAATTCTCGGTCGCCTGCACGCCGACGATGCCGGACAAGTTGCTGCTGATGCCATAGGCCAGTGTGCTGCTGACGAACTGCGGCGATTGCAGATCATCGCTGTTGCTGTTGTAACGGCCGGCCGAGACACTGTATTTCAACTGCCCCTGGCGGACCATGATCGGCAGGCTGGAAAACGCCTGCACCGTCACCCGGCGCTGGCCGTCGGCCTCGATAATCGTGATTTCGAGATCGCCGTTGGAACCGCTGGGATAGATATCGCTGATCTCGAACGGGCCCGGTGGCACGTTGGCGCTGTAGAGCATGTAGTTGTTCTGACGAATTTCCACCGTGGCGCTGGACTGGGCAATCCCGCGAATGACCGGCGCATAGCCGCGCTCGCTGTCGGCGCGCATGCCGTCATCGGAGGCCAGTTTCAAGCCGCGATAGCGCACGCTGTCGAACAGGTCTGCGTCGGAGAAAATATCCCCGGCACTGAACTGGCCCTTCAGCGCGGTCAGGTCATGTTGCAGATAGCTGCGGTTGCTCTTGAACGTGCTCGGCTGACCGGTGCTGCTGTTGAAGTTCGACTCGTTGCGCAGGCGCCAGCCACCCAGGTTGATGCCGTTGCGCAGGCCGATGTTATTGGAAATCGTATTGGCCGTTTGCGTGCTGTTACGGCTGCTGCTCAGTTGATAGTTGATGAATGCAGCTGGGACGCCTTCGTCCCACAGCGCCGGGTCAACGTAACCCCGTCGACCGCGTTCCATGGCACTTTGCGGCACGCTGACCAACAGGCGCAGGCGCGGCACGTCGTAACGCACGCTGGCATGCTCGATCAGAGCGGGCAGGTCGAGGCACGCGTTCGGGTCGTCAGCGTTGAGTTTGCCGCTAGCTTGCAACTTGGCGATGTCGACGCCTAACTGCTGGACCATTTCCAGGGTCAGGCAGGCCTGGATCTTGCCGCTGCCGGGGTGGCGTCGGAAGTCGATGTCGCGACGACCGACCAGCGTGTCGTTGCTGTAGAGGTCAACCCGGTAGTTGCCGGGCAGCACGCTGTTGCTGGCGAGCAGCGATTGCACATCGACAGTCGACGCGGCACCTTGCAGAAACGACGTGTTGAACTGTTCATCGCCGTCAGCCTGGCACGCGGAGCTGATCGCCGAGGCGATCAACAACGATGCCAAACCGTCGCGTTTGAGTAAAAACATGCAGGAACCCTATATCACCTCCGATACGAACTAACGGAGCGAAGAGAAATACAGTGAAAGTGTGCGATCAGAGCGATTCGCGAGTTATGGCGTTTCTTTCTTTGGGCTGGCGCGAGTGTCTGCGCTATTGGAAAGTTGTGCGGTAAAACGATCTTGAGCGCCGTAGTCATTAATGCTGCTGAACAACAAACTTGTCGCATTAGTCGAGTGAAGTTGTTTAAGCGCGAACTCTTTGTGTTCGCCAGGCGCGATCATCATCGAATCAAACGGATGCTCGCTGAGTGCGCCGGATTGCAGGGTGATATCGGCAATCGACACGTGATACAGACCGGGATTGTTCACCACCAGCACGCTTTTGCCGGCGCGCTCGGCCAGGCGCCAGGTCAATTCGCTCGGCGCCAGATAGGCGTTGTTTTTCAGGCCGGCCGGGCGGAAGAACACCTTGATGCGCTGGCGCACGGCAAGTTGCAGGGTGTTCTGGGTCTTCGCGTTCTGGGGGATTTCCTGCACGTTGAGCCAGACCACCGATTCGCGGTCGCTCGGCATGCCGGTGCCTTCGTAGATGACCCGCAGTATTTGCTGTTCGTCGCCGCTGACGCGCACCAACGGCGGCGTAACCGCAAACGGCACGGAAGCGGATTCGCTGGCGTCGGTGTCGATCCACGACTGGACCAGGACATCCGCACCGCTGTTACGCACGGTGATGCCGGCTTCCTTGTGCTGGCCGTCGAAGACCAGACGGGTGCTGCTCAAGGAAATGCCGGCCGTGGCCTGATTGACCACGAACAGGCCCAGCAGGCCTGCGCAAAAGGACAATGAGTGACGATAAAACATGATGGTTACCGCGCAAGTGATTGAAAGCGCGGGGCCGCGTGGCCCCGCACTGGGCTCGAGTATTCGCGCGGGTTATTCGTATTGCAGGGTGAACGGCAGGGTGGCGTCGCCGCGACCGGCAACAGCCAGTTTCGGGTCAACCGTGGTGACATAGGCGGCCGAAAATTTCAGCGTGGTATTGCTGTCCTGCAGCGTGTTTTCGATCTTCGCGGTGGCTGGAGAGCTCAAGTCGATCACGGCGCCATTGGCGTCGAGCAAGGCAATACCGATGCCTTTTGCAGCCCCCAGGCCGCTGATCAGTCGCAGCACTTTAGTGCCAGGTTCGATGCCCGAACCGGCGCCTTTGGTCGGTTCGAAGAGCATCGCAACCTTGGTGCCGGCGTTGCAGTTGATCTTCATGTCGAAGTTTTCGACGCTCAAGGTGCCGTTGCCTTTAGGTGCGGTGGCGGTGCCCATGTCCTTGATCGACACTTCACCCATGGCGACCGAAATGGTTTTGTCCTTGCCGGCGCTTTCAACCGAACAGGCGTCGTTGTTGATGGTGCCGGTGAAGTTGATGGTGCCGCTGCCCGCCTTGGTTGGTGTAACCGGTGGGTCGGCTGCCAGGACATTGCCGGCCGCAGCGAAGATCGAAAGGGCGAGAAGTGTTCGGGACAACTTTTTCATGTTGCTTTTTCCATTGGTGGGGTTAAAGCAACACAATAAAACTCGTTTTACCGATGGAACATCAGACGATTCCTAGATGTGCGGAAGTTGCCGAAAAGTGTACGGTTTTATCAACTGAACAAGTTGCGTTCTATGCAGTAAGTCAATAATTCCTGATCGCTGCTGACTTCAAGTTTGCGCATCGCCGAGATTTTCTGCGTGCTGATGGTTTTAGCACTTCTGTTCAAGTGACGGGCAATGTCGTTGACGCCTTGGCCCTGAACGAACAAACGCAGGATTTCATGTTCCTTGGCCGACAGCCGGGAAAAGCGTTCATCCAGATCGGCGCCGTCGTTCACTACGGATGTCGGCGCGGGTGCCTGCCAGCGCACCGGGTTGCCTTTGGCGATGGCTTTGAGTGCGGTCTCGATTTCGTCGTGCAGCTGGTTTTTCTGAATGACTGCCAATACACCCAGTTCCTGCAGGCGCGTCAGGATCAACGGATTGGAAATCATGGTGAGTACCAGCACTCGAACCTTGGGAAAGTGCCGCGTCACGTACTCCACCAGTTTCAGGCCGTCACCGTAGGTCGAATCGGCAGGCATGTTGAAGTCGGTGATCAACAGATCTACAGGCTTGGTCTCCAGCAGCTTGATCAGCTCATCGGAGCCAACGGCTTCGCCCACCACGCGAAAGCGTTGGTCACGCTCGACCAGTTCCCTTACCCCCAGCAGCACGATGGGATGATCATCGGCAATGACAACGTTGAAGGTTTCCATGAGTGATTTATCCAGAGTGAAGTTATTCGAGGGAGTCGAGCAGATCTTGCAGCCGCGTCAGATTTTGTCGCACCGCCACGGCCAGAGCGGGCGTCACCGCCATGCCGGTCAAGCGACATTCCAGCTCGACAAACGCGCTGGCCAGGACGTTGATCTGCACCGCCCCCAGCGCCCCCGCCATGCTGTGCAGTTGCTGCGCCACGCTGTTGGCGTCGGCCGCATCCAGTGCTGCCAGGGTGGTCTGAATATCCTGGCGCAGGGTGGTGACAAACAACTCGCGCATTTTTGCCGATAGCGGCGGCGGAGCATCTATAACGGGGGCCACAGCGATTTTGCAATGTTGCTCAAGTTGCATGCGCAGGGTAGCGAGGTTCAGCGGCTTGACCATCCACGCGTTCATGCCGACGGCGGCGCAGCGTTCGCCTTCTTCGCGCAGGGCGTTGGCGGTGACACCGATGATCGGCAGCGTTGCGTCCTGTTGGCGCACCGCTTCGGCCAGCCGGTAGCCGTTCATGACCGGCATGTTGACGTCGGTCAGCAGCAGATCGAAGCGGCCGGGCGCCCACTGCGCCAATGCCTGTTCGCCATTTGCGGCGACGATCACCGCGCAGCCCAGTGCTTCCAGTTGTTCCTTGATGATTGCCGCGTTGATCACGTTGTCTTCGGCCACCAGCACCTGCAGATTCAGTGGGCGGGTCTTTGCCTGCAATGCGGCTGGGCGCTGCGCATTGGCGCCGTGTTGTGCCAGATAAATCGCCCAGGCAATTGCGCGCACATCGCCGGCGTCGACCGCCCAGTCTGCACCGCTTGGCTGCGCCGGATTGGGGCCGCCCGCAATGGCGACGATCCGTGGCCCGCTCCAGTGCGGAGCGTTGTCGAGAGGCGTGAGGTCCACCAGCAGCGCCGAGGATGTTGGCATCTCGGTCGTCACCAAGCGGCAATCCAGACCAAAACGGTTGAGCCAGGCGATGAGGTGCAGCGCCAGTTCGTTAACGGGTGCACGAACATAAACGGCGGGGCTTCCGGCCTCGAACGCGGGGCAGTCGGCCAATGCGCCCGGCACGTTCTCCAGCGCGAGTTGCAGGGTAAAGCTGCTGCCCAACCCCGGTTCGCTGACCACGTTCAACTGACCGTGCATCAACTCGCACAGCCATTTGCAAATGGCCAGGCCTAGACCCGCACCGGCCTGACTGTCGGCGTCGTTGACCTGATAGAACGGGTCGAACAATTGCTGTTGCTGCGCCTGGGAAATCCCCACACCCGAGTCGCTGACCTGCCATTGCACTTCGGCGCTGCCAGCGGCGTTTTGCAACACTCGCACGCGCAGCACCACGCGACCGTTGTCGGTGAACTTGATCGCGTTGCTCAGCAGGTTGTTGAGGATCTGGCGGATGCGCAACGGGTCACCGCGCAGTTGATCCGGCAAGCCCGAATCGATGCAGGCATACAGTTGCAGGCCTTTGGCGCGGGCAAATGCGCTGTAAGTACGCACGACATCTTCAGTCAGCTCCAGCGGGCAGAAGTCCTGAAGCTCAAGGGTCATTTGCCCCGCCTCGATCTTCGACACATCGAGCACATCGCTGATCAGCTTGAACAGGCTGGCGGAGGAACGCTGGATGGTGTCCAGATAATCCTGCTGGCGTGGGGCGAGCGGTGTCAGACCGAGCAATTCAAGGGTACCCAGCACGCCGTAGAGCGGGGTACGAATTTCATGGCTCATGGTCGCGAGGAAGCGGCTCTTGGCCTGGTTGGCCGAGTCGGCTGCCTGCCGTGCTTCTTCCAGGGCGGCCGCGTCTTCGATATGCCGGGTCACGTCATGCAACGCACACAACCAGGCATCCTGGCCTTGATAGCGCGTCGAGACGAAAGCCAAATGCAGATGACGCCCGTCGATCTCGAGATCAGCATGGCCTGACTCGCTGTGTGACTTGAGCAGGCTCATCAAACGGCTGCTGTCGTGCCATTGCTGCGCGCGCTGGTTTTCCAGGAGCACGTGGTGATCGCTGCGGCGAATCACACAGAGGCCGGTCGGTGCGGTGTCGATCACCGCACGGCTGAACGCCTCGCTTTCGGCAATGCTCGCGTGCGCACTTTGCGCGGGGATGATCACCCGCGCGGTGTACCAGCGATTGATGGCCCTACCGCAGCCGAGCAGCGCCAGCACCACGGCCACCAGGCACAGCAATGGCCACAGCGCATAGCTGAGGAAACTGCGCAGGCTGATGACGTAGATCGCGGTCCAGTGCTGTGCGCCGGGGCTGCTGAGCTTGAACACCAGACCGTCGCGGCTGAAATTGATCCCCTCATCCAGTACCTGGTCGGACCTCTGTGCGCCGGTCAAGACCACGCCGGCCGGGGTGATCAAGGTGAAATCATCGTAAATCGACCACTCCATCAATCGCTCGATGTTGTTGACTTGCGACAGCTTCAGCAGCGTGCCGAGCACTACCCAGGAGTCAGCGCCCTCGATGGCCAGCGTAGGCTGGAGCAGATTGATCCTGACGTAGGCCAGCAGTGTCGGTGTTGCCTCGCTGTCTTGAGTGGGCGGGTAGGGTGCCCAATGCACTTGATGATCGGCCGCTGATGAAGGCTGTTCGCGTGTGTGCTGGTTCACCTGGCTCATCACTTGGGCAAACGCGCCGATCTGCATTGGGCCGGCACCGCGCAAGCGCCCGGCGGAGGGCACGGCCACGTCGAAATTGTCGGGGCCATTGAGCAGGATCACTTGCGGCGACTGATAGTGCGACGCCGCCCAGAACGCGCTGTAGTAGGCGGCCAGATAACTGCCCAGCGCGAAAACCTTGGGGTATTGGTCGGCGGCGATTCTGTTCGGATCGATCTTTACACTGAACGGCAGTGAAAACGGCAAGCCGCGACCTTCATAGATATTCGGGCCTTCATCGGGCAGCAGCTTTTGCGAATAGGTGGGCAACACCACCAAAGGGAAATATCGACCCTTGGCACTGGCTTGCGAGATATCGCGCAGAAACACTTCCTGCTCGTGGATGTTCTCCATCAACCGGGCGAAGTGAAACTGCAGGGTATCGCGCTGCTCCTCGAGCATGCGCTGCACGCCCACATAGCTGATGCCCAACAGCAGCAACACCAGGGCGCCGAGCAGCAGCAGACTTTTGTTCAAACGCAGCGAACTGCTGGCCAGTTTGTCCAGAAATGCATTGGTATGCGGCATTACAGCGCCTGGCCAGCGGTGATGGGACAGCCTTGGGACACAGTGACCTCGGTAGCGAGCGACGTTGAACAATAGCCACGTACCGCTCACCAGGCGTTCGCCGGCCCGTCGTGGGTCAGCAAGTGCTGGAACTGCTCGGCGGAAACGGCGTGGGAGATCAGGAAACCCTGAACCTGAGTGCAGTCGATTTTACGCAACAGAGCAAGTTCTTGTGCGGTTTCTACGCCTTCGGCCACCACGGTCAGACCCAATTGGCGACCGAGGCTGACAATGCTGGTCAGGGCTTGCGCGAGTTCGGCGTTGGCGTTGCAGCCTTGCACCAGCGCGCGGTCGATTTTCAGCTCGGTGAACGGCGCTGACACCAGGTTCATGTATGAGCTGTAGCCCTTGCCGAAATCGTCCTGCGACAGACCGAAACCCTTGATCCGCAAGCGGCAGGCACCAGCGTAGAAATTGCTGATGTCATCGGGCACCGAGCACTCCATCAACTCGAAACAGATCCGCGCGGGCAGGCCTTGATGGGCGAGTACGAAGGCGAGAATGCGGTCGGGCAAGTCGTGGCTGTTGAGCAGGTGCGTGGGCAGGTTGACCGAAACCGGAATGTCATAGCCCTGATCGCGCCAGATGGCTTGGGCGGCGATCGCTTGTTTCAGCACGCACCAGAGCAATGGCTCTTCGAGACCGAACGCAATCAACGCCGGCAAAAATACCCCGGGCAACAGCGTGCCATGCTCAGGATGATTCCAGCGTACCAGCGCTTCGGCGGCGACGATCCGGCCATTGTTCAAAGCCTTCTTCGGTTGAAACCAGGCTTGCAGTTCACCGTTGTCGAGGGCGTTGCAGATACTCTGGCGATCGATGCCGGGATGGGTCGCCGCCGGGACGCTCTGGCGCAGCGCCTGCAATTGATCGATCAGGCAGCGCAGGGCGGCCGCATTCACCGGTTTCGAAATCAGTCCGATGACTTTCACTTGCAGGTTGCTCGCGACCAGACTGGCGCCCATCAACATGCGTCGCGAGGCGGCGCTCATGATCGCCAGTGCCGGGCGCGAACGCTGCGCGGCGAGGCCCTGAATAAACTGCACGCCGTCCATGCCCGGCATCAGCAAATCGGTGAGCACCAGATCGAAGTCGCGGTGTTTCAGGCAATCCAGTGCTTCTTCGCCGTCCTTGGCGCACGCCAGATCGAAGTCACCCAACTCGCTGAACAGGTTCTGCAAGTACAGGTGCTGGAAGGGGTGATCTTCGACAATCAGAATGCTACAGGGCTTCATGGACGACTCGTTCGTAGGGAGCCAGGACAGCGAACAAGGCTCGTAGCGTAAAAGGTTTGACCAGGCAGTGATTCATCCCAGCGGCCAGGCACAGCGCATCTTCACCGCGCAGGGCGTTGGCGGTGGCGCCGATGATCGGAGTGCTGCAACCGAGGCGCCGCAGGGCTTTGGCCAGTTCGTAGCCATTGAGGCGAGGCATGTTGACGTCGGTCAGGACGATGTCGAACGCAGCGTCGCGCCAGTGTGACAAGGCCTCTTCGCCATCGCTGGCCAGCGCCACTGTGCAGCCCAGTTCTTCGAGCTGATCGCGCAGGATCAGTTGATTGATGACGTTGTCTTCGGCCACCAGAATGTGCAGGTGCAACGGGCGCATCGCGTGGGCTTCAGTGTCTTGCGGGCGGTGAACGATCTGGCCGCTCTGGGCCTGGCGAACGGCGCGTTGGATTGCCAGCAGATCATTCAGATTGACCTGCCAACCGTCGCCGGTACGTTGCGGTTCGTGCGCGCCATCGCCGCTGGCCAATACGCGCGGCCCACGCCATTGCAGATTCGGGCGCTGTCCGAAGGCTGCGGGATACAGTTCCAGCAGCACCGCCGTCGCATCCGGCTCGATGCCATCCGGTGCGCCGATATGCGCGCGTGCGCCCCAACGCCGCAGCCAGCCGCTGATGCTGTCGGCCAGTTCGCGGATTGGTGAGACCACATAAACGATGTCCGCTGCCAATGGCGGCAAAGCGGCGGTTGGTGCGTCGCAGGAACGTTGCTCCAGCGGCACGCTCAGGGAAAAACTGCTGCCCAGACCCGGCTCGCTGACCATGCGCAGGGTGCCATTCATCAAGTGGGTCAGGCGCAGGCAAATGGGCAGACCGAGGCCCGTGCCGGCGACCACGTTGGTGTTACCGGAGGTCTGGTAGAACGGCTCGAAAATGAACGCCTGATCGTCATGGGCGATGCCTTTGCCGGTGTCGGAAACCTGCCATTGCAGGCACACGCGTTCGCCTTCGCGAGCGATCAGTCTGACCCGCAACACCACGCGCCCGGAATCGGTGAACTTGACGGCGTTGCTGAGCAGGTTGTTGAGGATTTGTCGCACCCGGCTGACATCGCCGATCAAGCGCTCAGGCAGTTGCGGGTCCAGGCAGGCATAGAGTTGCAGGCCTTTGCTTTGCGCGGCAGCGGCGTAACCCTGCACCACCTCGTGCACCAGATCGAGGATGGAAAATTCGCTCAGCTCCAGCGCCAGTTGTCCGGCTTCGATCTTCGACACATCGAGTACGTCGCAAATCAACTGCAGCAAGGTGGCCGACGAACCCTCGATCGCCCGCAGGTAACTTTTCTGCTGAGTGTCCAACTGCGTGCGCCCGAGCAGTTCCAGCGTGCCCAATACACCGTAGAGCGGGGTGCGGATTTCGTGGCTCATGGTCGCCAGAAACAAGGTTTTGGCTTCGTTGGCGGCGTCCGCCGATTGGCGTGCCTGTTCCAGCGCTGCTTCGATTTGCCGTCGTGCGCTGATATCGCTAAATGCACAGAGCAACACGTCTTCACCCTTGTAGCGGGTCGGTGCGCAGCTCAGGTACAGGTGACGACCGTCGGCGGTCTCGAAGTAATCGGTCAGGCATGGCGTGGTTTCGTCAAATGCATCACGGATCCAGCCCGCGCCCAGTTGCTCGCTGCACTGGCCCAGCCATTGCCGGGCGAGGGTGTTATCCAGCACCACTTGGCCGTCACTGCGGCGCAACACGCACAGCGCCACCGGCGCGGTCTGAATCACGTCGCGGCTGAACAGTTCGCTTTCCACCAGCGCCTGAATGCGCTGGATCGCCGGGGTGATGAAACGATGCTCCAGACGGCGAACCAACAGGCACACCAGGCTGATACTCAACACGCAGAACAGCAGTGCGCCGAGCATTTGTGGCCACAGGGCGCGCAGTACCGCCAGCAAGTCGATGGAGTAAGTCAACAGCCAGTCCGAGGATTTCAGCTGCTTGCGCAACACCAATTGCTCGGGCATCCAGCCATCGCCGACGAAGCCGAAGAAATCCTGTTGTCGCAGCAACGGTAGGTGCTGTTCTGGCGGTGGTTTGTGGCTGTTGCTGAACAGCGGTTTGCCTTGGGAGTTGAACATGGTGAACTCGCCGGCACTGTGGTCGCTCAGGGCATTGGAGACTTCACGGTCGTCCATTTCCAGACCGAGCCAGCCGGAGTGGACGTCGCGCTCATCCAGGCGGATGAAGATGTACAGCCGCGAGTGGCCGTCTGCGGCATGGGTCAGCCACAGTTCCGACAGTGTCGCCGTGAGCTTGAGCGCTTCCAACTGATCCAGCGTGGCCTGTGGCAAGCCGGCGACCAGTGGTGTCGCGTTGTATAGACGCAATACATGACCACCGTTGCTGACATACAGCAGATTGAGCTGCTTGGCTTTCAGGTAATCGCGCATGCGCTGGGTCAGCCAGATGCTCCATTGCTTGCCCGGCGTTTGCCCCAGCAGCAGACGGATTTCTTCTTCGGACACCGGCACGTTTATTTTCGCCTTGCGTGTGGCCGACAGGCTCAGGCTCTCCAGCAGCGCTTCACGGGTGGTGAAAAAGGTGTGCGCTTCGGCGATGGCACTGCTCATGTAGCTGCGTCGTTGGGAAATCTCATTATTGAAGGTAAACAGCAGGAAGCTGTAGACGCCGCCGAGAATGCCCACCAGCAGCACCAGGGCAAAAATGCGCAGCAGACGCCGCGCCGCATCGGGCGAGGACAGGAGCGGGCTGATCTGATGGAGGTAGTTCTTCAATCTCATCCCGGCACTCTAGGGAGGGCCGGGAGCGGGGAAAATCAGACGATCCTTAGAATGCTAGAGGTAGTTGACGATGAAGGTGACTTCGGTGTTGGCGCTGCCGGCCTTGAGTTCGCCCGTGGGCAGACGGTAGTACGCGGCGGTAAACGGGATCTTGAAATCGGTGCCGGTGGTGGTGAAGGCGTTGAACGGGTAGGTGGTATCGAAGGCGATAGGCTGCCCGACGTCGTTCATCAATTGCAGGCCAATGCCGCTGGCAGTGGAGGTGCTGTTGAGCGCGACGATGCCCTTGGTCGCGTCGATGACGGGCGTGGTGGCTTTGAGTGAATAGGTGACTTTCTTGATGCCGGTCTGGCACTGGTTCAAGGCGATGTCGAAGCGCACGGTGCGGGGTTTGGCGCCCGCGTCGCTAAACTCCTGGAGTTGATAGTCATCGCCCATCGCGACCGGGACGGAAGGGGTCTGGCAGGACGCCGCATTCAACACCAGCGCATTGGCCAGATTGAAGTTATTCAGAATCAGCTCGCCGGCTTTCAGGCTGGCCAGGTTGCCGGCCGGTATCGTGATCTGCGCCGCCAACGGGCCGGACTTGATGATTTCCAGGCGGATCGAGCCTGGTATCACGCCGTAGCCATTTGAGGCGACCGAAAAGAGCGAGGGCTCATAGCGATCCAGCATACCCATCCAGATACGGAACGACAGCCCGGTCTTGCCCAGGGGGAAGGTCGTTACGGTACTGGTCGGGGTGCCAAACGCGGGATTGACCGCTATTCCGTAGAACGAGCTCGCATTGCACGACCAACTGTGCGAGCTCGATTGCTGTGCGGTTTCCTGATAAACCACCGTGCCATCCGGTGTGTCGGCGGGGATGTTCAGGCCGCCATTGGCCAGGCTGGCGCCGTAACTGAGCGTTTGCGTGGAAGGGGAACTGTTGAAGCTGCAATTCGCCGCCATCGCGTCCGCCGCGCAGGCCAGCAATGTCGCCACGGCAAGAGTGAGCAGGGGGCGCTGCAGAGTTATTCGCTTCATGAAAGGGGCTATACGTGTCGGCCAAAGAGCGGCGTACGTTAAACACGCTGTATACCGATGGACATCAGGCGATTCTTAGAACACGCTCGCGCGCCTGCGCAATCGCGGCGATGTATTAGACTCACCACAGCCTGAAAACCGTGCAGGTTGTGCGGCCCCCGGTTCACCAGAGAGGTCATATGGTCCGCTTGAGTATGGTCTTGCTCGGTCACGAATTCGTCCGCAAGCGTTGGTCCGCGCTGGCGTTGACGGGCATCGTCTGGGGCGCGGCCGGAGTGGGCATCTTCATTGATGCGCTGGACGGCGTGCTGTATTTCCCGCTGCATCTCTTCGGCTATCTGTTGCTGCTCGAAGCGCTGATCCTGCTGCTGGTGCCGGCACCGCAAGCCGGGACCGCTGCGGCCCTGCGCAGAGCGCGCGGACTGGCGTTTCTGTTGCTGGGGCTGCTGATCGTCGACCGGCAACACGCCGCCGGGCTGATTCTGGCGGTGCTGTTTGGTGGGGCTTTTCTACTCGATGGCGGCTTTCGGTTGGCGGCGGCGCTGGTGGTGCGCTTTGTCGGTTGGCAAGTGTCGCTGCTGGCGGGGTTGTTCGAAATCGGCTTTGGCGTGTTTATCCTTGAGCCGTATCCGACGCTGTATAAGGGCACGGTGCCGTTTTGCATTGGCATGAGCCTTTTCCTGACCGGTTGCGCCTTGTTGCGGCAAGCCGTGCGCTTCAAAAACCAGCTGCCGCTGACGAGTCCTGCTGCAGTGAGTGCGCCGGCAAGCAGCGACGCGTTGTTGATTCACGTCTGGACCCCCAGCCGCACCGTCGACGACACCCTGGTGCGCAATCGCCTGCTCAACCGCTACATCGCGGCGGTCGATATCAACGGCGTGATCTCCGCCGGCCATGCGGCGCTGGAATGTGGCCCGGACATTTACATCAGCCATTACCCGCAGGACGACATCGATCGTTCGGCGGGAGATTTTGTGCGCTTGCTACGCGCGACGCCGAACAACGATGTCGCCGGCAGGTTTCTGCCCGACTATGCCGGCGAGGTGGCGGACTGGTGTCCGTCTTCGGTGCAGGTCAGTTTTGCCCATTACGACGCCCGGCGCCTGCATGCGTTCTGGACGGAGTATCGGCAGAACAGCACGTACAACCTCACCAGTCGCAACTGTTCCAGCGCCGTCGCCCATAGCCTTGAAGCGGCCCTTGAAGGGGCGATGAATCGGGGGCATTCGAGCATGCTGGATTTTGCCCGAGTCATCTTCAGCCCCGAGTTCTGGGTTGCCGCGCAAGTGCGCAAACGCGCCGAGGCGATGGCCTGGACGCCCGGACTGGTGCTCGATTATGCGCGGGCGTTGCATGCCGCCATCGAGCCGGCACCGCCGGGCTGGCACAGCATTTATGCGGTGAGCAAGCGGGCCTTTGGGTATGTGGCCACTGCGTTGCGGGGGCGTGAGGTGCATCCGGTGCAGCCGCCACCCGTGCATCCTTCCGACGAGTCCTGACCGACCTTACACCGAGTCGCACCCTTCGCGAGCAAGCTCGCTCCCACAGGTTTTGTGTCGTTGCCAATATTGTTTGGCTGACCCATGACCCTGTGGGAGATTCTATGGTTCATGCCTAGCCCCTAAACCGCTTTAGGTGAGTATTCGCTCTGGTTTTTCAACAGAGCAAATACCACCCGGGCAAGCTTGCGGGCTAGTGCGACCAGTGCTTGGG